>JBAUGX010000047.1:0-32452 GCA_049679965.1 Vicinamibacterales bacterium
CCCCAGGCCCCGGCGGGCCGGGGGCAGGCGCCGCCGGCCACGCCTCGCTCGGTGGCGCCGGCCGATTTCACCGGAAACTGGGTGTCCGTCATCACCGAGGACTGGCGCGTCCGCATGGTCGCTCCGCCCGTGGGCGACGTCGGCAGCGTGCCCGTGAGCCCAGCTGGCCGGATGGCGGCCGAGGCGTTCGATCCGGCTCGTGACGTCGCGGCCGGCGAACAGTGCAAGGCGTACGGCGCGGCCGGCATCATGCGCATGCCGACGCGGCTCCGCATCTCCTGGGACAACGACACGACACTCAAGGTGGAGACCGACGCGGGCACCCAAGTGCGCCTCTTTCAGTTCGGCACTGTGCCCGCCCCCACGGGCGGGCCGCAGTGGCAAGGCCACTCGGTGGCGCGATGGGAAACCATGGCCGAGGGCCAGGGCCAGCCGGCCGGCCGCGGTGGCGCGCCGGTCCTGAGCGGAGGCCTGCGCGTGGTCACCACGAACCTGCGCCCAGGGTACCTGCAGCGCAACGGCGTCCCCTATGGCAGCCAGACCGTGCTGACCGAATCCTTCGATGTCGTCAGCGACAACGCCGATCGGTGGCTCCTCCTGACCACGGTGGTGACCGATCCGGTGAACCTGGCGCAGCCGTACGCGACGACCACGCACTTCAAGAAGGAACCCGACGCCTCGAAGTGGAGCCCTCGACCGTGCGAGGTCAGCCAGCCCCTGAGGGGCCGCGGCTGATTCTGTGGGAGACTCCGGCGAAGGACTGATCGACGCCGATGCAAAAATCCAGGAACGCCTGGAGGAACTGCAGCGAAGCCGCGAGCAGGCGAGCAAGCCCGCGGTTGCGAACCCGGAACAGGTTCGCCGGATCGAGTCGCTCAAGCTGGCGCGTACGGGATTGAGCCGTCAGCTGGAGGCCGCCACACACCCCATACGGAAAACGCAGCTCGCCGACGCCATTGCCGAGCTCGATCGCCAGATAGCGGCGATCCTCGCCGCGCCAATCTAGCCGGTGCGCCGACGCCCGTGCCATCATCGTCGGTGATGGCCCGCCTTTCTTCTCTGGTCCGAAAGTTCGTGCGCGCCGCGATCTGGCTGCTGGCCATCTGGCTGGTCGTGACGATGGGGAGCGTTCTGGCGCTGCGTTGGTACAGGCCGCCGACGAGCGCCGTGATGTGGCTCGAGCCAGGCCCCATCGGCGCGATCGATTATCGCTGGGTTGATCGCTCGCGTATTTCAGTGAACGCGGCGCACGCCGTGATTGCGGCCGAGGATCAGAAGTTTCTCGAGCACTGGGGCTTCGACGTCGACCAGATCAACGACGCGATCGAGACCTATCGCGACGGCGGCCGGCTCCGCGGCGCCTCGACCATCACCCAACAGGTCGCGAAGAACCTCTTCTTGTGGAACGGGGGCGGTTTCGTGCGCAAGGCGCTCGAAGGCTACTTCGCGGTGATCATCGAAGCCTTCTGGCCGAAGGAGCGGATTCTCGAGATGTACCTGAATGTCGCGGAATTCGGGCCGCGGATATTCGGCATCGAGGCCGCAGCCGAGCGGACCTTCGGCACGAGCGCGAGCCGGCTGACGCGCCCGCAAGCGGCGCTGCTCGCCGCCGTGCTGCCGAATCCGAAGCGGTTGCTGGCCGCGAATCCGAGCGAGTACGTCCGCATGCGCCAAGCCGAGATCAGCGACCAGATGCGCGTGGTCGAAGACCGCGGCCGCGCTCGCTTGAGGTGGTGAGCGACCCTTGCGCCCCAGGCACAAGGGTCACGGTGTAGCAGGATCGGTTACTGCTTCTCGAGCACGAGCACGGTCACGATGGGCCGACCCTGGGCGTCAGTGGCCTTGGTGGTGGCGGTGTACGTCTTCCCATCCGGCGAGAGGGTCTCGGTCGCGGTCGCGGTGACCTTGCCGTCGGTCTTGGTCACGTAGTCGGCCGTCCACGGACTGCTCGACTTCACCGTGAAAGCGATCGTGACCACCCCGGTCTGTCCTCTCGAGGCGATCGGGTAGTCCCTGCCGTCGCGTTTGAACACGATCCGGTTTCCGTTCGGCATTCCCTGAGCGTTCATGCCGTCATTCATGACGTACATGAACCCGTTGCCGAGGTCCTCGAAGACGCGGGTTGTGGCGACCTGGGGAGGTGGATTGCCGCAGGGGGCGTTGGTGGCCGTCACGATGCAGCTGCCCTTCGCAACGTTCTGCTTCCACGTTCCCACAAGCGGATCTTTCGCCTGCGCGGACAAACCGACCACCCAGACAACAAGCAGTAATGCGCCGATCGTGACAAGTGCCGAGCGCTGGAACAGTATTTTCATGGTGATCTCCGCTGTCGCTGAGTGGCAGGGCCGACGTCCAGTGCGGCCGTCGGGAGAGACATGCTAACACCAGTTCAGGGTTCGACCCCGACTTCCATCTCGCCGTCCCAGCGGGCGGTCGTCCCCACATGGACGCCCACTTGATCGAGCAGGCGCGCCGCCGACGAGGTGATGATGTCGTCGACGGTCTGGGGACGCGCGTAGTAGGCCGGCATCGGCGGACAGATGACCACGCCCATGCGCGACAGCTTCAGCATGTTCTCGAGATGGATGTCGTTGAAGGGCGTCTCGCGGACCGAGAGGACAAGCTTCCGGCGCTCCTTGAGGACGACGTCGGCCGCGCGATGGATGAGCGTGTCGCCGTACCCGTGGGCGATGGCCGCGAGCGTCCGCATGCTGCACGGCACGACGATCATGCCCTCGGTCAGAAACGATCCGCTCGCGATTGCCGCACCCTGGTCGGTGGGCGCGTACACCGCCGTCGCCATCCGCTGCACATCGTCTGGCGCAAACGATGTTTCGTGGACGAGCGTCCGCGCCGCCCACTTGCTCATCACCAGGTGGACTTCCACGTCGGTCTCCTGCAGCATCTGCAGCAGGCGCACGGCGATGACGGTGCCGGTCGCACCGGTCATTGCGACAATCAGCCGCCGCCGGGTCGTGGACTCACTCACGGTTCCGCATCCTAGCAGATTCTCCCGCCACATCACCGACGCCGGTGGTCAGAGATGAAGGCGACACGATGGGAACCATCTGCGACGCGGCCGGGCTGATGCGCGGGCCTGGCGTGATGATGCCGGCGAGGTTCAGCGGATCGGCGGACACCACACCGATTGACAGGCTGGACGCCGCGCGACGCACGACACGCAGCAGATCCACGGCTTCCGGGAGCGCGAACTGCTCGCCGAGAAAGCCGCTGACGAACCGACCGCCACGAATCTCGCCGCGAGCCTCCAGGCGCCGCAAGGCCATCAGCAGGTCGCGCCAGGCCGGCGCCAGCGTTTCGCGCGCCATCAGATCGCGGAACACGACGCCCCAGCGCGCCAGCAGCTGACGGGCGAACTTCTCGGCCCTGGTGCGCTCGAGATCGGCGGGCGGCACCGGTGGCGCATCTGTCGTGTCAGGGCGCAGCAACGTCCACCGGCCGGCTGAGTGTCGTGGCCGCTGGTGGCGGCCGCGGCCCTCGCCGCGCCGGCGTTTGGGGTCGACGAGCGCGCGCAGGTTGTCGAACCCGTCGGCCGTGACGGCGCCGGCGGCAACCAGTTCCCAGAGGGCGTCTTCCACCTGGCTCATCAGCAGGCCCGTCGCCTTGGCGAGCGCTGGAAGAAACGATGCTCCCCGTTTCTCGAGTGTCTCGGCGATCGCAAGGGCCGCATGCGAAAGCACCGACGGATGGGCGTTTCTCTCCGCGGCGGCAACCGGATCGAGCAGCCAGCCGGCGTCCTCGCGCAAGAAGATCGCCACCGGTGCGACGCGCGTCGGACGAACGCGGGGGCCGGCCGAATGGGCTGGAACATCCGCATCGTTCGCGCTGACCTCGACAGCAAAGGAGGGATGCGGCGACAGACGGCCCCACATCACTTCGCCAGACAGACAGAGTCGATCGAGCAGATCCGTCGTGTAGTCAGCGACCCGCCGGCGGAGCACCTCGGATTCCCACGCGCCGGCCGACACTTCGTAGCCCTGCAGCTGCTCGACGATCTTGAGTACGCCGTCCACGCCGTGCAGCTGCGTGCCTGGCGCCAGATGCTGCCACGTACAAAGGAATCGCATGAAGTCGGCGGCTGTCACCGGCTCGATCTCGCGTCGGAGCCGGCCGAGCGTCAGCCGATGAATTCGCGCCAGGAGCCGGCGGTTGCACCACTCGAGGTCGGCATCCGCGCCCCTGGCTGACAGCGTGAACCGACCCCGCAGAATCTGGCCCTCGGACTCGAGCGCGAGCAGCGCCCCCTCGACGATCTCCCGCGGCAGCGCCAGCCGCGCCGCCAGGGCCGCGGCCGTCGTCGGCCCGGTGGACTCGAGCCAGCCGCGTACAGCTTCGATGGCGGCTGCTTCGCGAGAGGCAGCGGGCGACCGCTCCACGGATGCGATAGCGGGATCGAGGCGGCTCTCTGGATACAGGCACGTGGCAGTCGCCAGCCGCTCGGCCGCAACCCAGAACGACGCCTCACCCGCACGCACCATCGTTGCGCGCGACGAACGGGCCAACGCTTCAACGAATCCGCACCACTCAGCCGCCGGTGGCAGGACGATGAGCGTCAGCAGCGCGTCGTGCAGCTCTTCCGCGTCGCGGACGACCGGCCAGGATTCGTCGTGCACCTCCTCGATCGCGGCCGGATCCAGCGCGCCAATGTCGCCGGCATCGTTCCCAAGCGTCCGGCGCATCTGCACCGCGCGTGCCCGTCGCTCCTCGAGCGGCGCATCGTCGAGATACGCGTACGGATTGGCGTTGAGAATCTCGTGCGAGAACGGCGACGGTTCCGCGGTGTCGATGGCCACCGCTTCAATCTCGCCGGCGTCGAGCGCGATGAGCAGCGCCTTGAGGCGCTCGAGATCCATCGCGTCGGTGAGGCAGTCGCGGATGGTTTCGTTGACGAGCGGATGGTCGGGAATCCGGATGTCGCCGACGATGTTCTCGCCACAGGCGGCCTGATCCGGAAAGACTGACGCAAGAAGGTCGGCCGACCGCATGCGTTGGATGGGCGGCGGCACTTTCCTGCCGCCGGCGAACCGAAGGATGGCCAGCGCGCGCGTCGCATTCCAGCGCCACCGCGCCTCGAACATCGGCGAGTCGAGCAGCGCCTGCTTCAGCACCGCTTCGACGGTAGGCGGCCGGACATACCAGAAGACCGTTTCGAGCGGAAAGCTGTGCTGCTCGGCGAGCGAGATCACGATGCCGTTGTCGGTGGCCGCGGCCTGCAGCTCGAAGTTGAACGTCCGGCAGAACCGCTTCCGCAGCGAAAGGCCCCAGGCGCGGTTGATCCGGGCTCCGAAGGGCGCGTGGATGACGAGCTGCATCCCCCCGCCCTCGTCGAAGAAGCGCTCGGCCACAATCCGGCGCTTGGTCGGCAGCGCGCCAAGGGCCGCCGCTCCCGCGCGCACGTACAGCACGGCCTGCTCGGCCCCTCGGGCATCGAGCCCGCATTCCTGGACGAGCCACGTCGTCGGATCCGGCTCGCTCGCAATCGCCTGGCGCACGTTCGACACTTCATCGGAGAGCTCGACGGTGCGTCCTGGCGCTTCGCCGCGCCAGAACGGGATGGACGGCGCTGCACCGTGTGCGTCTTCCACGCGCACGCGTCCGGCCTCGATGCGTCGAATCCGCCACGAATTGGATCCCAGCAGGAACACGTCCCCCGCCAGGCTCTCGACGGCGAAGTCTTCGTCGAGCGTGCCGACGATGGCGCCTTCCGGCTCCGCCACGACGAAGTACTGTGCGTTGTCGGGGATGGCGCCGCCTGAGGTGATCGCCGCAAGCCTGGCGCCACGACGTCCGCGCACCACGCCATTCACCTCGTCTCGATGGAGGTACGCGCCGCGGCGCCCGCGCCCGGTCGCGATCCCTTCGGCGAGCATGGCGACGACGGCGTCGAAGTCGCGGCGCGGCAGCTCCCGATAGGGATCCGCGCCGCGGACCAGCGCAAACAGGTCGTCCTCGCGCCACGCCTCACACGCCGCAGCCGCCACGATCTGCTGACACAGCACGTCGAGTGGCCAGCTCGGGAACTCGAGCCGATCGAGCGAGCCCGACCGGATCGCCCGAACGAGCGCGGCGCATTCCACGAGCTCGTCGCGCGTGGTCGCGAAGATGCGTCCCTTTGGGATGCTGGCCGGATCCGCCTGGTGTCCCGACCGGCCGACGCGCTGCAGCGCAACCGCGATCGATCGAGGCGACCCGATTTGGCAGACGAGGTCTACCGATCCGATGTCGATGCCGAGCTCGAGCGACGCCGTGGCGACGACGGCACGGAGATCGCCGCGCTTGAGTCGCTGTTCCGCGTCGAGACGCAGCCGCCGCGAGAGGCTGCCGTGATGCGCCAGCACCGCCGATTCGCCCAGCCGCTCGGCCATATGATGCGTGACGCGTTCGGCGAGCCGGCGCGTATTGACGAAGACGAGCGTCGTGCGGTGCGCCTCGATGAGCGTCGCCAGCCGATCGTAGATTTCGTCCCACATCTCGTTGGTGGCGACGGCGCCCAGCTCGTCTTTCGGCACCTCGACGGCCAGATCGAGCGTGCGACGGTGCCCGGTGTCGATGATGCGGACGGGTCGAGCGCTGAGGAACCGCGCCACGGATTCAATCGGCCGCACGGTGGCCGACAGGCCGATTCGCTGCGGGGCCGGCCCGCCGCCCTTCGTGACGAGATCATCGAAGCGGGCCAGCGACAACGCGAGATGGGCGCCGCGTTTGTCGTCCACGACGGCGTGGATTTCGTCGACGATGACGGTGCGCGTGGTGCGGAGGGCGGCTCGGCTCTTTTCGGCCGTCAGCAGGATGAACAGCGATTCGGGCGTCGTGACGAGGATGTGCGGCGGCCGCCGGAGCATGCGCTGCCGCTCGCTGGCGGGCGTGTCGCCGGTCCGGACGGCCACGCGTATCGGTGGCAGGGACAGCCCCTGCTCCGCCGCCAGCGCCGAGATCTCCGCGAGCGGCTCCTCGAGATTCTTCTGGATGTCGTTGCCGAGCGCCTTGAGCGGCGAGACGTAGACGACCTCGATGCGATCGTCGAGCGACCCATCGAGCCCGGCCCGCACCAGGCGATCGAGGCACAGGAGAAAGGCGGCGAGCGTCTTGCCCGACCCGGTGGGCGCCGAGATGAGGACGTCGTCTCCTGCCGCCAGCGCGGGCCACGCCTGCGTCTGCGCCTCGGTGGCGGAGCGAAAGCGGCTGCTAAACCAGTGCGAAACGAGTGGATGGAAGGGCACGCAAAAGTGCTCCTCAGCGGCCAACGAGGCGGAGGCGAACTCCTCCGTTGACGAGCCGCGGCGAACCGATGGTCGTCGGCAGCGTGCCCACGACGTACTCCTTGTCGAACAGATTCTGCACGCCGAAGAAGGCCTCGACGTTCCGCATAATCGTGCGGGACACGGCGAAGTCGACCGTCGCATAGCCCGGCAGCACACGCGTGCTCGTGTTCTGATCGTCGTCGAACTGCCGGCCGACCATCTGCACGCCAACCGAGATCGTCGCATAACGTGGATTGGCATAGGCCGCATGAACCGAGCCGCGGTGCGTGGGCACCTGCGGCAGATCGTTGCCGACAATCGAGGCGAGCAATTGAGGATTGGGCGCATATTCCTCGACGGTCGCCCGGTCGAACAGATACCCGCCACTGGCGCGCCAGTACGGCCCGACGCGGTACTCAACGGTGTTTTGCACACCCCAGATGCGCGTCAGCCCGAGGTTCTGCCGCTGCTGCGTGTTGGTCGCGATGGTGACATTCGACACGGGGCTTTCCACTCGATTGTCGAACCACGTCGTCCGCACCGAAACGTTGGGCCAGGGCGTCACGGTGACGCCAACCTCGCCGCCCTTCAAACGCTCCGGCCCCAATTGATCATTCGCGCGAGTGAGGACGGCCCCGACCTGGAACTGTCGGTACAACTCGTTGAGTGTCGGGGCGCGGAAGCCGGTGCTGAAGCTGCCCCACGCGCTCAGCCGGTCCGACACTCGATAGAGCGCGCCTACGCGTGGACTGACAGTTGTATCAGCTCGCTCCGGCAAGGTCGGCTTATCGTTCAAGGTCGGCGTGCCTGAGGGGTAATTCGATTCCAGATTGTGGGCATCGTAGTTGCGCCAGTGATCGACCCGAGCACTGACTGTCACCGCCAGCTTCGGAAGCGGGGTGATGATGTCCTGCACGAACGCGCCCACGCTCTGTTGCGTTCCTCCGGACACCCGCTTGATGTTGACCGTCGTGCCGTTTGTGGCCGCATCCAGACCGTCCTCCTGGCTCTCGCCATCCACCCACCGTGTATCCGCCCCGATCTGGATGTCATGCCGCCGCCAGGATGTTCTCGACCACTGAATCGATCCGCCGACACCGGTCGTGGGCACCTTCTGGCGCAACGTCAGGCGTCCGATGCTTCGGGCCGGCGTCGCCGTGGGCACCGCGAGAAAGTTGCTGTGGAACGTCTCGAAGTCCGTGAAGACGCGTGCCTGCAGATCGCTCTGGTCCGGCAGCAGCATGCGCACGCCCGCGCTGGCGGAGGTCCACCGCGTGTCGTTCGCCTCCTCGACGCCGATGTTGCCGACCGTTGTGGCCTTCGCGTTGTCACGGGCCTCGCGGAAGATACCGGCCCGCAGGAACCCGTTCACACCTGGCTTCGGCGTGTAGTCGAGCTTGAGATTGAGACTGCGGGAGACGACAGTCGCCTTGTTGTCCACGGCGCCGCGCTCGCCCGCCACCACGATCGGGAACCCGTCGGTGTCGAACACGCTGCCATCCACGGTCACGCCGAGCTTGCCCCAGACGTCGCTCGCGAAGACATCGAACTTCCGGCTGTTGTTGTTCCCGTACTCGGGGCTGAACTCGATCGTCCGCCGCGAGGGCCGCTTGGGCACGATGTTGATGACGCCGCCCATCGCGTAGTTCCCGTACAGGCTCGAGCTCGAGCCTTCGACAATTTCGATGCGGTCGGTGTTGCCGAGCGGCACGCGCGTCCAGTACACCCAACCGCCGAACGGATCGTTGAACGGCACACCGTCGAGCAGCACCAGCGTGCGGCTGACGCCGCTCGGACCGATGCCGCGCAGCGACACGCCCTGCGTGGTCGGATGGGACGACAGACTGCTCGTCCGGCGGAACAAGCTGAACGTCGGCACCTGCCGGAGCACATCGTCGGCCACGACCGCCGGCGACTGCCTGATCTGCTCGCTGTCCAGGACGCTGATGCTCGCGGGCACGTCGCCGACCGTCTGCTCGCGCCGCGTCGCCGTCACGGTCACGGTTTCGGCGAGCGTCGCCACGGCGAGCACGACGTCGAGATCGCGCCCCCGGTCCGCGTCTGTCACGCGCCGGCTGTCTTCCTTGAAGCCGCCGGCGCGCACGACGAGGGTGACGTCGCCGCCGCCGGAAGTCTCGATGACAAACCGGCCGTCGGGCCCCGTCACCGTCTGCCGATCGGCGCCCGACGCGGCTCGCACGACGACCAGCGCGCCTTGCACCGCCGCGCCGGTGGCGTCATGCACGCCGCCGCTGATGGTGGTGTTGGCCTGGGCGGCCAGCAGCGCGCCGGCCAGGATCCATGTCGTCACGGCGAAGATTATAAGGGGACCATGAAATGTCATATCGCCTGCGGTCGTAAGGATTTACTATTGTTGTTCGAAGAAAACCGTTGGAGGAGGACTGATGAAGAAGTTTCTCGTCATGGCGTCCGCGCTGGCGCTCTCATACGGCGTCGTGGCCCAGAACACGGCCACCGCGAGCCTGGACGCGGCCGCCACTGCCATGGGCACCGCGAACCTGACGTCCATTGTGTACATGGGGAGCGGCTCGAGCTTCAACCTCGGCCAGGCGGTCAACGCCACGGCGCCGTGGCCGCGGCTGGTGCTCAAAAGTTATATCGCCGAGATCCACTTCGGTGCGCCGTCGATGCGGGTCGAGATGTTCCGCACGAATCCGGACGGCTCGGCGCCCTTCGGAGGCACCACCCAGTACCAGTTTGTCAGCGGTACCAACGCGTGGAACATGGCGTTTGGCCCCGAGGGTCCGCCTCCGGCACCACGTGGCGCCGGACCGGGTGGACCCGGTGGACCGGGAGGTCCGGGCGCAGGGCCAGGTGGACCCGGAGGGCCGGGAGGCCCTGGCCGCGCGGGTCAGCCGCCCGCTGACGGACAGCGCGCTGGCGGTCCTCCGCCTGGAGCCGGCGCACCAGGGGGCCAAGGTGCACCTGGAGCACCGGGGGCCCCGGGCGGTGGTGGCGGAGGGGGGGGCAGGGCCGGTGGTGGCGGTGGCGGACGCGGCGCACAGCCGGGCCTCGTGCAGCCGCCGGCGACCTCCGTCGAGCGTCAGTTCCAGATCTTCATGAACCCGGCCGGCTTCATCAAGGGGGCGCAAGCCAACAACGCGACCGTGACGACGCAGGGCGGAAACAAAATCGTGTCGTTCACCACGGCGAACGGCCAGAAGATCACCGGCGTCATCAACGCGCAAAATCTCGTCGACAAGGTGACGACGTCGATGGACAACGCCGTTCTGGGCGACATGGTGGTCGAAACGACGTTCACGAATTACAGGAACTTCGGTGCGCTCCGCTTCCCCGGCCGCATCGTGCAAACACAGGGCGGACATCCGGTGCTCGATTTGACGGTGGCCGACGCCAGAGCCAACGGCGCCATCCCGATCGATGTGCCCCCGAACGTCACACAGCCACAGCCGCCGCCGGCGCCGCCGGCCGAGTCGCGCAAGCTTGCCGACGGCCTCTGGCTCGTCCCGGCGTCCCACAACAGCCTCGTCGTCGAGTTCGCCGATCACATCGTCGTCATCGAAGCGCCGCTCAGCGAGGCGCGCTCGGAGTACGTGATCGCCGAGGCGAAGAAGCTGGTGCCGAACAAGCCGATTCGGTACGTGGTGAACAGCCACCAGCACTTCGACCACTCGAGCGGCCTTCGGACGTTTGCGGCCGAAGGCGCGACGATTCTGGCGGCCGCGATGTACAAGCCGTACTACGATCGAGTCTTCGCCGCGCCGCACACGCTCGTTCCAGACAAACTCTCGCAGTCGGGCAAGAAGGCGGTGGTCGAAGGCGTCAACGGCAGGCGCGTGCTCACGGATGCAACGCGCACCATCGAGCTGCATATTCTGCAGCGCAACCCGCACAACGACGCGATGCTGGTGGTGTACCTGCCGAAGGAGAAGATGCTCGTCAACGCGGACCTCTTCACACCGCCCGCGCCGCCGGCCGTCGCGCTCGTCGGAGCAGCAGCGCCAGCTCCGGCCGCGGCACCGCCGGCCGTGCCGGCCGCACCCGCGCCGCCCAACCCGGCCGCGGTCAACCTCGCTGACAACGTCGCACGGTTGAGGCTCGACGTGGCCGAAATCGTGCCGCTGCACGGCAACCCGGGACCGTACGACACGCTTCTGCGGGCGATTGGTCGGTGACGCCCGGTAGGTTGTTGATTGTTGATTGTTGATTGCTGATTGTTGATTGCTGATTGCTGATTGCTGATTAGCGGGGTCAGGGGCGGCTGCCGAGATGCGGCCGCCCCAGCACCTTCGCACCTTCGCACCTTCGCACCTTCGCACCCTCGCACCCTCGCACCTAGTTCCTGCTCTTTGTTTCCTTCCAGACACTCAGGTCGGCGTCGGGCGTGACATTCTGCCCGATGTTCGGGTTCGTGCCTTCGCCTTCGATTGCGAGCGCCTTGACGGCGAGGATGCGGTCACGCCCTCCCAGGGCAGCAGCCGCGTCGTTCACCACGCGCATTTCGGGTGGCGCCTGCGTACAGGCGCCGGCGAACGCGGCTGCCAGGACGATCCAACTGCGGTATCTCATGAAGCTGTCTCCGTGTCTGGCGTCGCGTGCCCGCTTACCTGGGCGCGGGGTTGAGCGGACCGCGGCCGCCTCTGACGTTTTGCAGCATCGTCTGCGCCGGCGCGAACTGGGCGTTGAGCGACGTCGCGCGCTCGAGCGCCTGCTCGACGCGCGCGCGCGTCTCGGGGTCGGGTCCGCCGCGCCCTCGCCCTTCGGTCAATGTCAACGCGGCCCAGCGGAAATGCGCGTAGAAATTCGTCGAGCCCAGCTCGATCGCCTTCCCGTACGCCGGTCGCGCTCCTTCGACGTTGCGATCGGCGTCGGCCAGCAGGCCATCGAGCTCGTACGCCTGCGCCAGGTTGGGACTGGCCTTGCGCGACTCGTCGATCAACGCGCGCGCCTCGACGGGCCGCCGGGTGGCGACATGAAACGCCGCGCGCGCCATCATGGCTTCGGCCGGCGGCAGCGCACGCGTCACGAAGGTGTCTTCCTTGATCACCACATCGACCTTGATCTGCAGGAACCCGAAGATCTGGCGATCGAAATACCTGACGAATCCCTGCTCGAGCGCATCGATATCGCCGAACGCCTCCGTGGCGGCGAGCTGCGGATCGCGCTGTTGGTTGAGCAGCTGGACGAACCGATCGAGCTTCGGCCGGTGCACGGCGTCTTCGCCGAACATCAGGTAGTGCGTGAAGGCCCAGCATTCGGCGTCGAGGACCGGCAGCCGCGCGCCGTCCGTGTTCCACGGCGACTGGGCGTCGACGACGAGCAGATCGCGGAGGCGCAGCCGCTGACTGTTGCGCAGGCGCTGGATGTGCCACGGGATGAGCTGGCCGAGCTGAATCATCGAGGGCCGGACGATCGAATTGCTCATCACGCCGGCGAGGCCGCGTAAGAGCCAGAGCGGCATCCGCGTCCCCGTTTGGTTGAGGATGAGCGCCGTGTACGACCAGTACGCCGACTGATAGGCGTTGATGCCGTTGGTGTCCACCGGCTTCACGTCGGTGCGAAGCGCGATGTAGTGACGGTCGGCCGCGGTCCAGAAGACACTCGACGGGCGCGTGCCCCCTCGCTGTTCCCAGTACTGAGGGGCGAGCGCCTTCATCGTGTCCTCGTCCCGAGCGGCGAGCACGAGAATCGGCCTGTCGGCGTCGACGCGGGCCCACGGCCAGACCAGCTAAATCGCCGAGCGAAACTGTTCGAGCTGCCAGGCGATGTTCCGCGCGGTCCCCTCGTTGCTGTCGGAGGCCACGGTGAAGTTGGCGCTCTTAGCTTCGTGCCAGGTCCGATCGGCCGCAAAGACGGTGGGTAGTGCCAGCAGCTCGAGAACCGCGACAGCAGAGACGATGGAGATTTTCTTCATGCCCGACCTCCATATCCGGCGGCGTGAACGGTGGGTGTTCGCTGGTCAGGGAGTATGTGTGGCAGCGCGGATCGTGTCGAGCGCGTGGATCCTCGAGCGTATTAGGATCTCGCGTATGGCTGGAAAGGGCGACCGTCGAAACGAGATGCTGGTGCGGACCGAGACCGCGCCTTGTTGAACTTCGACGAATGCAAATGCGGATCGTGGATCCGCCGTCAGATGAGTAGTTGAGCTAGGCTATCGGGCATGAAAGCGATTCGCGTACATGCGTTCGGCGGCCCTGAAGTACTCAGGTACGAGGATGTCCCGGAGCCGACACCCAAGCCGGGCGAAGCCGTCGTGAAGATCGAGGCCGCCGGCGTCAACTTCATCGACGTCTACCACCGCACTGGTATGTACCCGGCGCCGCTGCCCATGGCCATCGGTCAGGAAGGGGCCGGCATAATCACCAAGGTCGGCCCCGACGTCTCCGGCGTGAAGGTCGGTGACCGCGTGGCGTGGACCAGCGTCTTCGGCAGCTATGCCGAATCGAACGCCGTGCCCGCGGATCGGCTCGTCCCGCTGCCACCCCACGTCACCGCCAAGCAGGGCGCGGCGACGATGCTCCAGGGGATCACGGCGCATTTTCTGGCGTGCTCGACCTATCCGCTGAAGCCTGGCGACACGTGCCTGGTGCACGCCGGGGCCGGCGGCGTGGGGCTGCTGCTCACGCAGATTGCGAAACTGCGAGGCGCGCGCGTCATCACCACGGTCTCGACCGAGGAAAAGGCCAGCCTCTCGCTCGACGCGGGCGCCGACGAAGTCGTGGTGTACACAAACCAGGATTTCGAAAGTGCGGTCAAAGTGCTGACCGGCGGGAAAGGCGTGCAGGTCGTCTACGATTCGGTCGGCCAGACGACGTTCGCCAAGAGCCTGAACGTGCTGGCGCCCAGGGGCCTGATGGTCCTGTACGGACAGTCGAGCGGCGTCGTGCCACCACTCGATCCGCTGGTGCTCATGCGGAAGGGGTCGATCTTTCTCACCCGCCCCAGCCTCACCCACCACATGGCGACGCGCACTGAACTGCTGGAGCGCTCGGGCGAGCTGTTCGGCTGGATCGGCAGCGGAACACTGAACCTGCGGACGGAGTTCGAATTCCCCCTCAAGGACGCCGCCGAGGCCCACCGGGCGCTCGAGGGCCGGAAGACGACCGGAAAGATCCTGTTGCTTCCCTAGGTGGCGGCCCGTATCCTTCTCCAGACACGCGGCGCAACGTCGGCAACATTCACGATGGAGGCGCAACATGCAAGCGAGACTCGGTGTTTCCGCGGCGGTGCTCGGATTTCTCGCGATGGCCGTGCCGGCCCTCGCCCATCACTCCTTCGCGGCGCAGTTCGATTCGACCAAGCCAGTCGTCCTCAAGGGCGCGGTCACGCGAGTGGAATTCCGCAATCCCCACATCTGGGTGTACCTCGACGTGAAAGGCGATGACGGGAAGGTCACGCCCTGGCAGTGCGAAGGCGGAGCGCCCAACGCCTTGACCCGGCAGGGATGGAATCGCAACACGCTGGGCATTGGCGCGGAGATCATCGTCGACGGCTTCAAGGCCAAGGACGGGACCAACACCTGTAACGCGAGGGTCTGGAGGCTGCCGGACGGCAAGACCGTGTTTGCCGGGTCGGCCGACAGTCCCGGTGCTCCGCCGGCCCGCGGCAACCCATAGACGGTTTCGTGAATTGCAGACTTCAGATTGCAGATTTCAGATTGAGGTCACTATGAGGAATCGTTTTCTTGCCGCGATCGTCACCGCGGCCGTCGGCGCCCTGGTCCCGCTCGCTGCATCGCTCGGCGCCGGCCAGAACCCACCCGCCGCGCCAGCTGCCGGTCAAGGTGCTGGACGGGGCGCGGCACCCATCGTGAATGACGGCACGCCGGTGCCGCGCACACCGGACGGCAGGGCCGACCTGTCGGGCGTCTGGAACAAGCGGCTCGTGCAAAACACCGCCGCGGCGGTCCAGCCGCTGCCGTTCACAGCCGCGGGCCTCAAGGCGTTCAACGACGTCTGGAATCACATCGACCCGACGAGCAAATGCGTTCTGCCGGGCGTTCCGCGCGTGAACACGTCACCGTATCCGTTCCAGATCGTTCAGACGCCCGACAAGGTGATCTTCCTCTACGAGTACATGCACAACTTCCGCGTCATCTACACCGACAACCGGCCGCACAACAAGAACTTCGAGCCGTCGCTGCTCGGCGACTCGGTCGGCAGGTGGGAAGGCGACACGCTGGTCATCGACACGACCAACCTCACGGACCGGACCTGGCTCGACGATCACGGCAACCGCCACAGCGACGCGCTGCACGTGATCGAACGGTGGCGCCGCGTCAGCGCGAACCAGTTGTCGTACGAAGAGACCATCGACGACCCGAAGTTCTACACCAGGCCGTGGACGGTCGGCTGGCTGATGCCGCTCGCGCCCAAGGACTGGGTGATCATGGAATACGCGTGCACCGACAACAACAAGGACATGACCGACGGTCACTTGCAGAACGGGCCGCTCAACGGATCGCTCAGAGACGGCACGGCGGTCGCCCCGGCGGCGCCAGCCCGCGGAGCAGCTCCCGCGACCGCTCCTGCTGTGCGGCCGTAACGCCGCGGGATGGCGGCCATCCTTGGATGGTGTCAGTGGCTCGAGAACACTGACCTCGGCACTGCACTCCGCGAGTCCACGCTGATGTTCCCCGTCGTCGAGGGCACGCATCTGCTCGCACTCGGCGTGTCGGTCGGCACCATCGCGATCTCGGATCTGCGGCTGCTCGGCTGGACGATGAGGCGGGAGCGTGTCTCCGACGTCATGGGACAGCTCCTGCCGTGGGCCATCGGCGGCTTCGTCGTCATGATGGTGACCGGCGCGCTGCTCTTCTGGTCGGAGGCCGTGGGCGCGTTCAACAGCCTGTGGTTTCGCATCAAGATGCTGTTCCTGGTGCTCGGCGCGGTCAATGCCCTTGCCTACCACCTGACCATTCATCGCCGGCTGCCGGAATGGGATCGTGACCCGGTCCCGCCGCCCAGGGCCCGGCTGGCGGGACTCCTGTCGCTGCTGTTCTGGGCGGTCGTGATTGCTGCAGGACGATCCACGGCGTACAACATGAAGTGATGTGAATTGTTGATTGCGGATTGCTGGTTGCGGATTTGGGAGTTGCGGATTTCGTAATCATCAATCAACAATCAGCAATCAACAATTCGCGATGGCGTCCCTATATCCGTTCTTTGAGTGGTGCGATCAGACGGCGATCGGCGTGTGGATTCGCGACGGCTCGATCTGGGCGTTTCCCCTCATCGAGACGTTTCACATTCTGGCGCTGACGCTGCTCTTCGGCACGATTCTCATTGTCGATCTTCGCCTGCTGGGTATGGGAATGCGGCGGCAGTCGGCCTCGATGCTGGTCCGGCAGCTCTCGCCCTGGATGTACGGCGCGCTGGCGCTGATTCTGTTCACGGGCATCCTGCTCTTCCTCTCGGAAGCGCTCCGGTGCTATGGCAACGACGCGTTCAGGTTCAAGATGGTCTGCCTGTTTCTCGCGCTGACGTTTCACTTCGCGACCTTTCACCGGGCGGCGGCGGATGATTCGCGGATGTCGCCACAGTTGAGAAAGGCCATCGCGCTCGTGTCCATGACCCTGTGGCTGTGTGTCGGCATCGGCGGCCGCGCGATTGGGTTCGTGTGACAGGTGTAGGGAAAGATGATCATGACCCGACCATCCGTTATCCGCCTGTCGTTGCTCGCCGCGCTCATCGCGGCCGTCCTGTCGATGGCGGCGGCGCAGAACCAGACCGCGCGCCGCGCCGGGGCGGACGTGCCGCGCCTTCAATTCGAGAAGTACACGCTGCCAAATGGCCTGGAGGTGATTCTCAGCCAGGACCGCCGCCTGCCGATGGTGGCCGTGAATCTCTGGTACCATGTCGGCCCCGCCAACGAAGAGCCGGGCCGGACCGGCTTCGCGCATCTGTTCGAGCACATGATGTTCCAGAGCAGCAGGCACGTGCCGCCCGATGCGCACATCCGGCTGCTCGAGGCCGCGGGCGCCAGCGATCTGAACGGCACGACCGACTTCGACCGGACCAACTACTTCGCGACGGTACCGGCCAACCAGTTGGAACTGGCGCTGTGGCTCGAGTCAGACCGCATGGGATACCTCCTCGAGAAGGTCGACCAGGCGTCGCTCTCCAACCAGCAGGATGTCGTCCGCAACGAGCGCCGGCAGACGCACGAGACACCACCCTATGCGGCGGCCGACGAAGCGGTCGTGCAGACGCTGTTTCCGAAGGGCCATCCGTACTACGGCAACGTCATCGGCTCTCACGAAGACATCCAGGCCGTGAAGCTCGACGACGTCAGGCGGTTCTTCCGGCAGTACTACGCGCCGAACAACGCGACCATGGCGATTGTGGGCGACTACGACCCCGCCCAGGCGAAGGCGCTGGTGCAGAAGTACTTCGGCACGCTCAGGCGCGGCCCGGCGGTGCCGCCCATCAAGGCGGACACGCCGACGATCACGTCCGAACGCCGCAAGGTGATCAACGTCCGCGCCGAGCTCCCCCGCGTGACCATGGCCTGGATCACGCCACCTATCTACAAGCCGGGAGACGCCGATGCCGACATCTTTGCGACGATCCTCGGCGGCGGCCGCAGCAGCCGGCTGTACAAGAAGCTCGTCTACGAGCGCCAGATTGCGCAGAACGTCTCGGCCTTCCAGTATTCGTTGATCCTCGGATCGATGTTCCAGATCGAAGTGACCGGCAGCCCAGGCCACACGGCTGAGGAACTCGAGACCGCGATCGACGAAGAGCTGGCCGCGCTCCGCGCGCAGCCTCCGGCCGCCAACGAGATCGAGCGGGCGCGCAACACCATCGAGACGAACATCATCGGCGGCCTCGAGCGCCTGGGCGGATTTGGCGGCGTCGCCGACAAGCTGAACACGTACAACCACTACCTGGGCAGCCCCGACTACCTCCAGCAAGACGTCGAGCGTTATCGCGCGGTCACGCCGGCCACCCTGTTGGCCTTCGCGAGGGAGCAGCTGACGCCCGACGCGCGCGTCGTGCTGCACGCCGTGCCCGGTCAGCCGCAAGCTGCCGCACCGGCACCAGCACCAGCACCAGCACTAGCACCGGCACCAGCACCAGCACTAGCACCGGCACCAGCACCCGCAGTCGACGCCGTCAACGCAGACGAGCCGTGGCGACTCGAGATGCCGAAACCCGGCCCCGCCCGCACGCTCCAGCTGGCGACACCGGTCTCGACGACGCTCCCAAACGGGCTCACGATCATCCTGAGCGAGCGTCGGGGCCTGCCCATCGTCGCCGCCAACCTGGTGTTCAGGACCGGGAGCGGCAGCAATCCGGCCGGCATGCCGGGGCTGGCCAACTTCGTGGCCGTGATGCTCGACGAAGGCACGGCCACCCGCAACGCTCTGCAGATCGCGGATGAGATCGCGCGGCTGGGCGCCGACCTCACAACGGGCAGCACGATGGACGCGACGACCCTGTCGGCGCGGTCGCTTTCCAAGAACTTCGCGGCAACGCTGGACGTGCTGGCGGACGTGGCGCTGCACCCGGCGTTCCCAGCGATGGAGATCGATCGGCAACGCGCCCAGCGGCTGGGCCAGGTCGTGCAGCAGCGCGACAACCCCGCGCAAGTGGCGGCGCAAGTGCAGGCGGCGGCGCTCTATGGCACCGGCCACCCCTACGGATACTCCGAACTGGGAACCGAAGCGTCGATCAGGGCGATGACGCGCGACGACATGCTCGCGTTCTACCGGCAGAATTTCGTGCCGAACAACGCCGCCCTCATCGTGGCCGGCGACATCTCGATGGCCGACCTGCGCGCGCTCGCCAACAGGACGTTCGGCGCATGGCCGCGCGGCGCGCCAGCGCAGCCGACCCTGGGCGCGCCCGCCACGACCACGGCCCGCTTCGTCATCGTCGACAAGCCCGGATCGCCCCAGACGCAGCTGCGGGTCGCCGGCATCGGCGCATCGCGGTCGTCGCCAGACTTCCGCCCCCTCCAGGTGATGAACCTGGCGCTCGGCGGTCTGTTCTCGAGCCGGATCAACATGAACCTGCGCGAGCAGCACGGCTACAGCTACGGCACGTACTCGCAGTTCACGTTCCGCCGCAGTCCCGGCCCGTTCACCGTGGCCGGCAGCGTGCGGACCGACGCGACCGCCCCGGCCGTGACCGAGATCTTCAAGGAGATTGCCGGCATCGCCGCGGCGCCGATCAGCGGGGACGAGCTCACGAAGGCCAAGGATGCTCTGGCCAACTCATTGCCAGGCGCGTTCGAAAGCAACGCGAACGCGGTCAGCAACTTCTCGAACGTCTTCACCTACGACCTCGGCCTCGACTACTACAGCCGCTACGCGGCGCAGGTCAACGCGGTGACGACCGAGCAGGCGCTGGACGTCGCCAGGCGGTATCTGGTGCCATCACGCATGGTGGTGATTGCCGTTGGCAGCCGCGCCGCGATCGAGCCTGCGCTCCAGAAGCTGAACCTGGGATCGATCGAGATTCGTGATGCGGAAGGCAAGCCCATCAACTGAGTTGCTCGGCTTCGTCCATCCCGCCGCGTTCCTCGTGCTCGCCTGCGTTGGCGCCTACTGGAACAGCCTGGGCGGGCCGTTCGTCTGGAACGACCAGGCCTGGATCGTCGACAACCAGACGATCCGGCAACTCTGGCCGTTCGCGGATCTGCTGTGGCCGGCTCGAGGGACGCCCGAGGCCGGCCATCCGATCGTCAACCTGTCGTTCGCGCTCAACTACGCCGTGGGCGGCACCGACGTCATCGGGTACCACCTCGTCAATCTCGTCATCCATCTGCTCTCCGCGCTCGTTCTGTTCGGCATCGTCCGCCGCACGCTGAAGCATCCTCGCGTGCGCCCATCGTCGTTGTGGGCGCCGGACGTGCTGGCGCTCGGCGCCACGCTCCTGTGGCTCGTCCATCCGCTGCAAAGCGAGGCGGTCAACTACCTCAGCGCTCGCGGCGAGCTGCTGACTGGCCTCTTTTTGTTCCTGACGCTGTACTGTGCGGCCGACGCCCGCGCGTCCATCTTTCCCACGCATCAAGTCCTCTGGGAAACAGCCTCGGTGGTCTGTTGCGCGCTCGGCATGGCCTCCAGCCCGCTGATGCTGACGGCGCCGCTCGTCGTGCTGCTGTACGACCGCATCTTCGAGTTCAATTCGCTTCGCGAGGCGCTCCGCCTGCGCAGGCTGCTCTATGCCGCGCTGGCGGCGACGTGGCTGGAGCTCGGCGTCCTGATGTGGGCCGCGGGACGCCCGGCTATCGCGCTTTCTCCGGCGATTGGCTGGTGGTCGCACCTGCTGAACCAGGTGCAGATGATCGCGCACTATCTGTGGCTGACGGTCTGGCCCCGCACGCTCGTGCTGGACTACGGACCTCCCCGGGCGATGTCGCCGCAGCAGGTCTGGCCCGCGGCGATTCTGCTCCTGGCGCTCCTGGCGGCGACGGCGTTTGCACTGCGGCGATCGATGCGAGCCGGCTTTCTCGGCGCGACCTTCCTGCTGACGCTCGCGCCGGGCCTGGGTCTGGCTCTGCTGCAGGCCGAGGCGGGCGCCGAGCGCTACATGTACGTCCCGCTTGCGGCGCTGGCCGTGCTGGCTGTCGGGGGCGTGGCCTCCCTGGCCGAGCACCTGGCTGTTCGATTCCCGCGGCAATCGAAGTCCATCGTCAGCCTGACCATCGATGTGGTGTTCGTGGTCCTGCTCGCCTCTGCCGTCCGGACGGTGTACCGCTCGGAGCAGTACGCCGATGCCGTGGCGCTCTGGAGCAGCACGGTCGCCGAGCGCCCGCACGGGCGGGCGCGCTACGCGCTCGGGACCTCGCTCATCGCTGCCGGCGCGGAAGACGAGGGGATCGAGGAGCTGCGACGGGCGGCGCCCGATATCCCGGCCGCCAAGTACGCGCTGGGCAACGAACTGTATGCGACAGGCCAGATGGCAGAGGCCGCCCGCGTGCTGCGGGAACTCATCCGCGACACGCCCGCGGGCGCGTCCCAATACCCCGCGCGGTTGCTCCTCGCGCAAACGCTGATGGCACAGGGCCAGCTCGAGGAATCGGCCGCCGAGTTCCAGACAGTCCTTGACGCGGCGAGTTCGACCCCGTCGAACTCGCCTGTAAACGATGCTGCCCAGCAAGGTCTGTCCGAGCTCGGGACCGCCCAACGCATCATCGCCGCCGATTTGCTCGGTCGCCAGCGCGTGGACGAAGCCGTCGCGCACGGCCGCGAGGCTGTGCGGCTCCGTCCAACAGACGCCGGCGCTTACGCCACGCTCGGCTCGGCGCTCGCCGCGCAGGGCAAGCCGGACGAAGCGATTGTGCAGTTTCGCGAAGCGTTGCGCATCGACCCTGGAGAGCAGGAGGCGCAGAGCGGCTTGGTGAGCGCCCTCAACGCACCACGATCCGGGCGCAAGTAGACACTCGAGCCTTCAGACTCGAGCCTTCAGACTTGAGCCTTCAGACTTGAGCCTTATAATGTTCGGGCGCTCCTGAATTCATGGCAGCAAGCATCAGGCTCCGGCCGCTCGTCCGCGCCGCGAACATCCCCGACATCCCGCTGGCGCGGGGCGAATCGAAGGTCCTCGGTCGATCGGACCAGGCCGACGTGATGATCGACGAGCCGAGCCTGTCGCGCCTCCACGCCAGGGTCCACGTCACCTTCGACGGCGTCGTGACGGTTGAGGATCTGGGCAGCACGAACGGGATCTTCATCAACAACTCGCAGCGCGAAGGCGGCTCGCTGTCCTCGGGCGACCGCGTGCGATTCGGCTCGGTCGAGTACGAGCTCGAAAAAGAGCGCGCGGCGGACGAAGGGGCTGGGGCGGATCACACCGTGTTGCGCATGCCGGTCGCCGAGCAGGCCTCGAAGGCCATCGACCGCGCGGCGCTCGAGGGTCTGCTCGCCACGAGCCGCGAGCTGATGGCGTTCAGCGATCTGCCGGGCCTGCTCGATCGCGTCCTCGAACGGCTGCAAGCCATTCTCAAGCCCGACCGCTCGGCCATCCTGCTGGTCAATCCGGAAACCGGCGAGCTGATCCCGCGGGCCGTCCGGCCCACACGCGCGGTCTCGTCGGTCTCGGAGTTTGCGAGCGGCACGGCGGTGCGCGAAGCCCTGGCGGCGCGCGAGGTGCTCGTCGTGTACGACGCGCGCATCGATGCGAGGTTTCAACAGTCGGCCAGCTTGCAGATGGCGGGCGTGCGGTCGGTCATGTGCGTGCCGCTCTTCGGGCGGTCCGGCGCCATCGGCGCCTTGTACGCCGATCAGCTCGCCACCCGGGGCTTCACGACCGACCAGGTCCAGTACGCGTCGGCATTCGCCGCGCAAATCGCGAGCGCGCTCGAGACCGCCCAGCTCTACGAGGACCGCCAGAAGTACTTCCGGGCCAGTCTCGAAGCGTTCGCGAAATTCGTGGACGCGCGCGACAAGTACACCGCGGGCCACTCCGAGCGCGTGACGGCCTACACGCTGGTGCTGGCGCGAACGCTCGGCCTGCCGGCCGAGGAACTCGAGATCGTCCGGCGCGCCGGCATGCTGCACGACGTCGGCAAGGTGGGCGTGCCGGATGCGATTCTGCTCAAGCCGGGGCCGCTCGATCCGGCCGAGCGCGTGATCATGGAATCCCACACCACGATCGGGTTCGGCATGCTCAAGGACCTCGAGTTCCTCAAGGACTCGCTGCCGAGCGTGCGCGGCCACCACGAGCGGTACGACGGCCGCGGCTATCCGGACAAGCTCGCAGCCGGCGACATCCACCAGCACGCGCGGCTGATGGGCGTGGCCGACAGTTACGACGCCATGACCTCGGCGCGTCCCTACCGCAACGCGCTGACGATCGAAGAGGCCGGCAAGCGCGTGCGCAGGGATCGCGGGGCGCAGTTCGACCCGCAGGCCGTCGACATCTTCGACGTCGTCGAGAAGGAATTCATCGAGATCCACGAGACGTGGTTCCCCACCGTCAAGACGGCTCAATAGTCGGCAGTCGGCAGTCGGGCGGATCTGAGGGGATCAGTTCAGGGCGACGGCGCGGACTGACGAGTCCGCCGGGTCGGCGACGATGCGGTAGCCGTTGCGGGAGCCGGTCGTCAGCGTGACGGTTTCCGTGATGCTCGTGCCCTGCCGAGGACCGGACGTCCAGCTGTACGTGACGGCGTGGGTGCCGACCCGCAGGCGATCCGTCACCGGCCAGTCCCCCTGCACCCGCTTGCCGTCGACCGTCACCTGCATGCCGGAGTAGAAGTCGCCTCGAACATCGAAGCTCACGCTCACGGTCGCCACTGGGGGTGCGGGGCGCTTCCGGGGAGGAGCCGCTGGCGCGGGCGCGGGAGGAGGATCTGGCGCGGGCGCAGCAGGTGCCGCGCTCGGAGCCGGTGCTGCCGCTACTGGGGCCTCAACGGGTGCAGCCTTTTGCGTCGGCGCGGCGACGTCCACAGGCGCAGGGTTCACAACCGCCAGCGGCTCGGGGGCCGGATTCGTCACGACGGATAGCGCCACGGCCGGCACCGGGACGGCGGACGTCGTGGCATCCGGCGCCGCCACGACCGGTGTCGACGCGAAGTCCGCCGGCGGCGGCGTGGTGTTTTCCACGGAGGGAGTCTCGGACGCCGACTGAAGCGGCGCCGACGCGGATCCGCCTGCAGGCCTGCCGGGGCCAGGCAACATGTACCAGTACGCGCCCACGCCAAGCAGCAGGAGGGCCGCCACGGCGCCCACCAGTGCGATCGTCTTGCCGCTGCCCTTGGCCGGTGCGGGCGTCTCAACCGCGACTGGCCTGGCTGCTGCGGGACGCACAGGCCGCGCGGGCGGTCGAATCGCGGTTCGTGCGGCGACCGCGTCAGCCGTCATGTTGATCGTGGCATCGACGGGCGCGGGGCCGGTCGCCATCGTCGCTGACGGGAACCCACCAGCCTGCCGCATCGCCTGGGCCAGCTCGGCGCCGTTCAGATAGCGATCGTTGGGGTCCTTCGCCATCGCGTGCTCGAATACGCGCGTCAATTCCGGACCAATCGCCGGGTTGAATTCGGTCGGTGGCGTCGGGAGCTCGTGCACAATCCGGTAGAGCGTCGTGGCGATGTCATCGCCACGGAAGGGCCTCGCCTTGGTCAGCATCTCGTACAGGACGGTCGTCGCGGAGAACAGATCGGAACGGCCGTCGATCGTGCCGCCCTTGATCTGCTCGGGCGACATGTAGCTGGGCGACCCGACGACGGTCGCCGTCATCATGACCCCGGCCGAGGTCACGCGCGCCACGCCGAAGTCGGTGACCTTCACGCGGCCGTCGGTCGTCAGCATGATGTTCGCCGGCTTGACGTCCCTGTGGATGATGCCCTTGGTGTGCGCGTAGTCGAGGCCGGCGACGATCTGGTCGAACAAGCCGAACGCCATCTCGATCGGGAGCGGCGCCTGCTCCTTGATGAGTGCGTCGAGGGTCCGCCCCTCGATGAACTCCATGGCGACCGCCGTCATCCCGGCTTCTTCGATGACGTCGTAGATCGTGACGATGTTGGGATGGGCGAGCGTGCCGGCCGCGCACGCGTCGCGGTAGAGGGCCTGCCTGAGGTCGCGCATCTCCTTGCTGTCCTCACGGAACAGCAGGGTCTTGAGCGCCACGGTGCGCCCGATGACCGGATCTTTCCCTTTGTAGACGACGGCCATGGCGCCGCGTCCCAGTTCCTCGAGGATCTGGTAGCGGCCCACCGTCTTCACATGCGGGGTCTGGTCCTTGGTCATTCTTCTACGGCGTCTTGCTGAGGCTCGCCGCGTGCCGCTCAGCCATCGTGCCGACGCCAGCCCCATCGTCGGCAAAGACCTGGTCCCCGAAACCGGCCGCGTCCTTGAGGGCCGTGAGCGCCTGGTCTCGTTGGCCCAGCGCCTCGAGCGCCCGTGCCTTCAGATACAACGCCGGCCCACGGCCGACGCCGGCGCCTGCGGGCACGTTGCCGAGCGTCGTCAGCAGCTCGCTCGCCGCCTTGTAGGCGCCAAATCGCATGTAGGCCGCCGCAAGGCTGAAGGTGAATAGCTGGGGATCGGCGTTGGGCGGCGGGGCGAGGGCCGCCGCGCTCAGTTTCGCGATAAGGACGTTCCCCTGGAGGCTTGGATCGAACACCGGCGCCCGGCGCGGCTTGCGTGCGACGGTCACCTCTTTTGACTGGGCCGCGGCTCCGCCGCTGACGCGCAGGGAAATCTTGTCGCCCGGCTTGCTCCGGCGCACGAGCTCGGAGAGACCCTGGGCGGTCATCGGCATGCCGCCCACCGCTTCAATCACATCACCGACCTTGAGCGGGCTGGTGGCCGGGTCGTCGACCCGGACCACGAGGATCGGCATCGGCGCGCCGGGCAGGGCCGTGTCGGCGAACCGGATCCCGATATCGTTCTGGTAGACGAGGTCCGCACCATCGACTGGCGCGTCCACGCGCTCGAACACCGTCGTCAACTCGGCCGGCTGCCCCGACCAGCGGACGCGGTCCACGCCGGCGTGTTCGTTCCACAGGAAGAGGATCTCGACCGTGTCGGCGCGGCGCACGGAGGTGACCATCAGCGGCGCCTCGAAGTTGGCGGTCGCCACGCTCAATAATTGCGCGATCTGGGTCGCGTCGTTCTTGTCGAGGGCCGTCACCAGGTCCACGGCCAGCTGAGGACTCCACCGCCGGATTTCGTTCGGCACCTGCAGCTGATCGGCGGCGCGGAAGGTCTTGAGCGTGGCCGTCGCCGTCTGCACGAT
Source organism: Vicinamibacterales bacterium (assembly GCA_049679965.1). GTDB lineage: Bacteria > Acidobacteriota > Vicinamibacteria > Vicinamibacterales > CAVVIG01 > 2-12-FULL-65-11. Next base: position 25,934 of record JBAUGX010000047.1, read on the forward strand.
CTGGCTGTTCAGATCGGGCGCGCTCCGGGACGGCAACTGCGTGGTGTCGACCGCGCCGAGGAACGCGATGCCGGGCTTGAGCTGCACTTCAACCGGCACCGTCTGCCCCTGTCTGACGGTGGTGGTGGTGGCGAACGACCCGACCCTGGGATGGCGGACGCGTACGGTGTACGGTCCCGAACAGCGGGACAGATCGAGCGGGGTCGATCCGACCGGCTGGTTGTTGACGAAGACCTGCGCGCCCGATGGCGTCGAACTGACGCGCAGCATCCCAACATCCTGCTGCGGGCGCACGATGTTGTCGTGCCCCAGCCACATGAGCGGCGCCGTCTCGTTCGCCTTCCGCATCTCCTCGGTGATCGAAATCGTGCGCTCCAGCTTCACGAGGCACTCGCCCCCGAAAGCCAGATTGACGTTCTTGCCGACCTCGATCGCCGCATCCGGGATCACGAATCCAGCGACCGAATTCGCATCGAGACCGCTCGCGGCGATCTTCTTGTCCAGTTCCTGACTGGCCGCGGCGGACAGCTGCGCGCGCAGGGCCGCGAGCCTGGCGAATTTGAAGGTGTCGCTGCTGCCGGCGATCGTGATGGCGATGTCGTCGCGTTCCGACAGGAGCACGAGCGGCGGGATGACCTGGCGCGGCGCGAGGTCTTTGATCTCTTTGGTCGTCGTGGAGACCACGACGACTCTGATCACGGCATCCTTCGAAAAGCCGGCCTTCTGGGCCCGCACTTCCCACTCGCCCTTGAGCAAACGCACTTCGGTCTTGAGCTCGCCGGTCACCCCGACGAGCGCGCCGTTGACACGCAGACTGGCGCCGACGACGGGACTCGAGATCTCGAGGGTTCCCGTCTCGCGCACAATCAACGCGTCGAGCAGGGTCCGCAGACGCGGAGCGAGCGTCCCCTTGAAAAGCGGATTCACCCGCAGCAGCTCGCGCAGACTGTCTTCGACTTTGTCGTTGCCTGCAGACAGATAGCCTTTCGCGCGTTCGACAAACAGCTGAGTGTGGTCGGCACGCTCGTCGTCCCCCAGATTGCGGACGCGACGGACGTCGCTCGACAGTGCGGCCAGCTTGTCCAGCACGGCGAGGCCCTCGGACTCCGAGCCTTTCTCGATGAGCGCGATAGCCCGCTTCAGCTCGCTCTGAAACTGACTCAGGTTGTACACACTGGACACGACCTGAATCGTGCCCGGGGCTGGAAGCGTCTCGGCGACTGGCGCCTGCGGCGCGGCGCCCTGCAGGAGGGCCATGACAAAGAGCACGGCGCCAATCATCGGAACCTCACCAGCCTGGTCGATTCGCCGGCCACCAGCAGCGCGCCAGAAGGAGTGACCGCGATCGCCGACGGATTCCTGATGCCGAACAGCGTGGAGGGATCGGTGGAAATGCCAACTTCGCCCCTCACCTCGGCCGCGAACCTATCTCCGTCGAGACGCAACGGGACGACGACCACCTTGCGCTGTCCTGCGTCGAGCAGGTGCATCGTGTAGGTCTGGTCGATCGCGAGATCCACGATCTTCTTCAGCTCGTAGGTGCCCACCGCGTTCGGGATGTTCGCGGTGTACGCCTTGGCGTCCACGATCGGGCCGACCGAGGCCATCAGCTTCCCGCCGCGGTCGATGACGCGCACGGTCTTCCCCTCGCTGTCGAGCGTGTACACGAAGTCCGACGCTCCCACCTTGACGGTCGTCAATTCCCCTGGCGGGCCCCACGGATCGCAATTGGCCGCGCCGGGCTTGCAGCGCAGCAGCCCCTTGTCGAAGTCGCCGACCACCATGAAGATGTCGCCCACGGAGTTGACCGCCATCGCCGTCACGCTGGTGATCGGCCTCATCCTGCCGTTCTCGGTGAAGGTTGTCGGGACAGGCTTGCCCGCAGGCTGCGTGATCAGGCTGCCGTTCCTGCCCTTCTCGGGTTTCACGCCAATCAGGAGCGTGCCGTCCGGCAGCTGCACGATGGCGCTTGGCTCCGGCTGCGCGGCCATCACGACGGTGACCGTGCCGTCGGCCACGCGGACCACTCTCTTCCCGCCGCGATCGACGATGAGAAAGGCGCCGCCCTGCTCGGGCATGATCGCCGTCGGTTCCCTGACGTCGAGCGGGCCCTTGGTGGCGGCGTCGATCGTCTTGTATTGGATGGCGACGCTGCGCAGGCGGCGTCCGGCGGCCGTGGCCAGGTCGAGGGCCTGCGCCCGCTGAGCAGGGGTAGCAGACGGTTCCTCACTGAGCGCCTGCGCCTGAAGAATGGCGGCCGGCAGATCGGGAACGAGCGTGAGCAGGCGCGCGAGGAGCAGCCGGCCCGCGACCGCGTCAGGCGTGCGGGGCTGCTCGAGCTGCAGTGTGTAGAGGCGATCGAGCGCCAGCGCAAATTGATAGCTCGTTTCCGCGTCGCGAGCCTGCTTCAACAGCGTGGACGCGAGCGAGGCGTCCGCGCGCGCGGCGATCGGAACCGCTGCGGGCGCCTGGGCACGCGCCGATGGCGAGGCCATCCACAGGGCCGGGCCCGTGAGCATCGCTACCGCCAGTACAGAATGTCTCAACGCCTTCATCTATCCCTTCGGTGAATCTGCTGGAAAATCCAGGCCGTTTCGTCCGAGTCGGGCCCCAGCACATAGCAGCCGCCGTGCCAGGGGCAGGCAGATTTCGACGACTGCCCGACTTGCCCACAATTGCCTTATGTTTCTCGGGAGACACGGGTTCGGCTGGCGCCTACGTGGGGCGGCGGGCTCATCGACGGCCGTTCCCGCGTACAAAACGGTGCACGGCCGATTTCAATTTTCGACAGTGTCGACAGCCGCCGGAATACAGACTTCTCCGTGGCCAGGAAGGCAACCTGATGAAGTGCCGGTGACGCCATCAGCAGCAACGCCACCCAGAACAGCGGCCAGTTGAACGTCGTCGGCAGCACCTGCAGGACCGCGTCACCGCCATCCGGCAGCGCCCGCCAGGCGTCGATCATGAAAGACGCGAGCGCCAGCACGATCCCGACGCCGGCAAGCGCCCACGCCCAGCGGGCCGAGGGGAAGTTGTCCGCACCATCACCCGACTGCGTCGCGAGCATGCCCCACAGGATCATCACCAGCGCGATGCTGACTGGCGCGAGCACAGGCCCCCACCACGGCAGCGGCAGCAGGAACAGGATGTCCCAGTCGAACAGCGTCCTCGGCCAGCCCGAGATGAGGCGAAGGAAGAGGTAATAAAAGATGTCCCAGGCGCCGAACGCAAGGGCCGCGTAGCCGGCGCGGCCGCGCCACGTGCGCCCCGCGAGCACCCCCAGCGTGGCGATCATGACAAGCGTAGCCGCCTCGCGCCACAATTCGACGTGGCCCAGCGCTCCGTTCATCGTGTCCAGCGGCAGCGGGTTTGCCTGGTACGGCTCGATTCGATCGACGAGCGCGCGGAGGTAGAACACGCTTGCGGCTTCGACCCAGGCCATCGCGATCGCGAAGGCCATGACGATCGCCCAGCGCGTTCGCTCCGAGAGGTGACCAATCATCCAATCACCTCAATCTGCGCCTCGACCTGGCGGATGCGCGTTTCGACGCGGTCGATTACGGCGTCCGGCGTCGAGGTGCCGGCCGTCAGGCCCACGATCTCCGCAGCACCGAACCATTCCGGGCGGACGTCTGCGTCGGTCTGCACGTGATGCACGCGGGCGCAGTAGCGCGCACAGGTCTGTGCCAACTCGCGCGTGTTGTTGCTCGACCGGCCCCCGACCACGACGACGACGTCGGCCTGGCGCGCCATCTCGATCGCCGCAGACTGCCGTTCCTTGGTGGGCTTGCAGACCGTATCGATGACGCACACGTCCGATTGCGGGAATCGGCGTCGGATCAGGGCGACCAGGTGCCGCACCTTCCCTACCGGCTGCGTCGTCTGGGCCGCGACGCCAATGCGTGGATGCTCCTCGAGCGCGAGGACGTCATCATCTTCGAGCACGACGTTGAAGCCATCGCGATCGAGATCGCCCGTGAGGCCGCGCACCTCCACGTGGTCGCGTTGGCCGACGATGACGACGTGGTAGCCCCTGAGCGCGAGGGACGTGACGGCTCGATGCGCGACGTGGACGAGCGGGCACGTGGCTTCGACCACGGTCAGCCCCAGGGCGCGGGTGCGCGCGAGGGTCCGCTCGGAGGTGCCGTGAGCGGTCACCATCAGGGTCGGCGTCTTGACGTCGGCGACATCCTGCACCACCGCGATGCCCTTCGCGTGGAGGGCGCCAAGCACGGTGGGGTTATGGACGAGGTCGCCAAGGATCGTGAGGGGGCCGGCGTCCGCGTGCTCGAGGGCGAGCGCGATGGCATCGCGAACGCCGAAACACATGCCGAGGTGGGCGGCTCGGAGGATACGCATAGGCTTGCAGTTTACACAGAGGACTTTGTAATGTAAAGTCTATCTGGCAGGCTGAGGTGAGGAGGAGGCGGAGCGTATGAGTGACGACGCGGTTTCCGGGCAGGACAGTGGCGTCATTGGCCAGGCGCTCGTAGGGGCGGCTCGCCACTATCGCGTGCCACGCGCCTGCGTCGCGGCATTGCTCGTGGCGGGCGTGGTCCTCGGTGGGGTGGGCGACGGCCTGCTGCGCGCTCCCGGCCCGCCGGGGCTGAACCTGTCGCTGTGGGTCGCATCAGTCGCGGTCGCCGCGCTCGCGCTGCACCGCCGCGCGGCCCTCGCACTGGACCGCGAGCGCGTCGCGTGGCTGGCGATCGGCGTCGTGTTCGCGGCCGGATTCGCGTGGCGCGACGCGCCGCCGCTGAAGCTGCTCGCGCTTGGCTGTGCAACCTTAACCTTCGCGCTCGCGGCTCATCGTCACTCCGCGGCCTGGGTGCGTCGCGCGGGCGTGCTTCGATACGCCGGCGCGCTGGCGCTGGGCGCATTGCACGCGTGGACGGCCGCGGCGCTTGCGCTTGTGGATGCGGCGCGGTCCACCCCGGGTGTCGAGACCGGCCGTGCCGGCCGGTGGCGCAGTGCCGCGGCCGTGGCGCGCGGCCTCGTGATCGCCATGCCGCTCGTTGCGGTGTTCGGAGCGCTGTTCATGTCGGCCGACGCCGTGTTCGCGAAGCTGGTGACGAACGTGCTTCGGTTCGACTTCGAGGAGGTCGCGAGTCACGTCCTGCTGTTCTCGATCCTGGCGTGGCTCTCGACCGGGTACCTGCACGGCTTTCTGACGGGCACGGAACTGCCGTCGTTCGCAGATCGCGGACAGGGGATCGACAGCCGAGGCGTTGCGGCACCGAAGTGGCTGGCGCTCGGCATTACCGAAGTCGCGACGGCGCTGGCGGCGCTCGACCTGCTGTTCCTGGTCTTCGTCATCGTGCAGTTCCGCTACCTGTTTGGCGGCGACGCGCTCGTCCGGGTGACGCCCGATCTGACGTACGCCGAGTACGCGCGGCGCGGCTTCTTCGAGCTGGTCTTCGCGGTGGTCCTCGTCGTGCCGGTCCTGCTTGCGGCCGACTGGCTCCTCGACCGTCGCAGCCGACGCGACGCCGTCGTGTTTCGCGGTCTCGCCGGCGCGCAGATCGGGCTGGTGCTCGCGATCGCCCTATCGGCGCTCGAGCGGCTGCGCCTCTACCACGCAAGTTACGGGCTCACCGAGTCGCGGTTCTACGCGATGGTGCTGCTCGTCTGGATCAGCGCGATGCTGTTCTGGCTCGCCGCGACCGTGCTGCGCGGCCGCCGCGGTTCGTTCGCGTTCGGAACGCTGGCATCCGGCCTCGCGACGCTCGCGCTGCTGTTCGTCATCAACCCGGAGGCCGTCGTCGCGCGCACGAATGTGGCGCGGATGGCGTCGGCGGACACGCCAGTCCGATTCGACGTCGCGTACGCGACGTCGCTCAGCGCGGACGCGGTGCCGGTGCTCATCGATGCGCTGCCCGCTCTGCCGCCCGACGTGCAGTGCCCGCTCGCGCGACACATGCTGCGGAGCTGGCCACCGGACCGCGAGCGCTCGATCCGCGGCTGGAACTGGTCGGCGGCGCGGGCGAGTGACGCGGTGCGCGAGCACGAGGCGCGGCTGCGGTCGATGGTGGGACCGGATCAGGAATGCGCGGCGCCCAGTGCCAAATGAACTCGAACGCCATCGCGCGGCTGTACGCGCGCGCCTGTCGACGATGTTCGTGCCGGCGAACTACTTCAGGACGCTCGGCGTGGCGTTGGCTCGGGGAGCCGGGTTCGACGCGTCAGCGGACTCTGCTTCGGTCAGCAGTCCAGCAAACTCCAACCACTCTTTGAACAGAGGATCGTCCTTCGCAAACGGACTCGCGCCGAATAGTTGTACCACCCAATCTGGCTCATCCAGTTGATCGTCTTTAGCCATCCATCGCTCTCAGAGGCCCCTATTTCCCTTCAGCGGAGGCGTGAGGCACTTCTCTGCTCGAAAGGTCGGGCTCCGCTTCACGCGGGGCACCTATGGCGGAATCTTGCTACCATTGGCCCGCGCCGACAGGCGCCTTGAAGGGGAGGCAGATGAGAATCGACAAAGCGCTCGTCGTCACGGTGTTATTCGCCTCGGGCATC
>JBAUGX010000048.1:0-10838 GCA_049679965.1 Vicinamibacterales bacterium
GACCGCGAGCGGGCGGGCAATCGGCGAGACGCGGGTCTGGTCACCGATGCCGACGTCCTGCAGCTCGATGTGCACCTGGCCCGCACGCGCGAGCAACAGATTCGTGCAGAGGCCGACGAGGAGATCGCACGCGCCCAGCTCAACCAGGCGATGGGCGAGCCGCTCGACACGGTGTTCTCTCTCGACCCTCGGCCGGCGGCAGTCGGGCCCGCAAGTGTTGACGTACCGGCTCTTGAGGCCGAAGCCGTGAGGAACCGGCCCGACGTGAAAATGGCAATGCTGCAGGAGCAGCTCGCGCAGCAGGCCGTGGAGACGGCCCGCGCGGCGTTTCTCCCGCAAGTCGCCGCCCAAGGCGGTTGGGAGCTCAACGGTGGCACGTGGAGCACCCGCGCGTCCGGCTGGGTGGTTGGGGCCGTCGCGCGCATCAATGTCTTCCATGGCTTTGCGGACCAGGCGCGATTGTCCGAAGCGCGCGAGCAGGAGACGCGCCGCGCGCTGGAGCGGCAGAAGGCCGAGACGGCCGTGCGCCTTGACGTGCGCATCGCCGCGGCTCGGCTCAACGCGGCCCGTGCGAGCGAAGCGGTCGGCCGGGCCGCCGCGGACCAGGCCCGCGAAGGCCAGCGCATTGTCCGCGATCGCTACGAGGCCGGTGTGACCGACGTGTCGTCGCTGCTGCGCGCGGCCGAAGCCGTGTCGCAAGCCGAGGCTCAGGAGATCGCGGCCCAGGTCGATGTGCTCGTCGCGGCCGCGGGACTCGAACGAGCGGCAGGGAGACCATGAGGATGATCACCGAAAGACGCACGCGGCGCGGGGGAGTGAGCGCGGTGCTCGTCGCGCTGGTGGCCATTGCACAGGCGACATGCTCCCGCAGCTCGGACACCACCCGCGCCGACGTGGGCACGCCAGTTCCTGTGACGGTCGCCAAGGTCGCCATGACCGATCTCGCTGACACGTTCGAAGCTGGCGGGGTGGTCCAGGCGCGGATCGCGGCGACGGTCACGGCGCGAATCCTCGCGCCGGTACGAGAAATACGAGTGGCGGCGGGGGATCGCGTGCGCGCCGGCCAGGTGGTCGTGGTCCTGGACGGCAGCGATCTCGCGGCTCATGCGCGAAGCGCACGGGCCGTCGCGCAGGCGGCCGGCCAGGGCGTGGTGGCTGCGGCGGCTGAACAGCAGGCGGCCGCTGCGGCGCTGGCACTGGCGCGCGCCACGTACGACCGCACCGCCGGGCTCGAGGCGAAGCGCTCGGCGACACGGCAGGAATTGGACGAAGCCACCGCCGCCCTTCGCGCTGCCGAGGCTCGCGTCGCAGGAGCGGCAGCCCGCGCCCAACAGGCCGCGTCCAGCGTAGATAGTGCGAGCGCGGCCAGCGAAGCCGCGGGCGCGACAGAAGCCTTCGCCCTCCTCGCGGCGCCCTTCGACGGGATCGTCACCGAGAAGCTCGTGGACCCCGGCACGATGGCGGCGCCCGGCATGCCGCTGCTGCGTCTGGAAGACACGCGTGGCTATCGTCTGGAAGTGCGCGTGGACGAGTCGCGGGTCAGCCAGATTCGCCAAGGCGCCAGCGTGTCGGTGGCGCTGGACGCGGGCGCTGGCGGGGCGACGACCACGGTAGCCGGGACCGCGGCCGAGATCAGCCGGGCGGTCGATGCAGACACCCGGGCGTTCCTCGTCAAGATCGCGCTGTCGGACACGGCCGGCCTTCGCTCGGGAATGTTCGGGCGCGCCCGATTTGCAGGCGCGGCGCGTCGCGCGCTGACGGTGCCGGCCAGCGCGGTGCTGCGCCATGGCCAGGTGACCTCGGTCTTCGTTGTCGAGAAGGGCGTGGCGCGGGTCAGGCTCGTGAACATGAGGGACCGCGAGGTACTGGCGGGTTTGTCGGAAGGCGAAAGCGTGGTCGTCGATCCGAGCAGCGAGTTGACCGACGGACGCACGGTCAGCGAGGGAGGCCGGCAATGACCCACCGCTACGGGGCAGCCGGTCGGCTCGCGGCCGCGTTCATCAATTCCAAACTGACGCCGCTGTTCATCGTCGCCTCGATGGCGCTCGGCGCGCTGGCGGTGATGGTGCTGCCGCGTGAGGAAGAGCCGCAGATCATCGTCCCGATGGTCGATGTCTTCGTCCAGATGCCCGGCGCGTCGCCCGCGGAGGTGGAGCAGCGCGTCACGCGGCCGATGGAGCAACTGCTCTCCGAAGTCCCGGGCGTCGAGTATGTGTACTCGACATCCAGCGCCGGCCAGGCCATGGTCGTTGTTCGCTTCCGCGTCGGCGAACCGGAGGAGGCGGCGCTGGTCCGTCTCAATCAGAAACTCTCGTCCAACCTGGATCGCATTCCACCCGGCGTCAGCCTCCCGCTCGTCAAGCCGCGGTCGATCGACGACGTCCCCATCCTGGCGGTCACGCTCTGGTCGGCCCGCTACGGCGACGACCAGCTGCGTGTGCTGGCGGCGCAACTGCGCGACGCCATTGCGGAAGTGTCCGACGTGTCGGAAGTCACGCTCATCGGCGGGCGCATGCGACAACTGCGCGTGGCCGTCGATCCGGCCCGGCTCGGCGCCTATGGACTCGATCCGCTGGACGTTCAGCGCGCGATTGGCGGAAGCAATGCGCGCGAGACCGCCGCGGGTTCGGTGGCGGGCGGACAGGTCACGGGCCTTGAGTCGGGCGGGCGCCTGCGTACCGCCGACGACGTACGGAACGTGGTGGTCGCGTCGGCGAGTGGGCGGTCCGTCCTCGTGCGCGACGTGGCCGACGTCGCGGATGGTGACGCCGAACCGACCTCGTACGTGACCTTCCAGTCGCGAGGCGAGGGCGCCCATCCGGCCGTGACGATCGCGGTGGCCAAACGCAAAGGCACCAACGCCACCGACGTTGCCGAGCGGGTGGTACGCAAGCTCGAGACGCTGAAGGGCACCGTGGTGCCCGCCGACGTGCACCTCGCGATCACGCGCGACTACGGTGAAACCGCCGCCGAGAAGAGCAACGAGCTGCTGTGGCACATGCTGCTTGCCGTGCTGTCGGTGTCGGCCCTCATCTGGCTCGTCCTCGGCCGGCGCGAGGCGCTCGTGGTGCTCATCGCGATTCCCGTCACGCTGGCGCTGACGATGTTCACGTTCTTCCTCTACGGCTACACATTGAATCGCATCACGCTGTTCGCGCTCATCTTCTCCATCGGCATCCTCGTCGACGACGCCATCGTCGTGGTGGAGAACATTGTGCGGCACGCCCGCATGAGCACTGAGGAGGCGGGGGGGCTGGCCGCGATCGCCCTGCGCGCGGTCGACGAAGTCGGCAATCCGACGATTCTCGCCACGCTGACCGTGGTCGCCGCCATTCTGCCGATGGCCTTCGTCGGCGGGTTGATGGGGCCGTATATGCGGCCCATTCCGGTCGGCGCGTCGGCGGCGATGGTCTTCTCGCTGGCGGTCGCCTTCGTGGTGACGCCGTGGGCGGCCCTTCGGTTGTTGAAGCCGGCCGGGCACCACGCCGAGGAGCAGGAGGATCGCTTCACGCGGCTCTATCGCCGGGTGATGGGGCCGCTCATCGCCAGCGGCCGAACGCGCGTGTTGTTCCTCGCCGGCGTGGCGCTGCTGCTTCTGGCGGCGATGGCGCTCGTGCCGCTCAAGCTCGTCACCGTGAAGATGCTGCCCTTCGACAACAAGAGCGAGTTCCAGGTGATGGTGGATTTGCCCGAGGGAACCGCGCTCGAAACGACGGCTCAGGCCGTGTCGGCCCTTGCGACCGCCACGCTCGAAGACCCGGCAGTCGTCGACGTGCAGCAGTACGTCGGCACGTCTGCGCCCTATAACTTCAACGGGCTCGTCCGCCATTACTTTTTGCGGCGGGCGCCGCACGTGGCGGACCTGCAAGTGAACCTCGTGCCCAAGGGGGAGCGATCCATGCAGAGCCACGAGGTCGCGCGACGGGTTCGCGAAAAGCTGTTGCCGGTGGCGCGGCTGTTCGGGGCCACCATCCAGGTGGCGGAGGTGCCCCCGGGACCGCCCGTGCTGCAGACGCTGGTCGCGGAAGTGTACGGGCCCGACGCCGCGCGGCGGACGGTAGTCGCCGCACAGGTCAAGAGCATTTTCGAACGCACGCCCGGCGTCGTGGATACCGACTGGTACGTCGAGGCGGCGTCCCAGAAGGTGGCGTTGGTCGTCGATGCCGAGAAGGCCGCGGCGGCCGGATTGTCCGCGGCGGCGGTCGCGTCGGTGGTGCGGATGGCGGGCGCGGGCGACACTGTTGGCCTGCTGCACGATGAGCACGCGCGGGAAGACGTCCCGATCGTGATCCGCCTGCCGAGGGCTGGCCGCAGCCTCGAGGCCGTGCAATCGCTCCGGCTGGTCGGCGCGAGACCTGTGGCCGTCGGCGAGTTGACGCGCGCGGCTCCCACGACAGAGGACCCGAGCCTGTATCACAAGAATCTGCAGCCCGTGACGTACGTGACCGGCGATCTCGCCGGGCAGGACGAGAGTCCGGTCTACGCAATTCTCCGCATGAACGCGGAGATCGCGCGACTGAAGCTGCCGGAAGGCTACGGGCTGGACGTCTTCAACGCGACGCAGCCGTTTGACACGTCGAAGTACGCGATGAAGTGGGACGGCGAGTGGCACATCACGATCGAAGTCTTCAGAGACCTGGGACTGGCCTTTGCGGCAGTGCTGCTGCTCATCTACGTCCTGGTCGTCGGCTGGTTCGAGTCCTTCAAGACGCCGCTGCTCATCATGGCCGCGATCCCGTTTTCGCTCGTGGGCATCCTGCCCGCGCACGCCGCGATGGGGGCCTTCTTCACCGCGACGTCGATGATCGGCTTCATCGCGGGTGCGGGGATCGTCGTGCGCAACTCCATCATCCTGGTGGACTTCATCGAACTGCGGTTGCGCGACGGGCTGCCGCTCGAGCAGGCCGTGGTCGATGCAGGCGCGGTTCGCTTCCGGCCCATGGCCCTGACCGCAGCGGCCGTCATCGTCGGCGCCGGCGTCATTCTGTTCGATCCGATCTTCCAGGGCTTGGCCATTTCGCTGATGGCGGGGGAAGTGGCATCCCTCCTGTTATCCAGGATGACCGTGCCCGTTCTCTACTACATGGTGAAGCGCCACGAGCCGGCCGGGGTGGCGGCCGCGTCGTCGCCAGCCACTGTTGTGATCACGGACTGAGGGGGGGACACATGACTGTCGAACGTTCGCTGCGAATGATTGCCGGTGGCTTCGTGGCCGGCAGTGTGCTGCTCGGGATCTACGTCCATCCGAACTTCCTGTGGTTTACGCTCTTCGTGGGGCTCAACCTGTTCCAGTCGTCCTTCACGAACTGGTGCCCGATGATGGCGATCCTTCGAAAGGCCGGCGTGCGCGGGTAGGCTCCGTTCACGCGTCGATCGGATCGACCCGCACCTCGACCTCCACGATCTGCTTGCCGCCGCCGAGCGCGATGCCCTTGACCGGCGTCACGTCGCCGTAGTCGCGGCCCCATCCGACGGTCAGGTGGCTCGTGCCGGGGATCACGTCGTTGGTCGGATCGAGATCGATCCAGCCGGCGCCTGGAACGAACACGCCCACCCATGCGTGCGAGGCTTCGGCGCCCTTGTGGTCGGCGCCGCTTCGCAGATACCCGCTCACGTAGCGCGCGGCCAGGCCGATCGATCGCAGGGCGCCGATCATGATGTGCGAGAAGTCCTGGCACACGCCGCGCTTGGTGCGCAGCGTGTCGAGCAGCGGCGTGTCGATTGCGGTGGACGTGGGCTTGTAGGCGAACTCGGTGTGGATCCGGTGCGACAGCTCCTCGACGGCCGCGACGAGCGGCCGGCCGGCCTCGAAGCTCGGTCGGGCATAGTCGGCCAGCGCGGGAGCGGCCGCGACAAAGGGCGAGTCGAGCACGAACTCGTAGGCCTCGAGCGCCTCCGGCGATCGGTACGCCGCCAGTTGGTCTCGCACCGTCTCCCACGCGATCTGAGGGGGCGGCGCCATCGGGCGCGGATCGACGCGCACGACGCTTGTCGCCACGGTCGAGAAACGGTCGTGGCTCTCGAGAATCGAGAAGGCACTGACGTGGTTCCCGAAGTAGTCCGTCCGGGCCGCGACCGACGCCGGCTTGGGCACGATCTCAATCGTCGACTCGACGACATGCTGCCACGGCAGCGCGCGCGGGGTCAGCCGCACCTCGCTCAGACACTGGGACACCGGTGCGTCGTACCGATACCTGGTCGCGTGCCTCGCGCGGTACAACATGCTGGATCCTAGAGTGACGGGCTCAGGCGTGACGGTATCGAGTGACTCAGATAGCGTGCCCCGAGCGCTTTGGAGAGATCGGTCACGCCGTTGCGGAGGGTTTGCAGATGCGCCTCGAGCAACAGGCGCTGGCCCTTGGCGTCCCGCCGCTTGAGGCTTTCGACATCCGCCCCGCGCCCGAGCGCCAGAAGCTTCGACGCGATCGTTTGTTCGAGAGGCGGCGCACCGCTCGTCTCCGCTTCGGGCAGGCCGTTAACGCGATCGACGAGCGTCGCGAGCTGATACGCCACCGAGCGAGGGTAGGTCTCGTCGACCAGCAGCAGCTCGAGGACATATCGCGAGCTGATGGCCGTGAGGTAGCGTGATCGATACGTCGTAGAACTGTCCGCCACCTGCAGCAGCACCTCGAGGCAGGCATCGTCGGGGTAGGGCGCCGTCGCGACGCCAACCCGCAGCAGCTCGATCATCTGCAACGCGCGCTCGATACGGCGCCCGATGTCCAGAAAGCGCCAGCCGTGGCCGCGCGTCGGGTTCTCCGAGAGGAGCCCCGCAAAGGCCGCGAGCATGATGACAATGTCGTCGAGCTGGTTGCCGGCGGCGACGAAGCGACGGTCCGGGCTCGTCGGTGGCGCATCGGCGAATCCCCGTTCGAGCTGCTGCAGCACACGCCACGTGTCCTGTGACAATCGCTCCTTGACCTCCCAGCTGAGGCGCCGGATCTGTTGCAGATTCCACCCGATGCCCGCGACGTGCTCCTGGTCGAACACCATCTGCCCGAGCAGTCCCTGGAGCCGCCACCATTGGTGGGCGATGGCCGAATGCTGGAACTCGCGCGGCAACAAGTGAAGGCCGCGCAGGAAGTGCAGGACGGTGTCGATCGGGGAACCGTGGCCGAGACCGCCCTCTCCCGAGGATCCCGGCAGCAGGGCCCGAATCAGCCGTGCCGTCGCCTCGAGCCGCTCCGCATGGCGCCCGAGCCAGAAGAGGTTGTCGGCCACGCGGCTCGAGAGCTCCGTCGATGCACCCTCGTTGGGTGTCAGAAGCGGAGCCAGTCTGGGCTCGCTTTCCGACGTCGCACGGCGACCGACAACCCAGGTGTCCTTGCTGCCTCCGCCAAGCTGCATCGACACGACGAGCGACTGGCCTCCGGTGGCGACGCGCGTCAAGCCTCCCGGCAGCACCGCGTACGACGAGCCGTCCCAGGCCGCCAGCACGCGCAGCACGGCGTGCCGCGGTTCAAGACCACGATGCGTGTGGACCGGGGTGGTCGACAGATCCACTTGCTCCTGCGCGACGTACTGCGCCGGGTGCGTCTCGATCCGCTGGGCCAGCCCGCGCCGCTCCTCGGCCGTCATCCGGGCGGGGAATTCCACTCGAAGGCCAAAGCGGGGAAACGTCGGCTTGATGACGAGCCGTTCGAGATCCGCCAGCACGTGGCGCCGAGGCTCGTCCTGCCCGCACCACCACGTCGCCACCGACGGCATCAGCAGCGCCTCGCCGAGCAACTGCCGGCAGAGCCCCGGAAGAAACGCCATCAGCGAGGGCGTCTCGACCAGGCCGCTGCCCAGGCTGTTGGCGATGAAGACCGTGCCGGCGCGCGCCGCCTGCACGAGGCCGGGCACGCCGAGCACCGAATCGCCCCGCAGTTCGAGCGGATCGCAGAAGTCGTCGTCCATGCGCCGCACGATGACGTCCACCGGATTGAGCCCGGCCAGCGTCTTCAGGTACACCCGGTTGTCGCGAACCGTGAGGTCGTCGCCGCCAACCAGTGGCACGCCCCAGTGCTTCGACAGGTACGAGTGCTCGAAGTACGTTTCGTTGTGCGGCCCCGAGGTGAGCACCACGACGCGCGGCGCGGGCGCATCACCGGGCGCGAGCGCGAGGAGCGCTTCGAACGTGCCGTCGAAGAAGCGTGCGAGTGCCTGCACGTGGCACTCGTCGAGCAGCGACGGCAGCGTGCGCGCGCTCACGTGACGGTTCTCGAGCGCATAGCCGAGGCCGGAGGGCGCCTGCGTGCGATCGGCGATGACCCACCACGCGCCGTTCGGCGCGCGGGCGAGGTCCACCGCGTAGCTCTGCAGATAGACGCCGCCTCGCGGGGCGACGCCGTGGCAGGGTCGCAGAAAGCCGGGGTTGGCGAACACGAGCTCGGGCGGCAGCAACCCGTCGCGGAGCAGACGCTGGGGCCCGTACAGATCGCCGAGCATCGTGTTGAGGAGCGTGGCCCGCTGGATGACCGCGCGCTCGACGTGCGCCCATTCGCCCGCGTCGATCACGAGCGGAATGAGGTCCATCAGCCACGGCCGCTCCTTGCCCTTGGGATCGCCGTAGATGTTGTAGGTGATGCCGTTGGCCGCAATCAGCCGCTGCCCCGATTCCTCCCGCCTGGCGAACTCTGCGTAGCCCATCCGGCGCAGCGCGGCGGCCAGGCGGGCCCAATGTGGACGGAGATGGTCGGCCGGGTCGAGCAGCTCGTCCCAATGCCCATCGTGCGGGGGCCGATAGACCCAGTCCGCGGCGCGCGCGGCGCGCGATGAGAGATGTGCGTGGCTCACGTCTTGTCGGCCGCCTATGGTGTCCTCGAAACCGACCCCGCCCGCCGCAAATCGAGCGTCGACGGAAACTCGGGGTTCTCTGCAAGTATCGGCATCAACGCCGATCCGGCCGTATGACCCATGGCGAAGAACCGTGTACGCCGCCGGGCCTCGGCCTCGTTGGAGTTTACAGGAAACGTGTCGTAGCTCCGCCCGCCAGGATGGGCGACGTGGTACGTGCACCCGCCGATCGCGCGGCGCGCGGAGGTGTCCACCAGATCGAAGACGAGCGGTGCGTGGACGCCGATGGTCGGGTGGAGACAGCGCGGGGGCTGCCAGGCGCGGTAGCGCACGCCGCACACGAACTCGCCCGCCGTGGCCGTGGGCTGGAGCGGCAGTCGGAACCCGTTGCACGCGACCGTGAAGCGCTCTGGGACGAAACCCGTCACGCGGACCTGGAGCCGCTCGACCGACGAGTCGACGTAGCGCGCCGTGCCGCCCGCGCCGGGCTCTTCGCCGAGCACGTACCACGGCTCGATGGCCTGGCGCAGCTCGATCTCGACACCGTCGTAGGCGACGCGCCCGTAGACCGGGAACCGGAACTCCGTAAACGGCGCAAACCACGCCGCGTTGACCTCGTACGCGGCGTCCTGCAGGGCGCGCAGCACGTGCCGCAGATCCTGCTCCACGTAGTACGGAAGGAGGAAGCGGTCGTGCAGGCGCGTGCCCCAGCGCACGGGCTCGCCCTCGTAGGGTACGCGCCAGAACCACGAGAGCAGCGCGCGCACGAGCAGCTGCTGCGCCAGGCTCATGCGCGCGTGGGGCGGCATCTCGAACGCCCGCATCTCGACGAGCCCCAGCCGGCCCGACGCGCTGTCGGGCGAATAGAGCTTGTCGATGCAGAATTCGGCGCGGTGCGTGTTGCCAGTGATGTCCACGAGCAGATTGCGGAAGATGCGGTCGACGAGCCAGGGCGGCGCCGCGCCGCGGTCGCGACCGAGCAGTTGCATCGCGATCTCGAGCTCGTAGACCGCGTCCGCGCGCGTTTCGTCCACACGCGGCGCCTGGCTGGTCGGCCCGACGAAGACGCCGGAGAACAGATAGGACAGCGATGGATGATTCAGCCAGTAGCCGACGAAGCTCTTGAGCAGATCAGGGCGCCGCAGAAACGGGCTGTCGGCGGGCGTTGGTCCGCCGAGCACGATGTGGTTGCCCCCGCCGGTGCCGGTGTGGCGCCCGTCGAGCATGAACTTCTCGGTGCCCAGACGGCTCAGCCGGGCCTGGGCGTACAGGGTCGTGGTGTTTGCGACCATCTCGCGCCAGCTTCGCGCGGGCTGGACGTTGACTTCGATCACGCCCGGGTCGGGCGTAACCTTGAGCTGCTGCAGGCGCGGATCGAAGGGCGGAGGATAGCCCTCGACAAGGACCGGCTGGTGAAGCGTGGCCGCGACGTCTTCGACGGCCGCCAGCAGATCGACGAAGTCTTCGCCAGACTCCACGGGTGGCAGAAAGATCCACAGCGTACCCTCGCGCGCCTCGACGCTGAGCGCCGTGCGCACGACCGGTCCCGCCGCCTCGACGGGGAACGGCTGAAGGGTCTGATGCTGGCGAGGGACCACGCGTCGAGCGGGAACCGGGAGCGTCGGCCACGGGCCCATCGGATCGGCAGGCCATACCTGACGCGCCACGTCTGCGGGCTCCGCGGCCAGCGCGTGCAGGGGGAGGCGATAGCCCACCGGCGAGTCGCCCGGGATCAGAAACAGATGCTGCGCCCGCAGCATCCACAGCCCGGATTGCCAGGTCGGTCCGTCTTTGCCACGCACGCGCGCGAGGGGAAGGACGAATCCCGTAGGCGTGCCGAGTCCTCGGCTGAATACTTTCCGCAGTCGCTCACGCTCCTCGGGATCGTCGAGCGTGTTGTGCTCCGGGTCGACGTTCACCGGGAGCTGGCCCTCCTTGTGGATGTAGGCCAGGGGATCCTCGTAGGCGGCGATGACGTGCGACTTGCCGACCTCGAGCCGTTCGGCGAGCGCGTCGGCAAATCGCTCGGCGTCGGCTTCCCGAGCCCCGCCGGGCCGATC
>JBAUGX010000049.1:0-4774 GCA_049679965.1 Vicinamibacterales bacterium
CTGCTCGAGCGCGTGTCCGTCCCAGCTTCTGGAATGTGACCAGGCGTGGCAAGAACGGCGGCGAGCGGATGAGCGAGCCGCGACAGGTGGCGGGGGTGGGGCCCCGCCACAAAGCTAAGGAAATGACCAGCAGGACCGCAGCGAAACGCTACGCCCGCGCACTCTTCGACGTTGTCGTCAAAGAGCAGGCCAGCCTCCCACAGATCGAACAGGAGCTCGCCGGCTTTGTCGATCTGATGAAGGGGCACCCCACGCTGGGGAAAGTGCTGCTCAACCCCGCCGTCCCGACGCCGCGCAAGCGCGCGACCGTTGTCGAATTGACCACCCGGGCCAAGACCCTGCCAATCCTCGCGAAACTGCTCGTGCTGCTCGCCGAGCGCGATCGTCTGGTGCTCTTGCCGGAGCTGCTGATTGAGTACCGCGAGCGGATGCTCGACCACCAGAAGGTCGTCAGCGTGGAAGTGACAACGGCGATGGCACTGAGCGCAGAGCACGCGCGGGCGATCGAGCGCAGCCTGGGGCAGGTGACCAACCGGACGGTCTCGCTCCAGACGAAGGTGGATGAATCGATTATCGGGGGGATGGTGGCGCGCGTCGGGGGCACGGTGTACGACGGCAGCGTGACGCGGCAATTGGCGAAGATGCGGCAGAAGCTGGTGGAGAGCGCTTAGATGGACATCAAGGCCGAAGAGATATCCAAAATCATCCGCGAACAGATCGGCAGCTACAGCGTCGACGTGGATGTCGCCGAAGTGGGCAGCATCGTCTCGATCGGTGACGGCATCGCGAGAGTGCACGGCGTCGAGAACGCCATGGCGGGCGAGATGCTCGAGTTCCCGCACGGCGTGTTCGGCATCGCCCTGAACCTCGAAGAGGAGAGCGTCGGCGCGGTGATCCTCGGCGAGTTCCAGGAGCTCAAGGAAGGCGACCAGGTCAAACGGACCGGGCGGATCATCTCGGTGCCAGTTGGCGACGAGCTGCTCGGGCGCGTGGTCAATGCCTTGGGCCAGCCGATTGACGGCAAGGGGCCGATTGCCACCAAGACGTTTGCTCCCATCGAACGCCTGGCGCCTGGCGTCGTGGATCGGCAGGGCGTCAAGGAGCCGATCCAGACCGGGCTCAAGGCGATCGATGCGATGGTCCCGATCGGCCGCGGCCAGCGCGAGCTCATCATCGGCGACCGGCAGACCGGGAAGACCGCCGTCGCGCTTGACGCGATCCTCAATCAGAAGGACACCGGCGTCATCTGCATCTACAACGCGATTGGTCAGAAGCAGTCGACCGTCGCGCAGGTCGTGCGCACGCTCCAGGAAGCCGACGCCATGCGCTACTCGATCGTGGTCGCCGCCTCGGCATCGGACCCTGCGCCACTTCTGTACATCAGCCCGTATTCGGCGTGCACGATGGGCGAGTACTTCCGCGACAGCAAGCGCCACGCGCTCGTGATCTACGACGATTTGTCCAAACACGCGCAGGCGTATCGGGAGATTTCGCTGTTGCTGCGCCGGCCGCCTGGCCGCGAGGCGTACCCCGGCGACGTGTTCTACCTGCATTCGCGGCTGCTCGAGCGGGCGGCCAAGCTCAACAACGAATTGGGCGGCGGATCGCTGACGGCGCTCCCGGTCATCGAAACGCAGGCCGGCGACCTGTCCGCGTACATTCCGACCAACGTCATTTCGATCACCGACGGGCAGATCTTTCTCGAATCGGACCTCTTCAATCAGGGCGTTCGGCCGGCCATCAACGTCGGCAACTCCGTGTCGCGCGTCGGCGGCGCGGCACAGATCAAGGCCATGCGCCAGGTCGCAGGAACGCTGCGCCTCGATCTCGCCCAGTACCGCGAGCTGGCGGCATTCGCCCAGTTTGGCAGCGACCTCGACAAAGCGACGCAGTCCCAGCTCAACCGCGGCGCGAGGTTGGTGGAGATTCTCAAGCAGCCCCAGTACGAGCCGTTGGCGGTCGAGCGTCAGGTGGCGCTCATCTACGCGGGCACGAACGGCTATCTCGACAACATCGCGGTGCCCGACGTGCGGCTCTTCGAGACCGAGCTGTACGCCTTCATTGACGCGCGCCACCCGCAACTCTTCAAGGGGATCGCCGAGAAGAAAGAGCTGAACGACGAGCTCAAGCGCGCGCTCGATGGCGCCGTGAAGGAATTTGCCACCGACTTCGCAGCGAGAAGGGCAACCGCAGCCTAACGAAGGCCTTCAAACCACGATGTCACGAAGAACACGAAGACACACAGAAGACCTAATTGCTCATCGTGATCTTCGTGTCTTCGTGGTTTGCCAGCGCCACGTGTAACCCATGCCGTCACTCCTTGATCTCCGGCGCCGGATCCGCGCGGTGAAGAACACCCAGCAGATCACCAAGGCCATGAAGATGGTCGCCGCATCGAAACTGCGTCGGGCGCAGGAGCGGATCATCAACGCCCGGCCGTACGCCGTGCAGATGCAGCGGGTGCTGGCGAGCGTCGCGACGCGCGTGGATCCGTCGATCCATCCGTTGCTCGCCCACCGCGAGCTCCGGCCCGACAGCCAGACGCTCGCGATCGTCGTCAGCAGCGACAAGGGCTTGTGCGGTAGCTTCAACACTAACGTGATCAAGGGAGCGGGCGCCTTTGTGCTCGGTCATACCGGGCCCTGCACGCTCGGCCTGGTCGGCCGCAAGGGGCGGGATTTCTTCGGACGCCGCGGGTTTTCAGTGATGTTCGAGCACATCGGCATCTTTCAGAAACTCGGGCCCGATCACGCCCGCGCCATCGCGCAGATCGCCGTGGATGCCTTCATCGGCGGACGGGTCGATCGCGTGGTGCTTGTCTACAATGAATTCAAGTCGGTGATGACGCAGCGAGTCGTGGTCGACGAGCTCTTGCCGATCGGTCGCAGGGAAGTGGACGGCGCGGTCCTGTCGGACGCGGGTGTCGATTACTTGTACGAGCCGGCGCCGCAGGAGATCTTCAATCAACTATTGCCGCGATATGTGGACGTGCAGGTGTATCGGGCGCTGCTCGAGTCGAACGCGGCGTTTTTTGCCGCCCAGATGACCGCGATGGACACGGCGTCGAAGAATTCGGCAGACATGATTGGCAGCCTGACGCTGTACATGAATAAAGTCCGGCAGGCTGCGATTACCAGAGAGATCATCGAGGTGGTCTCGGGGGCACAAGCGCTGTAGTCGGCAGTCAGCAGTCAGCAGTCGAATCTATATGGCAGACAAACAACAGGTTGGAAAGATCGTTCAAATCATCGGCCCCGTCATCGACGTGGAATTCGAGGCCGGCCATCTCCCCAAGATCTACAACGCCCTGCACGTCGTCGCCGACGGGATCGATGTCGTGGCCGAGGTAGAGCAGCATCTCGGCGAGAACCGGGTGCGCGCCGTTGCGATGAAGCCGACCGACGGCATGCAGCGCGGGATGAAGGCCATCGACCTGGGCGAGCCGATTACCGTCCCGGTGGGACCGGAAACGCTCGGCCGGGTGCTCAACGTACTGGGCGAGCCGGTGGACTTTCCGGATCGGCCCGTCAAATCGAAGGAGCGCTGGTCGATTCATCGCGCCGCGCCGAGCCTCGAAGATCAGTCGACCGAGCTGAAGATGTTCGAGACGGGCATCAAGGTCATCGACCTGCTCGAGCCGTATCTGCAGGGCGGCAAGATTGGGCTCTTCGGCGGCGCCGGCGTCGGCAAGACCGTCGTCATCATGGAGCTCATCAACAACATCGCCATGAAACACGGCGGCGTGTCGGTGTTCGGCGGCGTTGGCGAGCGCACGCGAGAAGGCAACGACTTGTGGGTCGAGTTCCAGGAGAGCGGCGTCATCAACATGAAGGACCCGAGCAAGTCTCGGGCGGCTCTCGTGTACGGTCAGATGACGGAACCGCCGGGCGCGCGCTTGCGCGTCGGCCTGTCGGCGCTCACCTTGGCCGAGTACTTCCGCGACGCGGAAGGCAAGGACGTGCTCCTGTTCATCGACAACATCTTCCGGTTCACGCAGGCCGGCTCGGAAGTGTCCGCGCTGCTCGGCCGGATGCCGTCGGCGGTGGGCTACCAGCCGAACCTCGCGACCGAGATGGCCGCGCTCCAGGAGCGGATCACGTCCACGAAGGATGGGTCGATCACCAGCCTGCAGGCCGTCTACGTGCCCGCGGACGACTACACGGACCCCGCCCCGGCCACCACGTTCGGTCACCTCGACTCCACGATCCGCCTCGAGCGGGCCATCGCGGAGCTGGGCATCTACCCGGCCGTGGATCCGCTGACGTCCACGTCGCGCGTGCTTGACCCGAACATCGTCGGGCAGGAGCACTACGACGTCGCCCGCGAGACGCAGCGCGTGCTGCAGCGCTACCGCGACCTCCAGGACATCATCGCGATCCTGGGCATCGACGAGCTGTCCGAGGAGGACAAGTCGACCGTCGCGCGCGCCCGCCGACTCCAGCGCTTCATGAGCCAGCCGTTCTTCGTGGCCCAGGTGTTCACCGGGCGAGAGGGCCAGTACGTGTCGATCAAGGACACGGTCGCCAGCTTCAAGGAGATCCTCGAGGGCAACGTCGACACGTTGCCGGAACAGGCCTTCTTCCTGGCCGGCCACATCGACGACGTTCGGGAGAACGCCGCGAAGCTGGCCGGCTGACATGCCGATCCAGCTCGAGATCGTCACGCCGGAACGACTCGCCTATTCGGACTCGGTGGACGCGGTCGTCCTGCCCGGGATCGAGGGCGAGCTCGGGGTGCTGCCGCACCACGCCCCGCTCGTGACGATGCTCGGCGT
>JBAUGX010000050.1:0-11597 GCA_049679965.1 Vicinamibacterales bacterium
CAACCGCACCAGAGCGTGCCGAAGATGGAAGTGGAAGCGAACAACACGATGTGGTTCGGCAGTCGGGGCGTCGCGCACGTCGTCGCCGTGCATTTCTACCCCGACGGCTACACGGCCGCCGCGCCACCGTTGCCCTAGCCGTCCTGACCTTCGAGGAAGAAGGGACGCAGCTCGGGGTACTGGACCGGCTTCGGGAACCTTGGCCTGAAGGCGGCACCCTAATCGGCGACAATGTGGACGTGCGCCCCACCGCGACCCTGCTGAAGCTGCTCACCGACGACGGCTACGCGTTCGTACGCGGGGCGATCATGCGGCCGCTGCTCGGCGCGCCGGGGTCGCTGCCTGACTGGCCGGCATTCGCCGCCAGTTGGAATGATCTCGAGCTCGACCAGTACCTGGAGGACCATGCGCGCTTTCGTCGGCGCCGTCATGCCGTCTACACCGCCAGCGCCGACGGCAGGATCACGCGCGAGCCGCACCAGCCGCACTATCAGAGCCGCGAGTACAATGCGCTCTTCGGCGGCATCGAGCGATGGTTCGCACCCGTCGTGCCCGAGATGGGCGCCGGCGCCAGCCTGCTGACCATTCTGTCTTTTTGCCGGACGCTCTTTGGCGATCTCGCGCCGTCGGTCAATCAGTGGCGGATGGAGGTCCATCAATTCCGGATCGAGGCAGGACCCGGCCAGCCGGGACTCCCGACCCCGGAGGGCGTGCATCGCGACGGCGTCGATTTCGTCCTGGTCCTGCTTGTCGAGCGCCGCAACGTCGCGAGCGGCACGACGACCGTCTACGATCGGGATCGCCGCGGGCTCGGGAGCTTCACGCTCACCGATCCGTTCGACGCGGCACTCGTGGACGACACGCGTGTTTACCACGGCGTCACGCCGGTCATCCCCCTGGATCCGGCCAAACCCGCCTACCGCGACGTTCTCGTCGTCACCTGTCAGAGGCAGTGACCGGAGGGTCCGTCTCTGGGCTACGATATGAAACTGAAACTGTCCGGTCCGGCTAAAGCCGGACCCCACGCACGCTCCTTCGCACACTGGTGGGTGAGAGACGCACGTGGGGTCCGCCTTCAGGCGGACCGTTCTTGAAGATCACGTGGCTGACCTGAAACAGGAACTGGCGGGACTGCGCATCGAGCGCGCGCCCGAGCGGCCGGCCGTCGGCCGGTGGGTCGCGTGGACGCTCGTGCTCATCGTCCTCGCGACCGGCGCGTTTGCCGCGTGGCGATGGGTGACGCGCGAGCGGCCGGCCGAAGTGCAGGTCGCGACCGTCACCGAACGGCCGATGGGCACGCAGGCGGCTGTCCTGAATGCGTCGGGTTACGTGACGGCCAGGCGCCGCGCCACCGTGTCGTCGAAGATCACCGGCAAGGTGGTCGAGGTGAACGTCGAGGAGGGGAGGGCCGTCAAAGAGGGGGACGTGCTCGCCCGCCTGGACGACTCGACGGTCAGGGCCGCGCTCGCCCTGGCGGAAGCCCAGGCCGAAGCGGCCAGGCAATCGATGGCCGAAAACGACGTGCGTCTCGCCGAGGCGCGCGTCACCCTCGGCCGCCTGAACCAACTGGTCAAAGATCGCATCGTCGGCCAGGCGGAAGTCGACACCGCCAAGGCGAATGCGGACTCTCTCGAGGCCCGGATCAACTCAATTCGCCAACAAGTGCGCGTGGCCGAGAGCCAGGTTGCGCTGCAGAAGACCGACCTCGACAACACGATCATCCGGGCGCCGTTTAGCGGTGTCGCGATTTCCAGGGACGCGCAGCCAGGCGAGATGGTATCGCCGGTTTCGGCCGGGGGCGGCTTCACGCGCACCGGGATCTGCACGATCGTCGACATGCGGTCCCTCGAGATCGAGGTGGACGTCAACGAGGCGTATATCGGCCGCGTGACGCGCAACCAGAGCGTGACGGCGGTGCTCGACGCCTATCCTGACTGGCAGATTCCGGCGCGGGTCATTACGACGGTGCCGACCGCCGATCGGCAGAAGGCCACCGTGCTCGTGCGAATTGGCTTCGCGCGCCTCGACCCGCGGATTCTCCCGGACATGGGCATCAAGGTGACCTTCCTTCGAGACGACGGACAGCGAGGCCGGGCGAGCCACCCGCTTCCGGCCTCACGGCCGACACTGCTCGCACCAAAGGTAGCCGTCCTCACAGAGAACGCGCAGACATTCGTCTTCGTCGTGCGCGGCGAGATGGTCGAGAAGCGCGCGGTGAAAATCGGGGGTGCCGACGGCGATCGGCTCGAAGTCGTCGCAGGTCTCCAGTCTGGCGACACAGTCGTCGTCTCGCCGCCGGCGGATCTCAAGGACGGCGCTCTCATCGTCGTGAAGTGATGGCCATGGACTCAGCAGACACCCTCGTCCGCATCGCGGGCGTCCATAAACACTTCACCCGCGGCAGCGAGCGCATCGACGTGCTGAGCGGCGTCAACCTGGAGATTCCCAAGGGCGACTTTCTGGCCTTGATGGGGCCGTCCGGATCGGGCAAGACGACGCTCTTGAACCTGATGGGAGGCCTGGATCAGCCGACCGGCGGGACGGTGGAGGTCGACGGCGTGCGCATCAACGAGCTCGGCGGCTCGCGGCTGTCGCGCTGGCGCGCGGAGCACATCGGGTTCGTCTTTCAGCTCTACAACCTGCTGCCCGTGCTGACCGCGGAACGCAACGTCGAGCTGCCGCTGCTGCTGACGAAGCTATCGAAGGCCGCCCGCCGCCAGCACGTCGGCATCGCGCTCAAGGTCGTCGGGCTCTCGGATCGCGCGAAACATTATCCGCGTCAGCTCTCCGGCGGCCAGGAGCAGCGGGTCGGCATCGCCCGCGCCATCGTCACCGATCCGATGCTGCTGCTCTGTGACGAGCCGACGGGCGACCTCGACCGCAAGGCGGGGGACGAGATCCTGGACCTGCTGCAGACGCTCAATCGCGATCACGGCAAGACGATTGTCATGGTGACGCACGACCCGCATGCGGCCGATCGCGCCCGGCGGACGCTGCATCTCGAAAAAGGCACGCTTCTGGAGGCGGTCGCATGAAATACCTGCCGCTCGTCTGGCGCAACCTGCTCCGGCGCAAGGTCCGAACGACGTTCACCCTGCTCTCGATCTTCATCGCCTTCGTCCTCTACGCCTTCCTGATGACGATGAGGACGGCGTTCTCGATGGGCGTCGAAGTGGCGGGCGCCGATCGGCTGATGATGATGCACAAGGTCAGTCTCATCCAGCTCCTGCCGATCTCTTACCAGCGGCAGATCGCGTCGGCACCGGGTGTCACCCTCGTGTCCCACAACACGTGGTTCGGCGGGACGTACCAGGACAACGCGAACCAGTTCGCGGTGATGGCCGTCGATCCTGAGCCGCACTTGATACTCTTTCCCGAATTCAAAGTGGATCCGAATCAGGTCAAGGCCTGGCTCGCCGACCGTCAGGGCGCGCTCGTCGGGCGAGATCTCGCCACGCGCTACGGCTGGAAGATTGGCGACCGGATTCCCATCAAGGGGACCATCTGGGAGCCCAAGCAGGGGGCGACGTGGTACTTCAACATCGCCGGTATCTACGATGGCGACAAGACCGTTGACAAGACCAACTTCTTCTTTCGTTACGACTACCTCGACGAGAACCGCCGCGGGGCGTACGGCATGGTCGGTTGGTATACCGTCAGGGTCGACAGCCCCTCACGGTCGGCCGAGATCGCCTCGGCGCTCGATGGCATGTTTGCGAACTCGCCAGCCGAAACCAAGACGTCGACGGAAAAGGCCTTTCTGCAGGGCTTCGCGAACCAGGTCGGCGACATCGGCGCGATCATGATCGCGATTCTCGTGGCCGTGCTGTTCTCGATTCTGCTCGTCGTGGCGAACACCATGGCGCAGTCGGTGCGCGAGCGGACGAGCGAGCTCGCCGTGCTGAAGACGCTGGGGTTCGGCGATGGCCTGGTGCTCGGGCTGGTGCTGGGCGAGTCGTTGTTCCTGGCTGTGCTCGGCGGCGGCATGGGCCTCGCCGTCGCCTGGGTGCTCGTCACCCAGGGCGGCTTCAACAACGCATTCCTGCCCGTGTTCGTCCTGCGAGGCCGCGATATCGCGATCGGCGTGGCGCTCTGCGGCACGCTGGGTGCGCTCGCGGGCGCCATGCCGGCCGTCTCGGCCATGCGGCTGCGCATCACCGACGCGCTCCGGCGAAACTAGCAATCCGGCTAAAGCCGGATCCCACGTGTGATCAATGTGGGCGTGATCAGTGTGGGCGTGATCAATGTGGGGTCCGCCTTTAGGCGGACCATGTAAGGAGACATCGACGTGCTGCGCTGGATCGCCCAAACACTCGCCGTGACCGCGCTCAGCGTTCGGACAATCCCCGAGCGGCTGGCATCTTCAGTCGTCGCGATGGTCGGCATCGCCGGTGTGGTGATCGTGTTTGTCGCCGTGCTGTCGATCGGCGAAGGTTTCCGGGCCGCCATGACGACGGCCGGAGCGCCGGACCGCGTGCTCGTGATGCGGAGCGGCGCGGATTCGGAGATGACGAGTGGAATCGGCGGCCCCGAGGCCGATCTGATCAAACAGGCGCCCGGGCTTCTGCGCGACGGCAATCGGCCGATCGCGTCGGCCGAGCTCTACGTCCTGGTCGACCTCAACAAGCGATCCACCCGCACACCCGCCAACGTGCCTCTTCGCGGCATCGAGCCGGCGGCGCTGCAGGTGCGGGACGACGACATCAAGATCGTCGAGGGCCGGATGTTCGCGTTCGGCACCAACGAGGCAATCGTCGGCCGGGCGTCGAACCGGCAGTTCTCGGTCGATCTCGGTTCCGAGGTCAGGTCGGGCGAGTTGACGTTGAAGGTCGTGGGCATCTTCACGGCCGACGGTTCGGTCGCGGAAAGTGAGATCTGGGCCGACGGCCGCCTGCTGCAGGGCGTCTATCGCCGCGGCAACTCCTACCAGCTGGTGCTCGCGCGCCTGGATTCCCCGGCGTCGTTCGACAATTTCAAGAATTGGCTGACGACCAATCCGCAGTTGAACGTCCAGGTCCGCCACGAGAGCGAGTACTACGCGGCGCAGTCGACCACGATGACGAGCCTCATTCAGGGCGTCGGCTACACGATTGCGGCGCTCATGGGCATCGGCGCCGTCTTCGGTGCGATTCTGACGATGTACACGGCGGTCGCGTCGCGGACGCGCGAAATCGCCACGCTGCGCGCGCTCGGGTTCAACACCACGTCGGTGCTCGTGTCGGTGCTGACCGAATCGCTGGCGCTCGCCGCGATTGGCGGCCTGGCCGGCGGGACGCTGGCGTATTTCGCGTTCAACGGGTATCAGACGTCCACGATGAATTTCCAGACCTTCAGCCAAGTGGCGTTTGCGTTTGCCGTGACGCCCGCGCTTCTGCTTCAGGGGCTCAGCTACGCGCTGATGATGGGACTTGTCGGGGGCCTGCTGCCGGCCGTCCGCGCCGCGCGGCTGCCGATTTCCGCGGCATTACGGGAGCTCTAGGAGGCGAACCTTGAGAACCGACCCATCGTTGGCTAGAATCTGTCAGTTCCCCGCAACCTCGTCATCTCGCCAAGGGAGTTGCTTATGAGTGTGAAGACGCCGCCTTCTGCTGACCAGGTGCTGAGCCTGTATCAGAGCTACGCGGGCGGCACCGTCAGCCGCCGCGAGTTCATGCGTCGCGCGAGCGCGCTCGGCATCGCCGGGGTCGCCGCGTCCGCGCTCGGACCGCTGGCCGCCAATCCGGGCGAGGCCGCAGCCCTTGCACAGGCCGCGGCCGCGACGGTCTCGTCTGCGAAGACGCTGCCGCTCGACCTGGCCGAGTGGAGTTTCATGTGGGTCAACGTGAAGCGCGCCGACACGGCGCGAGGCAGCTTCATCGGCGGCCAGCAGATGTACGTCGAGTACATGATTCCGAGGGTCGTGCGGAAGCCGTATCCGATCGTGCTCGTGCACGGCGGCGGCGGGCAGGGCCTCGACTGGATGGGGACGCCTGACGGCCGGCCGGGCTGGTTCCAGCACCTCGCGGCCGAGGGCTACCGGGTGTACGTCGTCGATCGGCCGGGCCACGGGCGGTCGCCGCAGCATCCCGAGCTGCACGGCGCCATCCCGGCGCGACCCGGCACCATGGAAGGTCTGCAGGGCCAGTTCATCTTCCCGGTGGGCGGTGCGAACAACCCCGATCCGTATCGCAAGAACCATACGCAGTGGCCCGGCCAAGGTGTGCCTGGCACGCCTGACGTGGCTCAGTTCATCGCGTCTCAGGGCGGCAGCTACGTCGTGAATCCGCCGGCGCCAGGTGCCGCGGCGGCGGGAGCCGCTGGTGCCGCCGGTGGCCCCGGTGGTCGTGGTCAGGCTCCGGCCGCAGCAGCTGGTGCACCTGCAGCTGGTCGCGGCGGTGCGCCCGCAGGTCCACCGGTTCCCGCCAACGAGCAGCCCGCGGGACCGCCCAACCTCGCGCACATGGAATGGCGTGCGGCCGGCGCTGAGTTGCTCGACAAGATCGGTCCGGCGATCATCATCACGCACTCGGCCGGCGGCTCGTTCGGGCTGCTCGTCGCTGAGGCCCGTCCGAATCTGGTCAAGGCGACCGTCATGATCGAAGGCGGCGGCTCCGGTTTCGCCGGCGCCAATCGCTGGGGCATGTCCACGATTCCCGTGACATGGGATCCGCCGGTGGCGGATCCGTCCGAGATCATCACGGTGCGCGTCAACAACCCGGAGCGCGACGTGGACGGCTACTTCCTGCAGGCAGAGCCGGCGCGCAAGCTGCCCAACCTTCGCAATGTCGCCGTGCTCACGGTCACGTCCGCCGCCGGACAGGCGTCGCCTGGGAATCCAGGGGCCGTGGCGTTCCTCAAACAGGCGGGCGTCCTCAAGGCCGAGGAGTTGCGGCTCGCGAGGGTCGGCATCCAGGGCAACAGTCACATGATGATGGTCGAAAAAAACCATCGCGAAGTGCTGCAGCCCATCCTCGACTGGCTCGACAAGAACGTCACGGGCAGCTCGCCCACTCGCAGGCGTGGCACCGATCCGACCGCGATGCGCCTGGCGAACATGGGCTACTTCTGGGTGGGCGCCGAGGTGCAGAAGAAGGACTACGGCACGGTCGTCGTCGGCCAGATGTACGTGCAGTATCTGATTCCCGAAGTGATTCGCCAGCCGCTCCCCATCGTGCTCGTGCACGGCGGCGGCGGTCAGATGACGCACTACATGGGCCTCGACGGCAACGCCGGATGGGCCCACTACTACGTGCAGAACGGCTACCAGGTCTACCTGGTGGACCGTCCCGGCCACGGCCGCTCGCCGGTCTCGCTCGACGCGCTCGGCCCGATTGGCAATCTGCCGATGCACGCCGGGATCTCGGCGGACTTCGTCCGAGCCGTCACTGGCACGCCGCGACGCTGGATGGGCACCGGTCAGGTTGGCGATCCGCTGCTCGATCAGTTCGTCGCGGGGCAGAATGCCGCGCCCACCAACGCCGAGCTGATTCAGACGCTGTGGAGGACCCGCGGCGCGGAGCTCCTCGACAAGATCGGTCCGGCGATCATTCAGACCCACTCGGCCGGCGGACCATTCGGGTTCCTTGTGGCCAACGAACGTCCGCGGTTGACGAAGGCGCTCGTGTGCTTCGAAGGCGGCGCGGGACCGCTCCTCGGTCAGAACGGCCAGCCGGGAATGCCGATGCCGAACCTGAGGGGCATCCCGATGATGTACCTGACGGCGGAGAACTCCGGACGCGCAAACGGTCCGGCCATCGTCGAGGCTCTCAAGCAATCGGGGGCGGTTGCCGAGCACATCAACCTGAAGGACCGGGGTATCAGCGGTAACGGCCACTTCGCGATGGTGGAGACCAACCGCAAGCAGGTGTTCGAGGTCATTCGCGGGTGGATCGAGTCCAAGCTGCCGGCCACCGCGCCGGCGGGCACGCAGGCACGAAGCTAAGCGTCCAGACGTGGCGTCCTCCTTCAGGCGGACATCGGAAGGGCCGTTCCCCGGTGGGGACGGCCCTTGTTTCTTCTACTCGATCCGAATACTTCCCGACCCCGTCCTGACGTCGAGCGCCACTCCACCGCCGCGCACTCGTCCAGTTACTTCGTTCCGGCGGAGTCTTCCGCTGACAGTGAGCGGGTGGCCCACGGTGCCGGAGCCGGAGCCGGTGTGGGCATCCAGGTTAAACGCGGCCTGCTGAGGCAGCCGGACGAACACCGAGCACGAGCCGGTGTCCAGATCCCAGCGGTCGCCTGGCGTGCCCTCAACCGTAATCGACCCGCTGCCCGTTCGTGCGCGCAGACCGCCCGCGATGCATCCGCGTCAGTGCCGCTCGCAGGCCTCGCACCGTTACGCCTCTTCCGGCTCCAGAAATCGAGCGAGGATGGCCGTCGTCTGCTCCCACTCGCGCGCCTCGCGGCCGAGCTGCTTCCTGCCCGCCCGCGTGAGGCGGTAGAACTTGGCGCGGCGGTTGTTGTCCGACACACCCCACTCGGAGGTGATGTAGCCCTCCTGCTCGAGCTTGAGGAGCGCGGGATAGAGCGTCCCGTAATTGACGGCAAGCAGCTGCCCGCTCGTCTGCTCGATGCGGCGCGCAATGCCGTACCCGTGCTGCGGACCCATCGACTCGAGGGTCTTCAGCACCATCAGCGCCAGCGTGCCTTGCCAGACGTCACTCTGTTTTCCCATGAGTCCTCATCAATTACTTGCGCGTGGGGCCCCACCCCCACGCGCCTGCACGCCTACTGTCGCTGCGCCTCGGCCCTTCGCGCTACGCGCTCGGCCTCGGCTGTCCCTGTCCACCATGCTCAGTCATCGACGACCCAGCCGTCGCGCAGATGAATGATCCGCGAGCCGTACGAGGCGTTCACGTCCGAGTGCGTCACCTGCACGATGGTCACACCCGATTCGTTGAGGGATCTGAACAACTCCATGATTTCCTTGCCTTGCTCGGAGTGCAGATTGCCTGTCGGCTCGTCGGCGAGGATCACCTGCGGGTTCATGACGACCGCCCGCGCCACGCCCACCAACTGCTGCTGACCGCCTGAAAGCTGGCTCGGATACAGATCCTTCTTGCCGACAATCCGAAACCGATCCAGCACGTCGGCGACGATGCCCTGGCGATCCTTGCGGCTGACATTGCGGTACGACAGCGGAGTCTCGAGGTTCTCGTACACCGTCAGGTTGTCGAGCAGGTGGTAGCTCTGGAACACGAACCCGATGTGCTTCTTGTGGAGCTCGGCCCGCTGCTTCGCGCTCATCCGATGCACTGGCTGGTCGAGAAAATTGTACTCGCCCGACCACGCGGCGTCGTGCATGCCGAGGACGTGGAGCAGCGAAGACTTGCCCGCGCCCGATGGCCCCATGATCGACACGAACTCGCCCGGCTTGATGTCGATGTTCACCCGCCGGAGCACGAAGCTCTGACCCGGACCGATGGGATACGACTTCTCGAGGTTGCGAGTAGAGATCAGCACTACGACTCCGTCGTGGCCATCTCTTCCATCGGTTTGTCGACAACCTTCCCGTCGAAGAGATAGACATGCCGGTCGGCGTGACGCGCGTAGCGCGGGTCGTGAGTGACCATGCAGATGGTGGCACCGCTCTGATACAGCTCGCGCAGCAGGCCCATCACGGCTTCGCCGCTCTTCGAGTCGAGGTTGCCGGTGGGCTCGTCGGCGAGCAGAATCACCGGCTCGCCAGCCACGGCGCGCGCCACGGCCACGCGCTGCTGCTGGCCGCCCGAGAGCTGACTCGGCAGGTGCTTCGCGCGGTGCGCCATGCCCACGCGTTCGAGCGCTTCGGTGACGCGCTGCTTGCGCTCGGCCGGCCGCATCCCACGGTAGGTGAGCGGCAGCTCGACGTTCTCGAATACCGTGAGGTCGCCAATCAGATTGAAGCTTTGGAAGATGAACCCGATCTCGCGGTTGCGCACGCGAGCGCGCTCCCTGGCCGGCAGCTCCGCGACCGACCGGCCGTTGAGCGAGTACGACCCCTCGGTGGGCGAGTCGAGCAGGCCCAGGATCGAGAGCAGCGTGGACTTGCCGCAGCCGGACGGCCCCCCAATCGACACGTATTCGCCGCGCTTGATCTCGACATCGACCTTCGAGAGCGCGTGCGTTTCCACTTCGTCGGTGGCGAACACTTTGGTGATGCCACTGAGCTTGATGACAGGCGGCATTTCTGAGGTCTGCATCGTTGACTCCTGCATGACTAGATTCTCGTTACTGAAGTCTGACCCGGTCGAACGCGTCCCAGGCGGACATGTCCGACAGCACCACTTGATCGCCGACGTTGAGGCCCGAAACCACTTCGACGTTGTTGACCGAGCTGACGCCGAGCTTGACCTGCACGCGCGTCGCCTCTCCGCTTGCCTGCACTTTGAAGAGCTGCACGGTCGCCTGCTCCTGCCCGAACGCCGGACGGCCGACAAACAGCACGTCGGCCAGGCGCTGGAGCTCGATCGTGCCGTCCACGCTCAGATCCGGCACAGCGCCTTTGGGCAGCGCGCCGCTCAGCGACACGTCCACCGTGCGCGTGCCGTTCTGCACGGACGGATCGATGCGCACCACTTTTCCCGGCACGATGCCGCTGCGCGTGTCGATCGAGGCCACCTGGCCGATCTGGACGTCTTTGGCCTGCGTTTCTGCGATCTTGATCTCGGCCTTGAGGTGCGACGGGTCGGCCACGCGCGCCAGGTTCGTGCCCGGCCCGACCTGCTGGCCTTCCTCGACCGGCACGACCTGGAGGATGCCGGAGACGCCGGCGCGCACGCGCAACTCGGCGACCTGCCGCTGCTTGAGCATCATGAGCGCACGCGCCTGATCGACCGACGACTGCTGGACCGACAGCCGTGCCTCCATCGACCCGGCCTGGCCGGCCAGCTGCTTCTTGGAGATTTCGTAGCGCGCGGCCAGCTGGTCGGCGGTCAATTTCGACAGCTTCAGTGTCTGCGCCGGCAACAGACTCTTGGCCGCCAGCTGCTCGTCAGCCTCGACCTGCATCGTCGCCCGCTTGAAGTCGGCTTCGACGTTCGCTGTCGCGACCTGCTGCTGCAGGTATTCGTTCTCCAGCTGCACGCGAAGGCTGGCCAGGCTCGCGTCGGCGGACTTGAGCCGCAGCTGCGCGTCCTCGAGCTCCTGATCGAGGGCCGGGTTGGTGAGCTCGAGGATCACCGTGTCGGCCTTCACCGCCGTGCCCGGTCTGATGACGATGCGCTCGACGCGGCCCTGCGTGGTCGCGGGAATCCAGCGGATGTCTTCGGGCACCAGCGTGCCGAGGCCGTGGACCTGGCGGACCATCGGCCCGCGCTTGACGGTGTCGATCCAGACGGTCGCGCGCTCGACGCTTGGGGCCGCGGGCTGAAGGCGCGAGAGGCCCAGCGTGATCAACCCGACGACTGTGACGGCCACGGTCCCGTAGATCACCCGCCGAATCTTCTTCTGCCGCGCGTTCGAGGGTCGTGCGATGTCCATACTTGCTCTTGTGGCGGTCCGGCTGAAGCCGGACACTAC
Source organism: Vicinamibacterales bacterium (assembly GCA_049679965.1). Taxonomy (GTDB): domain Bacteria; phylum Acidobacteriota; class Vicinamibacteria; order Vicinamibacterales; family CAVVIG01; genus 2-12-FULL-65-11. Next base: position 11,482 of record JBAUGX010000050.1, read on the forward strand.
GTACGAGGTTGTTCAGTTGCGACGACGCTCGTCTTGGAAAGCCATAGGACCATACCACCAGTCCTATTGGAATGCAATAGCTCGGCAATTCACGAGTAGGGCGGACCCTTTGGGTC
>JBAUGX010000051.1:0-34439 GCA_049679965.1 Vicinamibacterales bacterium
CGAGCCCCTAGCCCCCAGCGCGGGCCGTGTTCGGCGCCCCATCCATCCATCGCGAGACGACCGCGACGCGCGCCGCCGAGCGGAATACCATCAGAAACTGCTTGCCGTCGGGCGTCTGATCGAAGGCGCGACGCAGCGCGCCCTGCACGAATCCGCTGACCGGCAGCTTGCGCGGCTCGCCGAACATCACCACGCCGTTCTGGAATCGGGTGGCATACATCTGATCGCCCTGCGCGTAGTAGATGTCGGCGCTGTCCGAGGACCAGAGCGGCAGGACGCCGCCGGTCTTCGTCGCCTGGAATCTGGCACCCGTCTGCGGCCACGGCTCGACATACACCTGGTACTCGCCCGTTTCGTTCGACATGTACGCGATCCAATGGCCGTCGGGCGACAGACGGCTGCTTATTTGTGCGCTGACCGGAATGCGAGCGAGCGGTGTCACCTCGCGCGTGGCGACGTTGTACGTCCACGTGTCGTAATCGAGCCGTCCCTTGTGTGAGATGAAGCTGAACATCTGCGTGCCCGGGAACCAGTGTTCGGGCGCGCGCGCCGGCCGCGCGAGGATCTCCGGCTCTCTCGAGCCATCCGCCGGCATCAGATACACCGTCTCGAGGCCGCCAGGCAGAATCGTCCCCAGCGCGAGGTTCCGCCCATCGTCGCTGAACACCGGGAAGTTCCAGTTCGAGCCGGAGAGAACTTTTTTCATTCCGGCAAGGTTGCGCACATCGGCGGTCCAGATGTCGCCGTCGGAGGCGAAGGCGACGCGCCTGCCGTCGTTTGAAATACGCGGAGACCCGACGCCGTTCGGCAGAGCGCCGAGGTTGGTTCGCGTGCCGTCGAGCGACACGAGCGCCAGCTCGAGCTCGCCCGACCTGTTCGGCAGATACACCAGCGCGCCAGAATCGGCGAACGCGAATTGCGCCGCGCCCGTCGGTCCGGCGGTCCGCACATCGTCTGCAATCGTCATCGGCGCGCCGCTCGTCGCGCGCGTCCTCGCGTCAAACTTCACCGCCAGGATCTTCTCGTCGCGCGAGTACAACAGATACCCCGCCGACGACAGCCGACCGTCTCGCGCGCCATCGACGACCACCTTGCGATCGCCGCCCCTGGGGTCATTGACCGGCTGGACGACAATGCGTGCGCGGTCCCAACCCTGAGCGAGCGCGTCCTTCGCGTCGATCACCGTGAAGAGCACGGCATCGCCGCTCGGCAACAGTTGCGGACCATAGGCCAGCTCGCCGTCTTTGACGGTCACGATTGTGGCGGGCGCGCCGGTTGCCGGCACGCGCAGGATGCCTTTCGGCCCCTGGCCGACGAGCAGCGTGTCGTTCGGACCCCAGCTCATCCCGAAGGGATTGTCGACCGTGGCGATGGCCGTGGCCGTACCGCCGGCCACCGGGATGCGTTTGATTGTGCCGTCGCTGCTGCTCCAGAAGACGATCGAGCGGCCGTCCGCCGAAAACAACGGGCTCGACGAAGCGCCCTGACCGATGGCCGTGCCGGCAATCTCGGTCGGCATGCCGTCTGCCACGGTCCTGACGTACAGCCGCGCGTTCGCGGCGTACGCGAAGCGGCTGCCATCAGGCGAAATCGCGATGGCGGTGCGGTCGATGCCGCCGATCGCATGGGCGGCGGGCAGGGTCACACGTTGAGATCGTGGAGCCTGCGTCCCCACGGTGGCGACGAATACGCCGGTGGCCAACAGGGCGATCAGTCCGGTCCGGAAAGCACGTGCTTGCATACAACCCTCCGCGCACAGAATACGCGATCATCGAACATCAATTACTGACGGTCGCGACCGACGACGTCCCGACCGGACACGACGCCTCGAATCCGATGACTTCGACCGTGACGATCACGGGCATGCGCGCAAGGTCTTTGGTGTCCACGGTGATTTGCGCACTGCCCTGTCCGGCGTCGATCGTTCCGGGGGAAACCGCCCACTCGAACACCGGTTTGACCTGGGCGGGGCCTCCCGTGAGCTTCACCGTAAACACCAGAGGCTCCCCGGCCTTGACGGTCTCCGGCCCGGTTATCTCGAACGAGGCGCACCCTGGCGGCACGGGTGCAATCCGCGCCGCGAAATCGCCTGGAGGCATTTGCGCGGCGGCCGTGGCGGCAACGAGCGTGTCCCAATCGTCGGTCCGGCCGTGGAAGCGCTGGTATTGCCCCTTGCCAGAGTTGACCGCGGCGTCGACCTCGGCGCGACCGGCGCCGGCCGTCCTTGCGAGGAACGCGGCTCTCGCCAGGTACCAGAATCCCGTGACGTCGATCGGCTGCACGTTCAACTGCGCGAGACCCAGCTGGTAGACATTCTCCAGGTTGGACGGATCGAGGGTGACGGCCGACGCGTAGTACGAGCGGGCCGCGGCGTAGTCTCTGGCCTGGAGCGCGCCGAACCCGGCCGCGCCGGCGAACATCAACGACATCTGGCTGGCGAGCCGCGTGAATTCGGCGTCGGTCATCCCGGCCGGCTTCGTCCAGTTCGGCAGAGCCGCCAGTCCGAGCGCGGCGTGGTCACGCAACTGATTGAGCAGCTGGACGGCGCCATTGCCCGCCGTGATTCGTGCTCGCTCGAGAGGAATCACGGCCGTCAGCGCCCGGAGGTTCTCCGCGTCGACGCTCAGCACAAGTCTGCCGACTCTCTCGATCTGCGTCCGGTCGCTAAGCTGCTGGTATGCGGCCATGGCCTCTTCGAGCGCGTCAATCTTCACTAAGCTGTCCGGGTACGTCCTGGCGAACGCCTCCAGGGCGGCGGCCTTCATCCGCGGGTCCGTGATGGCACGCGCAGCCGTGTAGGCGGCGAGCTCTTCCGGATTCGCGATCACCTTCCCCTCAACCTGACTACCCAGGGAGCCTGGACGCGCCATGCCGGCGGACTGGACGCCAGAGACGAGGCCCAGGACGAAAATCGCGGGAAACAGCCGCTCCTTCATGTCGAGCCAGTCTATCCCATTGATGATTGCGGATTGGTGATTGCGGATTGTGACCGGGCGTCGTGGAATAGCCTCTCAGCGAAGCCCCATGTTGTGAGCCGCAAACGCCCACTGATCGGCGCGCTCGGCGATCAGCTTGTCGGTCGGCCGGTAGCCATGCGAGCCCTGCACTTCGATGCGGATGAGCACGGGCTTGCTGCAGCCTTGCGCCGCTTGGAGGGTGGCCGCGAACTTGAACGAATGGCTCGGCACGACGCGGTCGTCGTGATCGGCGGTCGTGATAAGCGTGGCAGGATAACAAGTGCCGGGCTTGATGTTCTGCACGGGTGAGTACTTGATCAGGAACGGGAACTGCGCCGGCTTTGACGCCGACCCGTACTCGGTCGTCCACAGCGCGCCGCCGGTGAACTTGTCGTACCGCAGCATGTCCATCACACCGACGGCGGGAAGCGCCACGGCAAACAGATCCGGCCGCTGCTCCATCACGGCGCCGACGAGCAGGCCGCCGTTCGACCCGCCCATGATGCCGAGCCGCGCGGGCGACGTGTACTTGTCCTTGATAAGCTGTTCGGCCACGGCGATGAAGTCGTCAAAGACGCGTTGCTTGTTCTCGAGCATGCCCGCCTTGTGCCAGGCCTCGCCGTACTCGGCGCCGCCGCGCATGTTGGCGGTCACCCACACGCCGCCCTTTTCGAGCCACGCGGGCACGTCCTGACGGTAGGTCGGGAGCATGCTGATCGAAAACCCGCCGTATCCATAGATCATCGTGGGATTGCTGCCGTCCTTCGGCAGGCCCTTCTTCGCGGTTAGGAAGAACGGGATGCGCGTGCCATCAGTAGAGGTTGCGAAGAGCGCCTTCGTCTCAAAGAGGCTGGTATCGACGGGGAGCTTCGCGACCTCGAATCCCTCACTCTTCTTTGTGGCGGGATCGAAACGGTACACCGTCCTCGGTGCGAGCGGCGAGGCATAGGCGTACCAGACGTCCGGCGCGTCCTCGAGTCCGCTGATCTCGTCAATCGTTCCAACGCCCGGCAATGCGATGTCGCCCTGCGGCGCGCCCGTGAGATCAAACAGCGCCAGCCGGCTTTGCACGTCCACGAGATACTGCACGACGAAGCGGCCGCCGATGACGGCGGCGTTTTCGATGGCCTCTTTGCGTTCGGGGACGATGGTCGTCCAGACCGTGGAAGCTGGTCGGTTGAGATCGACCGCGACGATCTTGCGGTTCGGCGCGTCTTTGTCCGAGCGGAGGTACACGGTCGCGCCCTTGTTGCCGAGCGGTGCATACTCGGCGTCGTTCGCGTCCATGATCACCTTGACCGGCGCATCGAGCCTTGGTGCGCCGGGGACTTCGAGGTCCGCGTAGTACAGGCGATTCTTGTTCTCCGCGCCTTCGAACATGACGATCAGCAGGTACCGGCCGTCCTCGGTGACCTCGCCGTTGATAATCCAGGCCGGCAGATCTTTGCGTTCGTAGATCAGCCGGTCTTGCGCCTGTGGCGTGCCGATGCGGTGGTAGTAGAGCGTCTGGCCCGAGAGGGCCGCTTCGAGGACTTTGTTCTTGGGCGGTTCCGGATAGCGGGAATAGAAGAAGCCCTTGTTGTCGTTCGTCCAGGCGATGTTCGAAAAGCGCATCCACCGGACCTCGTCTGGCAGATCTTTGCCGGACGCGATGTCGCGGACGTGAATGGTTTCCCAGTCCGCGCCGCCTTCGGCGAGCGCGTAGGCCAGGAGCTTCGCGTCGGGCGACGGCATCCACTGCGCGAGCGAGAGCGACCCGTCTTCGGAGATGGCGTTGGGATCGAGGACCAGCCGGGCCGGCACGGCCGCACCCGCGCGCACGAAGAGAGGCGCCTGTTTGTCTAGGCCCGAGTTGCGCGTGTAGAAGAGTTGCCCGGCCTTGACCACCGGGACGCTGACGCGCGGATAGTTCCAGAGCTCGGTCAGGCGCTTGCCGAACGCCTCGCGCAGCGGCAGGGCCTTCAAGTACGGCTCGGTGACGGCGTTACTCGCCGCGACCCACGCCGCCGTTTCCGGCGCGTCGAGGGCTTCCATCCAGCGATATGGGTCGGCGACCTTCGTGCCGGCGTAGTCGTCGACGATGTCGCCTTTGTGCGGCGTCGGGTACGCGAGCCGCGGACCCGGCTGATCTGAGGGTGCGCAAGACGAAGTCAGGAAAGCGAGCAGCATGAAGGTCGGAAGACGTCGCATGGCTTGTCCTCCTGATGTCTGTGAAGGTCGAGTCTAGCAGAGGAAGGCTCAGGGCTCAGGGCTCAAGGCTCAGGCTCAGATCCTCTACGGCCGAGCGGCGCCAGCGAGTCCGAGGAACACGAAGACCGATCGGTTCATCCGTGCGATGTCCTCGCTCGAAAGCCGGCCAACGCGGCGGTCGAGCTTCGCTCTTGGCACGGTCGTGATCTTGTCCACCATCAGCCAGCTCGGCGCGCGCAGTCCGTTCAGGTCCGATGGTTCAACGGCCAGTCGAACGAGCGGCGCGTCAACGAGGCTCGTGGTGAGCGGACAAATCGTGACGGAACGGGTGGCGTCGAAGGCGTCGCCTTGCAGAATCACCACCGGGCGGGGCTTGCCTGCGTAATCGGGACCGCCGGAGACGGTCCACAGGTCGCCACGGTTCATTCGTGGGGCCAGGCCGAAATGGCGTCCACAAAGGCCTGATCCGTGGCTTCCTGCGGGCTGTCGGCGATCGCGAGCGACTGGCGGTGCGCCTCGCGCGCGAAGACCTTGGACCGGATGTCGGGAACCCAGATCTGAACCGGCCGCAGCCCCTGGCTGCGCAGGCGTTCCCTGTGGGCGCGAACCTTGTCGCGCGACTTGCTCTTGGACTTCGATCGAGCGGCTGTGGCCATGATCAGAGCGCTCCGCGAGTTACATGTAACCTACCACGAATCGGGGCCTTCAAATGCCGCGGGGCTGCGCCGGCGATTCTGAACGCGGCGCGTTCAGTTTCCCCATCGATGCTCGCCCACCAATTGGCGGGCTTACGGAATGCCCCCTTGGCGTCTTGAAGGTCAGCTGGAAACTGACTGGCGATCAGATGCGACTGCCGGATGCGTTTCAGGAAGGTCGCAAGCTTCTTCATCAGCACCGCCACATCGAACCGCTTGAGATACGCATCTCGAATCAGATGGCTCGCGATGTTGACGTCCGAGCCTTTCTCTTCGGTCTTGTCGACCCAGACTCGCTTGGCGGGCGTCACGCCGGTCAAGCTCATTTGCACGGAATGCGTGAGGAAATGCCCGTAGGTGATCGACAGATCGGGAATCGTGCGAAGGGCGCGCAGGTAAATCTGCTGGTCGTTTGGAGCGGACGGATTCCCAGGTCTGGCGCTGACCAACGCCGTGTAGTAGTTGATGGCGACGACGTCGTCCGTCGGAAGCATCAGGGCGCAGAGACCGATCGTTCTGTTTGACACTCGTGGTCTCCCCAGTTAGGATCGCGCCGTTCATCCCCCCTCTTCTTTCGAGAAGAGGCTGCGAGGCCGGCCGCAAGGCCGGCCTCAGTGTTTTTAGGGGTGCCGATCTCCCGCCCCGCCAGCAAATTCGAAGCCGACAAAGGAACTGGAAGCAACAACGCTTTCCTGGGGGAGCGTCGCGTTGACGTTGCAGATTTTGCGTACATTGAGGCCGGTCAGGATGAAATTCTTGCCAGCTCTCTGTACCGACACAGCGCATTCGCCAGCTTCATCTGCCTCGGCGTGCGGCACTCCGGTTCAAACAGGCGCGGGCTGGCGATGAGAATGGCGGCGCACCTGGCGGCCATCTCAACCACAGGAGGATCGTGATCGGCGCCTTCTTGGCACGGCCTTCTTGCTTGATGGACCTTCTTGACGATGGCATCGTCGTCCGGCATGGCAATCATCGAAATTCACCCAGAACCGATCAATGGTCCGTGGATCGAAGGTTTCGTGCTCAACCGTCACGTTCTCAAGAGCGTGCCGATCGGCTACTACGGACAGCACATGCAATTCGATACGACCCGATCGGCCTTGGGTGAACTCGTATATCAGCTCAAGAACAAGAACGGACCTCCTGGAGACATCATCGAGACCGCTGCGGACTTCGCGGGGAAGCAGTGGGCCTCCAGAATCGACTGCTTGATCGCCGCTCCCCCCTCAGTTCAACGCGCGAAGCAACCGGCAGTGGTTCTCGCGGAGGGAATCGCAGCCATCCTCAAATTGGAGCTGCTGGACGGCGTTGTCGTGAAGGCCAAGCCGACCTCCGCGATGAAGGACGTCCCGCCCGACAAGCGGAGTGCCCTGTTGAAGGATGCTATTCAGGCTGGGCCAACGTCTGTCGCTGGAAGGAGTGTCTTGATTGTTGACGACCTGTGGCAGACTGGTGGAACAATGCGCCGGGTCGCGGAGGTCGTCACGGCGATGGGTGCCTCTGAAGTCCGGGCACTTGCGATAACTCGAACGAAGTAGGCGTATGTCTCTAGTCAAGGTCTTCATCGCTGGCTCACGCTCGGTGTCCAGGCTCGACGACGCCCTCAAGCAGCGCCTCGATCGCATCGTCGCCGAACAGCACGAAGTCCTCGTTGGCGACGCCAATGGCGCGGATCGGGCTGTGCAACAGTATCTTGCTGATCGGCAGTATCAGACGGTGACCGTCTACTGCACCGGCGGGCACTGCCGGAACAACGTCGGCGGCTGGAAAACAGTGCCCGTCGAGGCCCCCGCCGGCGTGCGCGGCGGCTTCGATTTCTATGCCGCCAAGGATCGTGAAATGGCGGCCCACGCGACACACGGACTCATGCTGTGGGACGGCGAGAGTCGCGGCACGCTCACGAACATCAAGAACCTTGTTCGAGACAACAGGCCGGTCGTCGTGTATCTGAGTGCGGCGAAAGCCTTCCTGAACCTCAAGACTCCTGCCGATTTGGATGTTCTAATCGCTCAGGCCGGATCATCCGCCGGGCACGAAGTCAGACGACACGCCTGACCTACAGAAGCCGCGCCAGCTCTCTGTATCGACACAGCGCATTCGCCAGCTTCATCTGCCTCGGCGTGCGGCACTCCGGTTCAAACAGGCGCGGGCTGGCGACGAGAATAGCGGCGCACCGTGCGCGAGACGAGGCGACGTTCAGGCGATTGAGGCTATAGAGGAACTCCATGCCGCGGGGCGCGTCTTCGGGGCGTGAGGTGGCCATGGAGTAAATGACGACCGGCGCCTCCTGGCCCTGGAACTTGTCCACGGTGCCGACGCGGACGCCGAGGGGCTCGAGCCGCTCGGCCAGCCGGGTGACTTGCGCGTTGTAGGGAGCGACGACGAGGATGTCCGCGCTCGTGAGCGGGCGCTCCTTCCCATTCCCGTCAATCCACTGGGCGCCCGGCGCCGTAAATCGCGCGACGAGCTCCGCGACCACCTCCACCTCTTCCGAAGATGCGTTGCGATTGCCGTCGTGGTCCACCTCGACGACCCACAAGCCGCTGCCATCAAACTCGCCGACGCCGGTCAGGCGCTGCTGATCGAGCCCGGGCAAAGACGTCAGCCGGCTCTCGTAGAACAATTCTGAGGTGAACGCACAGATGCTCGGGGCGAGGCGCCACGTGACGGGCAGGAAGATGCCGCGGTCGGCCGAAATGGTCTGGCTCCCGCGCAGCATGTGCTGCAGCACAGACGCGTCGACACCGTCTGGGTGGCTGCCCTTCTGCGGCTGTTCGAGCTGCTGCGGGTCGCCAAGGAGCACGATGTTCTTCGCGGCGCGCGACACGGCAACGACGTTGGCCAACGCCATCTGCCCGGCCTCGTCCACGAAGAGCACGTCAACGCCATTGGCGAACTCCGGACGCGCCCAGAGCCAGGCGGTGCCTCCAAGCACATTGACACGGCCGGACTGGAGAGCCTCGAGCGCCTCCAGATTGTCGCCGAACATCTCTATAGACGAGGGGTCGCCGGCCTCTTCGTCCTCACCTTTCCTATGTCCGAGCGTCACGCCCGCGTCCGTTTTCTTGTTCGCCTTGGCGACTGCGTCGAGCAGGTTGCGGATCACCTTGTGGCTGGTCGCCGTCACGCCCACCTTCTTGCCCTGCTTGACCAGTGCGCAAATCATCTCGCCGCCAGAAAATGTCTTGCCAGAGCCCGGCGGACCTTGAATCGCCAGGACGGTCTCGTCCAGGTCGCCGGCCACTCTGACGGCAAAGTCGACGGCCGGTTCGCCCGGCCTGGCGCCGAATGCTCCAGACGCCACGCGCGGAGGCGCCGCCAGAACGAGCTGTCGCGCAAGGACGTCGGGCGTGCCTTTGTCCGCGCTCAGCTCGCCGCCAGCAGCGATGGTCTCGCCGATGTCGAAGATCGCGCTTTCGAGGACGTCGGCATTCACGTAGGAGTGCGCAAAGAATGATGTTGGGTGATTGCCGGCCTGCCCCGGCCCCTTCCTAACGTCGATCGTCCGCGCTATCCGATCGACGGAGATGACGAAGCCGAACTGCTTGCCGTCCCTCAGTTTCAGTTCATCCTTGCGACGAATCTCCATTTCCTGGACGGGATAGGCATATCGATCGATGACGGACTTGGTCGGCTTGCCGGTCGTCGCGTGAGGCACAAACTGGACGCGCTCGACGTGCGTCAGTCCAGCGATGGCCAGCGGCTCGTCGAACAGGTCCTCGTCTGGGAGGTCGCGCAGCCGGAAGTACTCCCACCATCCCGCCTTGTCTTCGCGCCGGTGCCAATCGAGGAGATACGCGAGCAACCAGCGCGCGTGCTGCTGGTCATTGTGATCCGCAGCCGCCTCCGGGACGCCCGCCAGCAGCCGCTCTCGCAGGGCTGCGACGCGTTGAGCCCGTTCGTCCAGCTTGTCCGACGCGTCTCCATCCGTCGGTGCCGGCCGAGAGACGAAGGTGCCTTTGGCCTCGACCTCCGCCCTGACGGTTTCCAGCCAGTCGCGGAGGCGGAGCGTGGAGAGGCAGTCGTCCTTGTTGTAGCCCTCGACGCTGTCGCGGCCGATGGCGGAACCGTGGGGGCGCACTTCAGCTCGAGCGCCTGCTCCATGACGAGGAGGGCGCGATTGGCGTCGGCGAGCGAGACGCCGCGAGTGAATCCGTAGAACACCTCCAGGTTCTTGATCGAGTAGCGCTCGATCCCCGCGCGCAGCCCTTGCCGCACCACGCCGTAGAGATCGACGAAGCGCCCCGCCCGGAGCATCCTGTCGAGCGCGGCCTCGCGAGTCGCGTAGCGCCCCATCAGCCGCTTGAACGCGGACGGTTCGTACGGCGCATAGTGATAGACATGCATGCCGTCGTGCTGCTGCCACGCGTGGACGATCAGATCGATGACCGATTCGAATGCCTGGCGCTCCTCGTGCTCGGTGAAGGCCCAGAAGCTTCGGTAGACCGGCTTGCTGCTAGCGTCGAGCGTGACGACGCCGAAGAGGAATTCGCGACCACCTTCGGCGGCGAAGGGATCGCCCTCGAGGTCGAGGAAGACGTCACCGGGCGAGGGCTCGGGCAAACGGCTCAGCCCCTCGCCGTCCTCGAAAGACCGAAGCTCGAACAGGGGCGGCGTCTTGCCGCGCGACTCGAACTGCACGCGCGCCTGTTCGCGGACGCGCACGTAGGTGTCGGCGGCGCCGCGCTTCGGCTTGAACGGCAGCGGTAACGTCAGCCTGGCAAGGTCCGCGAGCGTCGAGACGTCCCGCGCCTCCAGCTCGCGGCGCTGCAGCCGCGAGATGCCGGCGACCAGAGACAGGTGGTCGTCGGCTCGCCGCTTCTGGCTGCAGACGCTCGACCATGGGCAGACGTCGCAGTGGTCCACCGGCTCCGGGTAATTGGCCGCTGCAAGAGCATCGCTGTCTCGACCGACCGTCTCCTCCAGCCGTCCGCGGATCAGTCGAAAGTAGGCGGCGTAGTCGTCCACGCGATATTCGTTGACGGGCGCGGCCGTGTCGGGCGTGACGATGTAGAAACGAGCGGGCCGGCGGCCCTGCACGCGCGCCAGCATCTCGCAGTAGAGGCCAAGTTGAAGGATGGTGCCGCCGCGCGTCTCGCGGGCGAGCTTTGTGTCGGCGACCTCGTAGGCCCAGGAGCCGAGCGCGCTCGTGGCATCGATCCTCAGCAGGACGTCTGGACGGCCATACCAATTCCCGTCCTCGAGCGCGCCCTGGACGATGGCGTCAGCTCCTGCGCGCATGGCGTCCACCGTACGCGTGACGGCGTCGGTTCTGTCCTTGATGTCTGCGAGATTGACGAGATGACGGCCAGCGCTCTCAAGAGATTCGACGTACTGGCGCTCGTGCTCCAGGCCGCGTGCGAAGAGGGCTCCAAGGACACGATCGTGGAAGTGGGGACGGGTCCGTTGCCCGCGCGCCTCGCCAAGTTCCAGCGCCGTGCGGTGACGGCAGTTCAGGAAGTTGGAGAGGTCTGTGGCTGAGAGAACGAGGGTTCCGGCGCTCTCGCGCATGTGCTGAGGAATTCTATTGGAAAAGCTGAAATGGCCCTCCCAGCCATCTGTTCACTAAAATCAGTTGTTCAATAATATGGAAGCCTCGACGCGAAGACCCATTCTTCTGGTATCGCCGTGGTGTTGGACTCTAGCAATAGGATGCGGGCCGACCATTCAACGACTGGAATCCAGCAGTAGGAGCCCTACAATACGTCCCGGATGACCGAACCAACCAGCGGCGCTTGGGGCCTATGGCAGCAGCAGATCTCCGTATACCTTCACGAGCACGGACTCCTGCCCACGCTTACAACCGAGGGAATCGACATCCCCTTCAACGTGGCCGCCGACTGTTGGATGATGGCTGACACCCGACCCTCGGAGCTGCCGTCCCTCTGCCGTTTGACTGACGCCATGGGCACGCCTGCGGAGCGCGGAGCGGTGATTCTGTTCCTCGCTCACCTCAGTGACGATGAGCCCTACCTGCGGCTTCCAGAACCCGAGGAATCCGAAAGGCGAGCCGCGGTTCAGAAGATCTTCGCCGACGCAGTGGCCCTGCTTCCGGTTGACCAAGTAGAGACTCCGTGGCATGTCCGATGGGAACTGCCTTTCGCAGCGAAGATCGGCCTCTGGGACCGGATCGACGCCCTAGTCCGACGGTGGGTAGCGCTTGCGCCGTCAGAAGAACGAGATGCCCTGACGACGCTCGCGCGTATCAACTTTCTCAGCGTGCACCCAGCGCGTCCGAGTGACTGGGTCTCCGACTGGTGGAGTCCCTACGAGGGTTCGCAGCACGCCCAGGTTGGCGACCTGTTCGCTTCCCTCCTCGCTGCGCGTCTTGACGATCGCACTCGACTCGATTCGGCGCAATGGTCATTTCCACGGACGATGCCCGCCGACCAATTCGCCCGCGTGCTGGACGCGGACACTGCGATTGCAAAGCTCCATGACACTGGGAAGGCTCCCAGTCCGACGCTGAGACTCATCTGGGCTTGGTGTAGTGCGGTCGCCGGTGTTCGTCTCGAGAATGTCGAGCGCACCAGAGATGCTGCGCGTCGTTACGCGTTGTTGGCGCGCGACAGTGACCTGCCCACACTGTTGTTCGGCTCAGTGGACCACAAGATGCGCAGATTCCCCGCGTCGTCCGCCGCGATGCTCTTTCGAGCCGCCGGCGATCTCGACTCCGCTCGTGATATGGCCGTCTTCTGGACGGAGGTCGATCAGGCTTCGCCGGATGCCTGGAAGTTTCGGGCCGAGCTCGAGAGACAGATCGGAATCGAGGCGTGGGCGGAGTCGTACGAACGATATGTCCGGCTCTCACCAGACACCGACACCAGTTGGGAACATTCCGAGCTCCTACGGCTACTTTTGGAGAGTCGAGACAGAAATACAGCAGACCGCGCGCTGCGGGCGCTGGCCTTCGAGCATGCAGACCGACCAGTTGTTGAGGAGATGTTGACGTGGGATTGGGCCGCGTACTCTCAATTGAATGAGTCAGCGCGCGAGAGGTGGTGGGACGGCTTGGTGTTCGTGTGTGATGCTCGCGTTAGAAACGCCTTCCGCCGCGCCCCCTGGCGGTACGCGGCGGCATGTTTTGGGGAAGCGGTGGCGCTGGAACTCCGAGCGCGAGTCTTTGGTCCGCTCGCGATGACCGCCGGATTCGAGCGACAAGCAATGAGTGACCGGGAGGCGCGGATCGCGAACGCCATTCTTGGTTCAAAGGCAACTTTGGGCACGATGATCGAGGCTCTGGACCTCACAAACAACGCCAACAGTGATCTTGGCAGGATGATTGACAGGTTCCTCGGTCAAAGACACGGCCTCCTCAAGGCGCACTTTCGCTCCAAGCAAGCTGTAGCGAGGCTGAAGGCTTTGACGGATTCGCGGAACGAGGCGGTGCACGGCGACATCGCACCAGAGGAAGCCAAACATGTTTACGCAGAGGCACGCGCGTTTCTCGACATGCTAGTGAAGGCAGACCCACGGATTCTTGATCGGTGAGACAACTCAAGCGATAGCAATCCGAGCGGTCTTCTGGAGGATGGTTGGCGCGTCGGCGGTGTGATTCCTTGCGATATCCGCATCTCGTCACTCCGATTGGGATGTTGAGGTGTAGTGCCGAAATCCGATCGGCGTCTGGTTCCGTCCGCGCGGATCATCGTTGCGAGCGCGATCCGATATCATGGCCGCGTTGGAACTTGCGTTTGCAAAGAAGTCGCTCCGCGCGCTTTGCGAGAGCGAAGCGATGGCGGCGAAGGCTCTCGGCGTACGTGTTGCTGCAAGGCTTAGGCACCGGCTGGCTGACGCGCGCGCGGCCGCGTGCGTCTCGGATCTGGTGGCCGGGTCACCACGTGCAACCGATAGCGGCCCCGGTCAGCATATTGCATTGGACTTGTGCGACGGTTACCGGATCGTGTTCCGCGCAAACCATGTCATCACTCCGAAACGTGAATCGGGGGAAGTAGATTGGTCACTGGTGCGACGCGTCAAAGTCATGGCGATTGAAAATGCGCATGGTCAAGCGTAACGTCTTCCAGCCGGACTGGATCTCGGCACCCGGCGAAACCATCGTCGACATTCTCGAGGAGCGCGGTCTCAAAAGGACCGAGTTCGGGCGTCTGATGGGACAGCCCCCCGAGCGTGTGGAAGAACTGATGGACGCTCGGGCGACGATTACGACAGACATTGCTCATCGGCTCGAGGCTGTCCTTGGTGGATCCGCCGCGTTTTGGATCACTCGGGAGTCTCAATATCGCAAGGATGCAGCTCGCATCCAGCAGGACGCAACAACAGCAGTCGACTACAACTGGCTCGGTGAACTACCTGCCAAGGATATGATCAAGTTCGGCTGGCTCAAGCCTGCTCGGGGTCCCGCAGCACAGGTAAGGGCGTGTCTGGAGTTTTTTGGTGTGGCGGACGTGAATGCGTGGCGACTCCGGTATCGTAGCGTGCTCGAAAAGGCTGCTTTCCGAACGTCTCAGGCTTTCGAGTCACGACCGGCAGCGGTTGCAGCGTGGCTTCGGCAGGGTGAAATTCAAGCGGCTTCGATCGATTGCGGACCTTGGAATCCGGCCAGATTCCAAGGCCTGCTGCCAGCGCTTCGTCCTTTGACGCGAAAGAAGAATCCAAGCGACTTCCTTCCAGAGCTTGCGAAGCGCTGCGCTGAGTGTGGCGTCGCTGTCGTGATCGTCCGCGCGCCCACTGGGTGCAGGGCAAGTGGTGCCACGCGCTTTCTCTCCCCGACAAAGGCACTGCTGTTGCTCAGTTTTCGATATCTCTCAGACGACCACTTTTGGTTTACCTTTTTCCACGAAGCGGGCCATCTTCTGCTTCACGGCCAAGATACTCTCTTCCTGGAAGGGACCGATACGATCTCAGCCAAGGACGAGCAGGAAGCCAACGACTTAGCGGGTGGCGTGCTGATTCCGTCCGCGCTCGACGCGAGGTTGCTAGGGCTGCCACTCAATGGACGCGAGGTGATCAAGTTCGCACGACTTGCCGGGGTGTCTCCCGGTGTTGTGGTTGGACAGCTTCAATATCGGAAACGAATCAAACCGAACCAATTGAATGGGCTGAAGCGACGTTTTTCGTGGAAGCACGATTGACCTCGTCAACCACGGAAGGGCTTGAATCTTCTCGGGCTCTTCTGCCAATTGC
The DNA here is from genome assembly GCA_049679965.1 of Vicinamibacterales bacterium. GTDB lineage: Bacteria > Acidobacteriota > Vicinamibacteria > Vicinamibacterales > CAVVIG01 > 2-12-FULL-65-11. Next base: position 14,990 of record JBAUGX010000051.1, read on the forward strand.
ACAGCGCATCCTCAACAACATGCATTCCGACGTCGAGATCGGCGCCGAGTTGCACAAGCCAGGCATCGATTTCGCGCCGCGTCATCGCAGCCGCTGCGCTGCGACCGAACAGCGAGCGGGCGCCAGCCAGCGGTCCGGTCGCACCTTGCAAATACGTGGACCCTGGCTCGATCGCTGCGAAACCCAATTTACCAATCATCGTCAGGTAGTCGAACTTCGCTGTTCGACCAAAGGTCGCCACGGCGTGCATGGACTGATACAAACGGTCGAAGGCCCTCCGAGGGTCACGCCCAGTTTCCTCCAGAGCTTCCTGCACGCGCGTGTGGTGTGAGCGACAAAGAGCAACCCATCTCACATAACTCTCAATCGCGGCGCCTGTTCCTGTGGGCGACCACGCGTCCAGACTTTGATACTTGCGGTGGTTACCGAAGTGACGGGCAACGCCATCGCCCTGAAGGGCGACTCGATTCCGTGCTAGCCACTGCCGAAACTGCTGGGGACGGGCGCTTGTTCGCGCCCAGTTCCAATGACTCGCCCCGCCCAGGCGACCGTACACGTCTCGAGCCAGGCGCCAGCCAGCCCGACGATGCTTTCCGAAATGGACGGAGAGGAATACAAGCCAGAACGCCTCGTCAATCCGCCCAGCCCGATGGTGCAGCACCGCAGCTTTCAAGGGGTCAAAGAGTTCACTGGACGGATCGGCACGAAGATCGCTGATTCCGCGAGTGCGGACTGCTGAGATGTACCTAACGCGACGAACACTCTCAACGAGCTGCTCAAGAAGCGCTTTTCGACCCGCCGCCGATCGAATACCTGGGACCGGATGTCGACGGGCAAAGGCTCGCAGTCCACGATCGAGCCGCCGAACAAACTCGCGATCCCGGGGTCTCACGAAAGGGCTTCAGCGGCAGATTGAGTAATCCATCGTCCAATGGCGGTCGTCACTCTCGTGGTGACGCCGAAGCTGCTCTGGATGTTGTGATTGAATCCAAGCACCAGCACCTCGCGCTCGAGCGCGATGCCGGCCAGTTCTCGTACGGTGCCTCGGTAGGCAACGCCTTTGACATCAGGCTCCAGCCGCCTTGGAAGCGACCACGCCGACATCGCTCGTTTATCGAGTCGCGTTTCAGCCATTATCTGAAACTGCTCAACGACTGAGCTGCCATTGAGAATCAACACGCGGATTGCCGAGTCGCGGAGCAGGAGACCGAGTGTGTCGCCAGCAGCATCCAAAAGCGCCGAGCGCTGGTGACGGGTTAGTTCCGTCCATTTGCACGCCGTGGCATACGGAATGAGGTCCAGATGGCATGCACCAGTCGAAGCGTCGTAATATGACGCTCTCGTACCAGAAATGAGTCGGTCTAACTTCTTAAACCATCCATCGTAGGGGTTTCTAAAGAAGTACGCCCGACACGAGTCCACTATTAAACGCAGATGTGTCGCGTTGGCATCCCGCCAACGCGCAAGACCGAGCGAGTTCAGAGTATGAAAGCGGCGCGCGGAACCCTGCAGCTCGAGCCCTGCGCCATCGACGAACTCGCGATTGCTTGGATTGAGGCCGACGGTCGCAATCGTAGACGTCGATGGGTCGCCAAACGCTGGAACAGGGGAGCTCCAAGGAATGACGTTCGTCTGAGACAAGACCGTCTCACTCAAGCGCGCGACCAGAGTTGACAGCATGTGGTTCATCGGTCGTTGTCTTGCTGAGGACGGCGATGTGTCCGCTCTGTGAGCGTGCATGGGTGTGGACGTCACTAGGCGCGCACCGTCCGACTGCTTACGGTTAGTTTCTTGTAGTCGATGTATGAGTCGTAGAGTCGGACGGACATTTGTGTCTTCAGCCGCGCGATGTCGTTGGATTCGCCTCGTTTGAAGCGACGATAGATCTGAAGAAGACGAACGACATCCGCCCAGTACTTGCCGAGTCGGACCTGCGGGTTCGTGCTTTCGCGTCCACAACGAATCGCTCGTTCGGCCGAAAGCACGAGAGTCAGAGTCTTCCACGGATTTCCCAGCGGCATGCTCGGCATAGGAACAGTTGATTGCCACCCTTCCCTTAGAAACCGACGGGCGCCTTTCCTGTCTCGTCTGTAAAGGTGGAGACTGCCGACCGCGTGGAGGTAGGTTCCGAGCCCAACGTGAAGGCTGCGGGCGACAATCTCCTGGAGCATCGTGAATGCGAACACGTCGTGCGGCAGACCGACGAATGCGTCGTTCGATCGCATCGTCGTAAACATGTGCAGGCGTCTGGCACGAATGAAGAATTGCAGTGTGCATGTGCACGGGACGTCTTTATGCTCTGTAGCGAGATCGAATGCATCGAATAGTTGAATGACGGCCCGGCGAGAGTGAGGTTTCCTTTTCAGAAGGCGAAGGACGTTGGCGACTTGGTTCTGATGTCTCATATTGAACAGGCGAGGACCGTAGCCGCCGTACACGGTGCGACCATCATCAGACTCTCTTCTGTACCGCGGTATGTAGTAGCTGATGAACTCGACGTCCTTGGTCCGGGCCAAGTACCACAAGAGTTCTCCGAAACAGCTAAACAATCGGCCCTTCGTCTCGGTTCGACTGAGACGAGCTCTCGGATTGGTGATCTGAAGCAAGACACCAATGAGTTCGTTGGTGTCACCGCGCGTCGGCCGAGCGCGATTCTTGCTCTTGAGCAGCTTCGCGAATACAGCCCGGAGCAGGTCGTCCAGTGTCTCCGCTTCTATGTACATCTAGGGTCTGCAGGCCAAACCGCCGAGACTCCGAGCTGACGTGCGGAACACCCTCTCAAAGCGTTTAGATTGTGGCGACAGTACCAGTACAGCGCGCAGAGTACAAGCGGGCACCGACGGTATGAAACGGCACTCTTGATGGCGGCAGATCGGCGGAATCTTCGATCACTGGCTGGCCCAGAAACAATGGGTTTTTAGTCGATCACAACCGGCGGCCTGTCGGAGTCGAGCGATAATCGGTCGTCAGAAATCGTGGCGTTATCGGCGCCGCCGGCGAGCCACGCAGCAACTGACCTGGAAGATCGCTCATGCTGCCACCCGAAGCTCGCTGGGACCATGAACTGGCCGGGGTCGCCAGAAACATTGCCGCTACCAACGAATCACCGTTGAGGGTCCTGGCAGGACCAGGGACGGGGAAGACCTACGCGATGAAGCGCCGCGTAATGCGGTTACTTCAGCACGGCGCCGACGGGCGACGAATTCTTGTTTGCACCTTCACGAGAACTGCCGCGAGGGACGTCGCCAGAGAAATCCAGTCCCTTGGTGTACCGGGAGTCGAATCGGTGTGGGCGGGCACACTTCATGGGTTGTGTTTTTCGACTCTGCAGCGACGTGCAGTGCTGCAGGTGACCGGCCGAGAGGCACGGACCCTCGCGTCGTCTGAGGAGAGATTTCTGAATGAAGACATGAGATCCTTTGGCGGTGCCCGTGAGGCTGGCAAGAAATTGAAGGCGTTCGGTTCCGCATGGGCACGACTACAAACGGACGAGCCCGGGTGGCCACACGACCCAGCCGATCATGCGTTTCAGATCGCTCTTCTGGAGTGGCTTCGCTTCCATGAAGCCATGCTCGTCGGAGAGCTGGTTCCCATCACTTTGCAGTACCTTCGCGAGAATCCGATGTGCGAGGAGCGGCGGCAGTTTGAGCATGTGATCATCGACGAGTTTCAGGACCTAAACCGCGCTGAGCAAGCATTGGTCGATCTCTTGGCCGAAAACGCTACGTTGACCGTGATCGGTGACGAAGACCAGTCGATCTATTCATTCAAACATGCTCACCCTGAAGGCATAGCCACCTTTGACGACGCGCATCCTGGCACACACGACGAAACCCTACGCGAGTGTCGCCGCTGTCCCACTGAGGTCGTCGCGCTCGCGAATGCTCTGATCGCTCAGAACCCGTCTGCAAGCGGGCGCCCTCTGGAGCCACGCAGGCAGAATTGTCTCGGCGACATACACATCGTGCAATGGCGCTCGCCAACTGATGAGGCGGAGGGTATCGCGCGTCATGTCCTCGAGCGCATTCAGGCGGGACATGTGACGGCTGGACAGGTACTCGTGCTCGCGCCTCGACGGCAGTTCGGCTACGCCGTGCGCGATGCACTTCTCGGCCTTGGAGTTGTCGCTCACAGCTTTTTCAACGAGCAGGCGTTGGACGGGAATCCGAAGCATCTCGAAGATTGCTTGGCCCAACAGGCCTACGCACTGCTGACGCTCGCAGCGGATCCTGAGGATCGGGTCGCCCTTCGCTCTTGGTGTGGTTTCGGTAGCGAGTCGCTGGGAGAACCGGGTTGGCGCCGGATTCGCGCACGAGCCGACGCGACTGGTGAGTCGCCGCGCGAGATTCTTGAACAGGTTGTGGACGGAGCAATTGGGCTCCCACACACAAGAGCCGTGGTCGAGAGGTATGAGCTTCTTCAGGGGCGCTTGGCGGCGTTGCGCGATCAACGTGGTCAGGAACTTGCTGACCGTCTCTTTCCAACCGCTGAAACGTGGTCAGAGCCATTCCAGACGATAGTTGCGTCGTCTTTCAGACCGGGAACAGCGTTCAACGCCGAGGACTTGCTCGACGAAGTCCGGGCCGGCATCACGCAACCAGAGACACCAACCGAAGTTGACTTCGTGCGAGTAATGAGCCTTCACAAGTCGAAGGGCCTTACCTCTACACTCGTCGTGATCATGGGGTGCATCGAGGGCGCGATGCCACGAATTGACTTCGACTCATCCCAAGCGGAGCAGCGTCGCAGCTTGGAGGAACAGCGGCGCTTGTTCTATGTCGCCGTAACGCGTACGACGGATTCGTTGGTTCTATCGAGTGTCACGCACATCCCGCCGCAGGAAGCCTTTCAGATGGGCATCGCGGTCGGCCCCGCTGGTCGGGTTCATACGTCTCGGTTCCTGGCTGACCTGGGACCCCGACGACCTGAAGCGATCCGCGGTGAAGACTGGATGGGCGAATGACTCAGAGGAAATAGCTGAGCCTCAGAGCTTACGGTCACCCGTCAGTCGCTCGAGCGTCATGTTGTCGGCCACCGTGTCGTGCGGCACGAGGGCGTAGCGCCAAGGCTTGCCGCCATAGGTTGCCGCATGCGCGGACGCGTGTCGGCACCACTCCTCGGCCGCCTTGCGCTTGGCTTCAACCTCCACCGTCGTCATTTCGTTCCGCGCTTTTGTTTCGACCATCAACAGCTCGTGTTCGGTCTCGGCCACAAAGTCGGGGACGTATTGCTGAAGACCTGAGCCTACCCGATAGAAGATCTGGAACTGGTTCTTGGCCGGCTTGAACCAACGACGGGCTTCCCGCTCGAGGATCAGGGCGAAGCGCCGCTCCGTGTCGGACCCGAACTTCTGGTGTCGGTACAGGCATCGAGCAAATCCACCAAACAACAGCTGGCCGATCTTGGTCTTGTCTCTGGGCTCCGTCCGATAGTCTTGGACGGCATCAGATGCGCCAGCCGTGTAAGCACTCGCCCTCAGTGCCGTGAAGCCATGACTGACGGTGACCTCGTAGCCTGCGACCTTCTCCCAGTAGTGTTCCTGCATCTGGGCATGAATGAAGGCCACTAGCGTGTGTTGATTGAACTGCAGGACTTGCCTGGTCTCGTCCTCGGACAGATAGGTGAGGAAGTGGCGGACGGTCTGGCCAGCCAGGTCGTAGAGCAGGTCGGCCTGCTCGTCGTACGAAACGTCGTCGAAGTCCACGAGGCCCCGGACGACGTAGTCCTCCAGCCGGCGTTCCTTGGCTCCCCCCTCGCCCAACGTGAGGATCTCGCGGTCGTGCGTTCGCAGGTGCTGAATCCATAGATCCGCCGAGACTGGCGGGTAGCGGACAGACGACAGGTCCAGAGTGAAGGCACTGAAACCGGATTCGACGCGTCCAATTGGCACCACGAGGACTCTTGGGATGTCGATCGTGGCATCCGCCACCTCGCCGCACAGGGTCGCGACTATTCGCTCCACGTCAACCGGTTCCTGCACGCCTTCGAGAGTCAACTGACCTCCGTAGTGCGCCTTGACCTCTCGGACCACCTGGGCTTGCACCTCGGGCGTTCGCAAAAACGACGCACCGGGAAGCAACGTCGGCTGGGCAGAGAGTGACTCGATGGCGTGCATCGCCGCCTGTGCCACGCGGCGCTCCTCAGGCAACTGAAACAGAGGCGCCGCAGCCGCCGTCGGCGTTCCAGACGGCGGCATGTCAACGGTGCCCAGCCGCTCCGAGAGAATGGAGTTGGACACGACGGTTACGACCTTCCGCTCCAGGTCCTCTGCCGCGATCTCCACTGCCTGCAGGCGCAGAGGTGAGTCGGGCTTGTTCGCGTCGTCCACGATCTCCTGAAACCGGTCGTGCGCAACGATATTGAGTCGATCGACAGCCGTGATGCCCGTCCGCTCGCCGTACGGCAGTCTGAGGCCTCGGCCGATGCTCTGCTCCACGAGCGTTCGCGCGTTGGCTGCCCTAAGCGGCACGATCGTATAGAGGTTCGTGACGTCCCAGCCCTCTTTGAGCATGTTGACATGGATGACGATCTCGGTTGACTCGTCGGCATGCTCGACGCGGAGCAGCTTCTCGACCATCGCGTCCTCCTCGGCACCGGTCCTGCTCGAATCGACCTGCAGAACGCGGTCCTTGTAGCGGCCTTCGAAGAATGCGTCCGAGGCAATACGCGCCTGGAGTTGGGAAGCGTGCGCGGTGTCGCGCGCGATGACGAGGACGAACGGCTTCACGAGCTGCAGACCCGACTCGCGCGCATAGGTCGCGAGCTCGACTTTTACACTCTCGTGCAGCCGGATACCATCTTCGAGCTTGATGCGCTCGATCTCCTCCGGAGGGATTCCAGCGGGATTGAAATCCTTCCTCGTGACGACAGCCGGTTCCTTCACGAAGCCGTCATCCATCGCCCGGGCCAAGGGATAGTGATACACGACGTTCTTGAAGGGCACCGGCCCTCTCGGAGATTCGGTGAATGGCGTCGCTGTCAGTTCCAAGCCGAGGACCGGCTTCAGCTCGTTGATGGCGCGCACGCCGGCGCTGGCGCGGTAGCGATGCGACTCGTCCATCAGGAGCACGAGGTCGTCGAGGTTGGCTAGATACTCGAAGTAGCTTTCGCCGATGTACTCCGACAGGCGCTTGATGCGCGGTGCTCTACCGCCACGTACCTCGCTGTTGATCTTCGATATGTTGAAGATGTTGACCCGGCACGGCGCGAGCTGGTCGAGGAGCGTCGCGTCGTAGTTGTCGCCCGTAATAACCTGCGGCGGCTCCGTCGCGAATTCGGCTATGCCACGGAAGACGTACTTCGGAGTGTTTGGCGTGAAATCCGCAATGAGCTTCGAATAGATCGTCAGATTCGGCGCAAGAACGAAGAAGTTGCGGGCGCCGTGCGCCAGGTACAGGTAGCTGACGAAGGCGCCCATCAACCGTGTCTTGCCGACCCCGGTGGCAAGGGCGAAACAGACCGAAGGAAAGTCCCGCTCGAAGTCGGTAAGCGTGGGCCACTCGCCTTTCAGGGCCGCAAGGGCGGCATCTCGATCCGCCCCTTTTCGTAGCGACGCTAACTCCGTGATCCGGTCAAGGATCTCGAGCGAATGACGCTGCGGCGGGCGCAGGCTCAATCTTCCAGCGATGGCATTGACGATGCGATGCATCCAGTCTATTTCTCGAGACCCAAATCTTGTTGGCCTGAGTCTGGTGGCGCCGCACCCAGGTTGGCTACTTCCAGGCTGTAATCGTCGCGACCCCACTCGCAGCGCGACAGTACGGTTCTAGGAATTCGTTTGATGGTCAGGTTCGGATACGCATCGGCCTTCCCGCGAAATGCCGTGCACATGATGAGGAGCGAGCGCTCTGGACCGACCTCGTCAGTCACCTGCAACAGCTGCTCGTGGGTGAAGTGCTGCGTCGTGACATAAATGAAGTCACGCTCGGTCGAGTGGCCATGCTGCCAGTACACTGCGTCGCTTGGCAGGTACCTGAAGCCCTCGAGTTTGCACACCGCCTCTGCCAGCATCGAAGCGTTGTAGGCTTTGCTTATGACCCAGTTGCCCCACTTGTCCCGCGCGAGCAGCGAGGGCGCGAGGCGGTAGTACCGGAATCCGCCGCCGCCTTTCCAGCCGGCCGCCTCCGTGACGCCTCCAGGGTCTTGCCCGTCGATGACCTTCTTCAGGCGCGGAACAATATGAGTGTCGCAGTGCCCGTGAACCTCAATCATGATCCAGCGTCGGTGCATCTTCTGAGCAACGGCGCCTGTCGTTCCGGAACCAGCGAAGGAGTCGAGGATCAAATCGCCCACGTCGGTCGCAATGTGAATGATTCGTCGAAGTAGTCGCTCTGGTTTTGGCGTTTCAAACACGGTCTCGATTCCACACTCTTCAGCAATGTCTTTCGCCTCCCGGTTGGCCTCTCGATTCTCGCCCGTCTCTTCGTAGGGCCACCATGTCCAGGCGACAATATTCTTATCATCCTCTTCCCAGAATTTCTTTCGCTGCGCCATTCCGTTCCCATTTCGACCGAAGTAGATCCGGCCGTCCGCGCGAAGCTCCTCGAAGTGCTCCTTAGTGGTACTCCAACAACGGCCCTGAGGTGGCAGTAGCACTCTGCCACTCGGCGTTGTAATCGGATACGTCAGATTCGGGCGTATGTTTGGTGCGTGGAACGGGATGGCAAGCCAATCGCCGCGCGGATCATTGTCGCGATTGGTGTATGTCGCTCGCTTCCTCTCGTCTGCGTCTAGCCGGTTCAGACGAAAGACCCTGCTGTCACGTGCATACGTGAGCACATAGTCATGTGCGACAGAGACCACTCTCGCATCATTGCGTCGAGTCAGCGTCTTCTGCCAGACAAACGAGGCCACGAAATTTGAGCGTCCAAACACTTCGTCGCACAGTACCTTCAGGTAGTGGGCCTCGTTGTCGTCGATTGTGATCCAAATGGAGCCGTCGTCAGTGAGAAGACGCCGAAGCAGCTCAAGCCGCTCCCGCATCATGGATAGCCAGATCGAATGCTCAACACCATCTTCGTAGTGCTCGAATGCGCTGCCCGTGTTGTACGGCGGGTCGATGAAGACGCACTTCACCGTTTTCGTGAATTCCTGCTCCAACGCCTTCAGCGCTAGTAGGTTGTCACCGAAGATCAGGCGATTGTCGAAGATGTCGTGGTCGGTCACCCGGTGCGCCGCATGGGAGGACTTCTCGGGCTCCTCGATGAGGATGCGCGGTTCGAGTTTCGGCCGGTGCTCCTTGCCGATCCACGTCAGTTCCAGCTTCTGATTCCGATTCATGCGGTCCACGGCACTCAGTGTCTTACACGATCCGCCAAGGCACCATGAACAGGCACTCGATTGAGACCTTCTGGGTCAACTGGGCCTCGAGTTGCGCGATCAGGTCGCCGCGCTTCCGGTCGATCTCATCCTGCGAGTCGAAGAGCGTGCGGCGTTTCCGGCTCCTCTCGGACTCAAGCCCCTTCATACGCTTCTGAGCGGCCAGCTTCTCTTCGAGCGAAACCGCCACGGTGGCAGCCCGTCTTGCTTCCTTGATTTGACGGTCCAACTCCTTGATCTCCCGCTCCAGTCCTAACTTCAGGTCGTCCGCCCAGCCGTCCAGTTTGTCGGCCTCGGCTTCAAACGCCTTGGCACTGCGCTCGGAGATGGTACGCCGAACGGCTTTTTCGCGCCCGTTCAACAGCTCAGTCAGCTTCTCGTTCAGGGACCGGCGCGTGTCCTCGGCGTCGAGAAAGATCTGGCCTGTCGGCGGCTGCACCTTTCCAGAAATAGTCAGAAGCCTCGCGGCCACGCTCGCCTCGAGCGGTTGTCCGTCGGCGGTCACGGCACTGAGGAGCAGGTGGTCTTCGGCCTGGCCCAGCGTCTCTACCGTCAAGCAGTCCAGGCGGAGCATGCCTCCCTTTCCTTGGAGGGGTTCGACAATCGATATCTTGCCGGCGTGGCCCGAGTAGTCGATGTGTAGCTCCTCGTCGCTCTCGGGCAGTTTTCTGGATTTCGCCCTGTCGATGACCGCCTCCGCGAGCGGATGCGTGAGCCGGTAGAAGTGCGCTTCTCCAGACCTACGCGGCAGCTCGTAGGTGCCAGTCGGGATGTCTGGGCCGAAAGGTAAAGAACGCAATTCGAACGACGACTCGGACGAGAACGTGGCGTGCTCAGCCAACTCGAACCTAGTGAGCGTCATCAACCACTGCTCATACCTATTGAGCGCTGCGCGTGACGATTCGTTCCTGATCCGCAACTTCTCGCGCACTTCGTCGTCGAAGTTCTCCAAGAGCTGTTGCCGTGCCTTGTTCAGCGTGTCGGCGATCTCGAAGTTCAGCTCGAGCTGCAACTGGTCGAATGCGGTCTGAATCTCGTCCGTCTTTCGACATTGCTGGTAGATGGCCGCGATCCGCTTCTCGAAGTCAACGCCGGATTCGATCGCCCCGAGGACTTCGTCGCTCGCGCCGAAGACACCCTCGAACAGCTTGAACTTTTCCGACAGGAGCTCGAAGACGCGCTGGTCGGCCGCATTCTTCAGGTTCAGGAAGTTCACGACGACGACGTCGTGCCTCTGGCCGTAGCGGTGGCAGCGGCCGATTCGTTGCTCGATACGCTGTGGGTTCCACGGGAGGTCGTAGTTGACTACGAGCGAACAGAACTGAAGATTGATGCCCTCGGCGCCGGCCTCAGTGGCGATCATGATCTGACCGCGGTCGCGGAACTGGTCCACGAGGGCCGAACGCATGTCCGCGCTCTTCGAACCAGTCACACGGTCAGTGCCCTCGTGTTGGACGCGCCATTCGGCGTAGATCGCCCGAGACTGCGCGTCCGTGTTCGACCCGTTGAAGAGTACCAGCCCGTCTTTCCAAGGGCTGTCGGCCAGAAGACGCTGCAGGTAGAGCTGCGTTTTCCGTGACTCCGTGAAAATGATGGCCTTCTGCGCTCCGCCAAGATCAGCGGTCTTGTCGAAAGCGACGTGCAGCGCCTTCAGGAGTGCCTCGCCCTTGGCGTTCCTGGTGATGGACGTGGCCAGATCTCGAAATCCTTCGAGGTCCGCGATCTCGCGCGCGAGCGCCTCACGGTCGGCGTCAGACAGTAACGGCCCAGAATCCTCCTCCTCTTCCCATTCCTCGGAGGTCTCGTCCAGGCCTTCATAGTCCCGATCAAGCTCTTCCGCGAGCGTGTCCGGGGCCGCCTGCTTGGAGAGCGTGGCGCGCAGCCGACGGATCAGCGTATCGAGGGCACCGGCTATCGCAAACGACGATGAGGCCAGTAGCTTCCGCATCACCAGCGTCATTAGCGTTCGCTGGCCTGACGGCAGTGCCCGGAGATTCTCCCGCCTCAGGTAGTCGGAAACGAGCGTATACAGCCTGTCCTCGGACTCGTCGGGTGTGAAACGCTCCAAGAGTGGTAGTCGACGCGTGTAAGAGATGTACGCGGTGACCTGGCGCCGCAGCGTACGGTGGCACACAGGGGCGAGACGCTTCTTCAGCGTGGTGAACACTTGCTCCTGACTAAGATCGCTGAACTGCTCGCGGAAGCTCCTGAGGTCACCAAAGATCTGGTCATCGATGACGCTGACCATGCCGAAGAGTTCCAGGAGTGAGTTCTGCAGTGGCGTGGCAGTGAGCAGGAGCTTGGGCGCCGCCGCCAGCGCCTGCTTTAGGGTATTAGCGATGATGTTGGACGGCTTGTACACATTCCGCAATCGGTGCGCCTCGTCCATCACCACCAAGTCCCAGTTCGCGCTGTGGACGTCGCTGGCCTTGTTCCGGGCGAACTGATAGGAGCAGATGACGATCTGCGCTTCCGGCTCGAATGGCCTGAACTGGCCGGTCTTGATGGCTTCGTTGTAAGACCGCGACTCCAGGATGCGGCAGGGTAAGAAGAACTTGTCCGTCAGCTCTTGGTGCCACTGCTTCCGTAGGTTGGACGGAGTAATGACGAGGATCCGTCGCTTTCGCTCGGCCCATTTTTGGGAAACCACGAGACCGGCTTCGATCGTCTTGCCCAGTCCGACCTCGTCGGCGAGAAGCACGCCGCGTGACAAGGGGGACCTGAACGCAAAGAGCGCTGCGTCGATCTGATGGGGATTTAGATCGATCTGCGCGTCAACCAGGGCGCCAGCCAGTCGATCCTCGCTGTCCGGCGGACATCGGCGAGTCAGCTCGTAAGCGTAATACTTCGCGTGGTACGGCGTCAGCGTCAACCAAGCCATGTTACAAGCTAGTCGGACGGACTGACGCCGAGTAGCCGATTCAACTCGGCAGCTAATCGCTTCCGCCGCCACTCAAGGAATGCTGGATACGCGTCGAGTTCCCAGAGGGCCGGATCCGTTGGAATCAGTTGGCCGGTTAGCGCCTCCTCACCTCGAGTCTTGATGATCTCTGGAAGGTACTTCTTCGGTTCCTTGTTCGTAATCGCTCGATTGGCTCGCCCACTGATGAACGCGAAGTTTGCAATCTCGTTGATTTCGGCTTTTTCGTAGTCCCGCTTGGCCAGAAGCGACTTCGGGAAGATGTGGTGGTACTCGATGTAATGCATCTTGCCCTGATGCGTCAGGGACAGGCCCAGTCCGCTCACCCAGTCCTTGGCATCTCTCAGCTTCAATGCCAGATAGGTCGTCGGAAACAAGGGACTTCGCGCGCCGCGGCCCACAAAATCTCCGGGCTCGACATGAAGTCTGCCCAACTGCTGCTTGAGAGACACCATCAGTTCGTCGAGGGAACCGGTCTTGAAGATGGCGTTTAGATCCTGGTCCAGGAAGGTCTCCGCTGAGCCTCGACTATAGCGGGCTCGCGCGTTCGCGATGAGCGCCCACTGGCGCAGTCTCTCTGCGTCGGCCTTCGACAGCTTCTGCTTGCGCGCGGAGCCAAAGGCCGCCAGAGCAATGACAAGGGAGGGATTAGTGAGAAGCGACTCATCTTCGATCCCACAATTGGCCTTGAGAAAGTTGACGGCAAAGTACAGGGACTCTTTGGCGATTTCCCAAGACGATTTCATCTTCGGGACGCTGATGCTTTGCACGGTCTTGAATCGGCTTTGGCCCGTCGCAAACACGACCATCGTCCTGACGAGCAAACCGGTATCAAGTGTGAACCACGACTTGTCGTCAAGATCTTCCCCAAACTCCTCAAACAATCGGAGAGAATTCTGCCAGCGTGCAGTCACTTGCGCCATGGCGAGGTCTGAACTCCGAAGCTTGACGCCGAGCGAGTTCACTCGAACGAAGATCTCGGCCACCTCTTCGTACGACAACTTTCGATCCAGCACGTGCATCACGTACTGATACTGCTGGATCGCCCGAAGCTTCTGGAGGCGTTGACTGTATTTCTCGTAGAGCGGGTGATCGGGCTGCAGGCCAAGGGGTTTCAGAAGCGACCAATCGGACTTCTTGGGGTTGAACACGTCGGAGACACGAATCCATGTGGGAATCGAGGCCAACGCTTTAGATGCCACGACAAAGGTTCTCTTTCGCAGGCGCTGTTGAAGATCGTCCGCCTCATCCTCTTCTTCATCAAGCGCACCTTCCTCTTCGGCCAGCAGCGGAGACTCCGAATCGTCGTCGACCTCGGTGAGCTCCACTGGTGCACCTTCGGGATGTTCCAGATTGAACAGGATGTCGATGGGCTTCTTCCGACCACGGACCTTGATCGGCTCGTCACACAACACGGCTCGCAGGGATGTGACGCGTTGCTGGCCGTCTAGGAGCAGCTTGTGAGTTTGGAAAGCACTCTTGGACTGCTTAACGTCGAGGTCACGCGTGGGGGCGTCTTGATCCGTTTCCCAGACGAGCACGGCACCAGAGGGGTAACCCCTATAGAGCGAGTCGATCAGATCTCGGACCCGAGTCGCTCTCCAGACGTACCGGCGCTGCATTTCGGGAAGCCGCAGCTCTCCTCGCCCAACCATGTCGACAAGCTCGCGCACGGTCGTATCTACCTTCGGCACACATCCCTCCGCACATCCAGCAGGATGGGCGATAGTGGCTCGCACGAACCTCGCCTGTCAACGCGGTCTTTGTGCGAGTTCCGCCGACAGACGGCGGAATGGCCAACGGACACTCGTCGTGACTACGGCCACTAAGGGTTCTTAGTGGAGGGAGAAGCAGGAGCTGGCTGGTTTTGACGGCCAGGCGTCTGAAGATTGGAGGGCGGAGCCGACGAGGACGGCACCGCACTATTCGGCGATGCTGTGGGCACCGTGCCACTCGGCGGAGTCGTAGCTGGCCCAGGAACAACGACGGTCACAGGAGAAGCTGGCGAGCTGGTCGATGCCCTGCACTGCGACCACGTCATCGCAAACAAACTCCCGGCCACCAAGAGCGCCAGGGTTGTGTACTGCGTTACTCGTTTGTCAAGATCCTGAATACGGTTTGCCAAACCCGCCAGCGACTCAATCTTTCCGCCGCCTACCGGATTGATTATTGAAGATGGGATATCCATAAATCCCTGATTGTTCTTCACGTACGGATCCCGCGACTCATGGTCTAGCGACGAGAACCAGATCAAGAAGCATGGATCGCCACGATGAACCTGGATATGAGCAGCGCTGGCGTTAAACACCGCAAATATCAAGCGTCCTCGGTATCCCGGGTCCACGTGGAATCCTGAGACATTGACTAAGCCCTTCAACTTGTACGTGGAGCGCATCGAGATGAACGCCATGGCGTCGTGGGGCATCTCAAGGTGCTCCTCCGTGAGCAAGAAAGCGAACTGACCGGGCGGAATACCAACACCTGCTCCCATTTCGAGTCGGGTCTTTGACTCTCCAGCCAAATCATCTCGGAAGGGAGACACATAGGCTTCAGGACCCACGTGCAGTCTGTATGCGTTGCAGTCAATGTTTCCTACAGAGAACTGCCCTCCAGGATTAATGATCTGCGGGAGCCGTTTCACCAACGTCTCACCGCTCCAGAAGCTCATCGGTGCTCCAAGTTCAAGAGGGACCTAGATCATGACGTGGACATTCTTTGTCCGACTCAGCTTCCACAGGGTCCATACCTGTCGAAGCTGATTATTGGTGCACAGTTGTTCGACCTCGCTCATCAGATCGAACCACGACCGCCGCCGAGCCGCTTCTGCAGCCATTATCCCAAGTAGACTCTGATAGGAGCTTCCAGTCGGTGAGAGATACGACAGGCACTCAAGTTCGCTTCTTGACAGATCGTCGTTGCTGAACCTGAGCAGACGTCCGTACAGGTCCGCAATGAACGTTTCACCTTCACTCAGTGAACTCGTCAGAGTTTCGTTGTTCAGCGCAAGCTGAGAATCGAAGCCTGCCGAAAACTTATGTGCGTCAGATTCGTACAAATGAAGACTGTCGCTCCAGTGATGATAAGTCCCGAGTTGCACTCCAAGCCATCCAGCAACGATCTCCTGCAATGTCGTGAACTGAACGATGTTGTAAGGTAGGCCTCGAACAACGTCATTGCTGCGCATGATCTGTGTCCAGTCAAGCCGTCCATTACGCAGCTTTAAGATAGATGTCAGATTGCAAGGAACATCGCTTGTTTGCGGAGTGCCATCAGGTTCTGGGAGATCTATTGACGTGTCCCAAAGCTGCAGCACAATCTGTCGACTTTCAGGGTTGGCCTTTAGCGCATCGACGGCTCTCCGGATTTGGTCAAATCCGAAGTGGTAGCGAAGTCGGTGACCATATGCACCAGGATAAACGCTTGTGGCGCCGGCATATTTGGGAAGCTCGCGGTTCCAGTAGTTAATGGCAGCGGCATCGTTGCTGCCCGCTAGCATCCAAATCACTTCCGCGATAGCAAACGCAGGATTGATAGGTGGTTGACGGGACACTATCCAACGTTGTCGCGGATCTTCGAGCTCGAAGACAACATGCAGAGCCTCAAAAGCAGGCCCACCCCGAGACGGACGTGCCGGTACAGTAGTGACACGTTCCCGTAACGCACGGAACGCCTGCTCCCACAGGTGGCTAGCGGTCCTACCGCGAAATATCTCCACACTTCTCCAGAGCTGAAACGTGTCTAGCCCGATCAGACGCTACCGCATTGTTTAAGCCCCACTTCGGCGGATACCAGTAGTCTATAGATTCTGCTGTCGGGCGGTATACCTGCTTTATCCTGGTTCGACCGCTGAGGCCCTGCACCTCAGGATGCGCTAACCTCGCATATTTGTCGGTCTCGCAAAATAGGTTCTGGCAGTCAATCAATTGCAAAGTGCGTCCCCAGAGGGACCGGAACGAAAGGCCGAGGCGATCGAAATCCATCTCCTGCCGATCGGCCATCAATTTGATCAAATCGGACTCAGATAGGTCGCCATAGTCTTCAAAACACTTTCGAAGACCATCGCGTGCTCCTGGCCCGGGAACAATGAATTCCATCTCGCTAAAATTTGTCAGCACGCTGTAGTTCAGATCCGTGACGAATTGATACGCTAAGAAATTTCCCATCATCGGGTATTGCTTGAGTATCTCGAATGCTTCGCGCATTGTCCGGGATGCCGCTATTCGTTCTGGCGTACCCTCATGAATCATGCGCTCAAGCAACTTCAGATGTGTCCGGTGTTTCCGGGTTTGATCGCCGATGCCGCGCGCTGTCGGCATAATATAAGCGGCCGAGTATATTCGTTGTCCGTTCGACAGGGCTTCCGTCAGGATAGCGTCATATCTACGGAAGCTGTACGAGCGCCAACACACTTCACCCAACTGGTCCCGCAAGAGGTGCCAAGTATCGATCTTGTTGAAGAACTTGAACAGAAGTGTACGGAAGAATATCTCTTGGGCGCTCTGGTCACCTTCGTAAATCACCCACCTGATCAAGTATTGACTGACACGATCCGAAGCGCGATACGCGTTGGTGAACTTGTGTTTATTGATGATCGGATCCCTTGTCAGGGTGCCAGTCACACCTTCAAAACGCCGAAAGAACACTTCTTGGCGTTCGGCAGCGAACTTCCAGTATGTGTCGTAGACTCGCGATGGTCTCGCCTGGCTAATTCTGGAAAAGAACAGCGGCATTCCCTCTGAACCAAGGGAGGAGATTCCGTTAGTCGGCTGTTCGCTTAGGCTGCGCGTCACAAATCGCCTCCACAGCATCCTGAACAGACAGAAGAATGTCACGATTGTTGTCCAAGTACAACACTGTAGATCGGTGCTCTGCGGCGGCGAGAGTTTCGTAGGTTTTCACCAAAGTCCTATCAACTGAGGGACTATCACGCTGAACCAGGAATACGATCTTGGGAACGATATCTCCCCAAGATGCCGTTTCGACATCAAGCATCGTCCTAATCTGACTGGCTGGCACACCGGACTTGTGAGCGTAAACATATGTCGACCACCAGAATCTGTCGAGCAGAACCGTGGTGCTGTCGATGAGCAACGGGAGAACCCGTCGCTCAATCGCATCAATGTGAGCGGCGACGTGCATTAACTGTAGTGCGGTTGGATGCACCGACTCGACAGCAGGAACTAGATTGTGATGCAAGTCTCGGACAAGGGCGCCCAGACTACCTGGTTCATGCCCGGGAAATGAAAGACGCTCGCATCGCACTCCTGAATTCCGTAGTGCTCGTTCGACCCCTCTTGAAATCGCCGTTTTGCCGACTTCATCAGGACCTTCGAATGCAAATAGCCTAGACACTTGCCATTCCTCAAGGCCCTCGAATTCACCATCCCCGAACTTTGCTGACGGGCACAATGACCAGAAGCGCGCTATTTGATCTTGTTGTCTTCGTAGGAATAACGCTTACCGCTTTGGGCGAAATCAAACGGATCTGCCATCACATAGTTTACGTATCTTCCGAAAGTGTCCTGTAACCAGTTGATTAGGCCTAAACAGGTTGAATACTCAAACACCCGATAGTTGCGACGATTCCGATACCCTACTGCGTTGAGTAGGGCCTCCGGAACATTCGGGGCCTTCTTGCCGAAGTAGAAGAAGTGATTTGAGATTAGAACCCGATCGGCCTTCGTATCGTTTTGCAGATTGTGGGTGTTCGCCGTCCCGTCTGCGTTGCTATGATGAGAATCGGCTTGATGCCATTCGTTTGCTACGTCGTAGTGATAGATGTTGTCGCCGACCAACATCTTGCTGCTACCGTTCCGCACGGGTCGTTTGTCGCGATAATGTGGATCTGACCAGTACTCATTGAATGAGATTACTTTGGTCACGCGCATGGCAAAGATGCAGCGGCCAGTGGCCTTCAATCGCGACCCTCCCATTCCGATAACCCAATCATCGATTTTGGCTCCTGCGCGGATTAATTGTTTGCAGGTGGCCAAGCTGCAGTATCCGTGAAATGGGTTCGGGGCGAAGCCGAAGTCTCGGTCCACTACATAGATGTAGACCCGCCGCATGTGTTAACACTTGACAGCTATTGCTGGATGCGTGCTCGGCCTCGGCGATCCGTCAGGAAGCTGGAATGCATTATCGATCCCGTCTATTGCAGCGATAATGCTGTCAGTATTCCAGCCGACAATCGTTGACGCATATTCCTCGAGAGCCGGCGGTAGATCAGCCTCCGTTCCGCCTCTGGTGTAGAGGCCAACGATCCGCTTCCCCTGCCGGTTCGCCTCTTCAATCTCCCAATTGACCCAAGGGCGTGAATGCGTTTCCTTGCCAACCAGGACCAAGACAGACGAAGACCAGGAGATCTTCATGCGAAGTAATCGTCGAATTGTCTCGTCTTTGACCTCGCCTCGTTCCAAACGGCGCTGATTGGCAGGTTTGGCGCGGATTGAGCTATTCCGAACGTCATGACCCCTCCGTGATAGGAGCTCGGTCAACTTGCTGACTTCGGCATCATCGGCGTGATGATGACTGATAAAAATGTGCCGTCGCACTGTGGTATCCATGCGGCGTCTCCTGCTAGCGATCTGATTGGACTAGCTTCAAGATACTGCGTCGTGTCTTAATGGCAAAATGAATTCCGTCAGGACCAGGATTCGATGGTCGACACCCTTAACTTCGTCAAGACGGCGTGGATGGTGAGCGTATGCAGCTGAGGAAGTTGCTCGAGCAATGGGATCTCAACAGCCTCAAGATCACTGCTGGTTTCCTTGAAATGGAATGGGTGCCTAGGGACGAGGACAAGGCGGCTGCTTGGGAGCTGTACGTTGAGTTGCTCACAAGAGTCGCTACGCAAGATCTTGATCCTAGCCATGGTCATGAGAAAACAGCTCTTGAAAGCATCTATCACCTGTTTCCTCTGACCCGAGAGATTCTCAAACGTAATGGTCGCAATTGCATTAACTTTTCGAAGATAGCAGTTGTTGTCCTCAATCAGGTGGTGCGACCATTCACAGCGAAGTGGCATGTCGAGTTCAATGGCGATTCGCCCCTACCTCCTGAGAAGGCGAAGGTTTTTCGTCAGGAACTGCAAGAGCTTCAGGATAGTCTTCGGAAGTACGCGAGGCTACTGGCTGATCTCGCCGGGGTAGAGGATCTTACGAGGCTTGAAGGGTAGTCAGCCGAGTCGCTTGGCAGACTTCTGAACTAGCG
>JBAUGX010000052.1:0-10881 GCA_049679965.1 Vicinamibacterales bacterium
GTCCGATCCGTGGGACCGGGGGCCTGGGGCTGGGGGCTGGGGACTGCCGACTGGGGACTGCCGACTGTCGACTGCCGACTGTCGACTCGAGACGTAGTGGAGGATGTCCCGCTTGGTCACGCGCCCCCCAGCGCCGGTGCCATGAATCTGCGAGAAATCGACGTGATGCTCCTGGGCGATTTTCCGGACAACCGGCGACGAGAGGTGAGGGCGATCGTGAATTGCTGATTGCGGATTGCTGATTGTTGATTGCGCGTCCTGACCGCCGACTAGCGACTGCTGACTGGCGACTGGCGACAGCCGACTGCCGACTGCTGCCTCGCCCACCTGGCCGATCACAGCCACAACGCTGTTGACCGCCACGGTTTCGCCTTCCCTCACGTGAATCTCGGTCAAGACGCCGGCGACCGGCGAGGGGATCTCCGCATCGACCTTGTCGGTTGAGATCTCGAAGAGCGGCTCATCGCGATCGACCGCGTCGCCCACCTGCTTGATCCAGCGGACGATCGTGCCTTCGGTGATCGATTCGCCCATCTGGGGCATCACCACATCAATCGGCATTCAACCCTCAGTTACAGTCGGCAGTCAGCAGTCAGCGCTTCAAGGACGACAAGGGCACAAAATTCTGGGCGCCCGGCGGCGGAGACGGCTCCTTCGGGTCGGCGTCGGCCTGGGGATCTTCCAGACGGGCTACGCGTGTCCGCAACTCGCCGTATTCGTATCGCAGTTCCCAGTACGACTCGGTGAGGCGATCCAGACGGCGGGACACCCGTCGGGCGCGCGACCACGCGACGATGGCGAGCACACAGGCCGCAGCAGCAAGCCATCCAGCAACGGTGAACAAGGCCCACGTACGTTAGCGAACGACTTGCAACAGTGTCAACCGCCTGCGACAATACCGCCGGACGTCGAGGGATCTCCCCCAACCTGATGAGCCACAAGCCGAAAACGGTCCTCATCGTCGACGATGATGAGGGCATGCGCGACACGCTGACGGCGATTCTCAGGCGCGACTATCGCGTGCTGAAAGTGGCGACCGGCGAGGGGGCGCTGCCCATCCTCAATCGCGAGGACGTCGATCTGATGCTGCTCGACGTGCGGCTGCCCGGCATCAGCGGCTTTGAAGTCCTGCGCATCGTCAAAGAGAATTACAGCCTCGTCGAGGTCATCATGATCTCGGCGATCAGCGAGATCGAAACGGCCGTGCAGGCCATGAAGCACGGCGCCTACCACTACATCACCAAGGACTTCGACTACGACCAGCTGCAATCGCTCGTGCGCCACGCGAGCGAGCGCCAGGACCTGAATCGCCAGGTGCTGACGCTCTCTGCGCAAGTCGCCGATGAGGGCGAGCGCGAGTTCGTGGTCGGCTCGAGCAGGGTCATGCGTGAGATCGTCGAGATGGTCAAGAAGATCGGCAAGCTCTCCGCCACGGTCCTCATCCTCGGCGAGAGCGGAACGGGCAAGGAGCTGCTCGCGCGGATGATCCATCGGGAATCAGCCGAGCCGGATGCGCCGTTCATCGCCATCAACCTGGCGGCCATCCCGCGCGACCTCACCGAGAGCACCCTGTTCGGGCACGAGCGCGGCTCGTTTACCGGCGCGCACCGCCAGCAGCTGGGCAAGTTCGAGCTGGCCTCGGGCGGGACGTTGTTCCTCGACGAAATTGGCGACCTCAGGCTCGACCTCCAGTCCAAGTTGTTGCGGGCGATCCAGGAGGGTGAGATCGAGCGGGTCGGCGGCAGCAAGCCCATCAAGACCGAGTTCCGCCTGATCGCGGCCACTAACGTCGACCTCGAGAAGGCCGTGAAAGAAGGGCGCTTCCGCGAGGATCTGTACTACCGCATCAACGTCATCCCCCTCAAGCTGCCGCCCCTGCGCGAGCGCGCCGAAGATATCCAGCAGCTGGCCGACTTCTTCGTGCGCCGCTACAGCACCCGCTTCAGAAAGCAGGTCCAGGGCCTCACCGACTCGACGCTGGCTGTGTTGAAGAAGTATTGGTGGCCCGGCAACATCCGTGAGCTCGAGAACCTGATCGAGCGGCTCGTCGCGATGAGCGACAAGGACTACATCTCGGAGGAGGATCTGCCGCTCGATTTCCACTTCGCGCAGCTCGAGCCGCAGGACCGCCACGGCGACTCGCTCTTTGACGACGCGACCAACACCTTCGAGCGCAACTTCATCCTTCGCGCCCTCGAGAAATGCGGGTGGAACGTGACCGCGACGGGTGAGTACCTTGGAATTCCGCTGAGTACTCTCAAATACAAAATGGGCAAGCTCGACGTGCGTCAGCTTACGAAACGATTGCGCGGCGCATGACGGCCAAGAAGTTGACCGATCGGCCAAGCCACTGGCTCCTCTCCGCTAATCCACTGATTCCTCGGTAGTAATCGTCGTCTACAGCTTCTCGACCGACTCGCAGCGTCGGGCTCGTTGCCTGTGCGCATCGCACAGGCGTCGGTGCCGCGAATCGAATGCCCGCGAGACAGCATGAATTCCCCAGTGATTTCGTCGATTGCCGCACGCGGTCATGAATGTGTCTCGGGCTCTGTCGCGGGTACATGCGTTGCTCTACGACACTGCGCGTGCAGCCCTCAATGTTCAACGTCCGTGTGCCGCTTGAAGCGCAAGACGAGGTGTTCCTGATGAACACGCTCACCGATGCGCAGCTGGTCGTCTCGCGCGATGTCGTGGCGCTGCTCGATCGGTTTGCGGACGGCGAAGCCCCCGGCCGGACCGCCTTGGATGAAGCCGAGCGCGAGGCAATCGACCTTCTGTCTGAGAACGGCTTCCTTGTGGACGACCGCAAAGCCGACCAGCGCCGGCTTGACGATTACTTCAGCGCCGTCAAGAACGACAACTCCGAGCTGCATGTCACGGTGCTGACGACGTTGCAGTGCAATTTTGCCTGCGACTACTGCTTCCAGGGCGACCACGGCGACTACAACAAATTTGCCGAGAAGATGACGCTCGAGACGGCCGCCAAGGTCGGCGACTGGATCGAGCGCGAGATGGACACGGTGCGGCCCGAGAAGCTGACGCTGATGTTCTTCGGCGGCGAGCCGCTCTTGAATCTCCCGGTGATGTACTACCTGGCCGAGCGGATGTGGGGCGCTTCGCAGACCCGCAGCCTGCCGATGTCGTTCCACGTCATCACGAATGGGCTGCTCCTTACGCCGGAAGTCGTCGATCGCCTCAAGCCGTACGGCCTGGACGGTTTCAAGATCACGCTCGACGGCGACCAGGACACGCACAACCGGATGCGCCCGCTGCGCGGCGGCCAGGGCACGTTCGATCGGATCATCGAGAACATCAGGCAGGTGGCCGGCCGCTGCAATATCGCGATCGGCGGCAACTTCGATGAGAGCTCGATTGACAGCTATCCGGCGCTCCTCGACTTTCTGCGCCAGCAGGAGTTCGCCGACAAGCTGCTCAGCGTCAACTTCAAGCCCATCGTTCGCTACGGCACGCCCGCGGCGCCCAAAGGCATGCTGCCGCTGATTCCGGTTGGCGCGAACGGCCAGCCGCTCAAGCCTCTGGGCGGCACGTGCATGAGCAACGTCGGCGAGGGCGGTGGGTCGGGCTGCGACTCCTGCGGCTCACTCGACGAGAAGATGGAGCTGCTCCGCAAGGAGACCAAGCGGCACGGGTTCAGGACGCTTGACGGCGTCCACAACGGGCCCTGCCACCTCCACCACAAGAACGCGCAGACGGTCGGGGTTGACGGCTCGCTTTATCCGTGCCCCGGATTCACCGGCGAGCAGGCCCTCTCAGTTGGTCACATCGACGGCCGTCTCGAGGCGCTGCGCGAGACCGCCCGCGCGAAGTTCGAGCGACTCCATCCGTGGGACGAGTGCAAGGACTGCGCGTTTATCCCCGTCTGTGCCGGGGGGTGTCTCGTGGCATCACATTCACAGCTTGGCGACGTGAACCTGCCGACATGTCACAAGACGGCTTTCGAATCGGCGCTTATTTCGCTGGCGCATGACGCGTCCAGCGTCAATTAGGAGAGTACAATGAAGATCAACGTCATCAAGAAGGCCGTCGTCAACGCCAAGCCTCAAGGGTTCTGCATCACGGCGATCGACGAGGGCCTACTGAACAAGAGGTAGATTGCGACCATCGCTGCAGGCGTCGTCTTATGGCTCTACACGCCCGGCTCGTGTAGCCATATGCGTATTCCTGCTGTTGGGCACGGCCCGGTGCGGAAGCTCCGGGCCGGCAAGACCAGTCTTCAACGTCCCCACTCTGCGGGTGGGTGTCGCTAGCGTCTCTTCCACTAGTTCTTTGGCTGGTATCACGCAGCTTGTTGGGATCCTTTCGACCGAGGGGCTCGTCAAGATTGGCGACGATGGGCGCGCCGAGGCATGGCTAGCGGAAGGCTGGAACGTAAGTCCGGACGGACTCTTGATAACTGTCCACTTGCGTTCGGGTGCCAAGTTTCACGATGGCTCACTGGTAACCAGCGCTGCCGTTGTCGACGCACTGAGACGTGCCCTCCCAGGATTCATGGGCCCGGCCTTCGAGGATGTGGATCACATCGCCGCTTCAGGTACGGACCGAGTCGAGATAGGGCTTAGGCGCATCTCTCCGTTCGTACTCGAAGCCCTAGAGATGACGATCCGAACGCCGGCCGGGTCAGGGACCGGACCATTCCAGCAAGTCGACCAGGACACCGCCGAAGTTCGTGCCAATTCTGCCTACTATCTCGGCCGCCCCGCGATCGATCGTCTGGCTTTAACTAACTACCCCAATGTTCGGGCAGCATGGGCTGAAATGTTGCGCGATCGGATCGACATGTTGTACGAGGTTGGCGCGGACGCGCTCGATTCGCTGCAGGGTGCGCAGAACGTCAGAATCTTCACTTTTACCCAGCGATATCAGTACGTCGTCATCTTCAATACGAATGCGCCGGCGCTTCGACGAGCGGAAGTGCGACGTGCTCTGAATATGGCTATCGATCGGGATTCCGTTGTCCGGGAGGCACTCGCCGGGCACGGGTTGCCGTCGTCTGGTCCGGTATGGCCTAACCACTGGGCAGTTACGCCGGACTCGCCAACATTCCAGTTCGATCAGCGGGCAGCGGAGGCAACCCTCGCCGGTCGTCAGGTGAGCTTTACCCTCCTAGTGCGACCAGACCTCGAACGGATGGCGCTTGTGCTCAAACAACAGCTTCAAGCCGTCAATGTTGACCTGTCTCTTGAAGAAAGAACCTCCGACCAGATCGTGGAGGCGATCTCGAGGCGTGACTTCGACGCGGCCCTAATTGATCTGGTCAGCGGTCCGAGTTTATTCCGTCCGTACGAGTTCTGGCGAACGGGCGGCTCCTTTAGCTTTGGACAGCCAGGTAGCGCCAGAGTGGACGCCGCGCTCGATCGTATCCGGCAATCTTCCTCTGACGACGAGTACCGACGGGCCGTCGCTGGATTCCAGCAGGCCGTCGTTGACGACCCCCCTGCGATCTTCCTGGCCTGGAGGGAGCGGGCGCGAGCTGTCAATCGGCGCTTTGACGTGGCCACTGAGCCGGGCCGCGATATATTGACTACTCTCCGCCTCTGGCGGCCGGTTTCTGGAGATAAGATAGCCAGCGGAAACTGACGATGCGCCTGCGCATTCGACACCTCGCGACCCGCTTCGCGCTGCTCCTCGCGGTCGCCGCCGTCGTCCCCCTGCTTGCTTACGGATTCGTTTCGCTCGTCTCGCTCCAGCGCGGCACGCGCACGTCGGTCACCGCTGGCAACCTGAACGTCGCCGTCCGGGCCGGCGAAGAAATCCGGCGGTACGTCACGAACAACGCCGAAATCCTCAGGGCCCTTTCGACCGACCTGACCGGCCTGAGCGTCCCGCAGAAAGACACCATCCTCAGGAACTACATCCTGCAGTTCCGCGAGTTCCGGGAAATCACGCTGTATGACGAGCGCGGCGCGAAGGTCGCCACCAGCCGAATCGGCGAGCCGAGAGTCACCATTCCCAAGGATCCCGGGTTGACGCTGAACGGCGTGTCGATGTCGCCCGTTCACATCGACGAAGAAATGCTGCCGACGGCCACCTTCGCCATCCATCTGGTGCGGCTCAACCAGCCGGACGGCTGGCTCGTCGGCGAGTTCAGCCTCGAGGAAATGTGGCGGATGGTGGACAAGATCCGCATCGGCGACAACGGCTATGCCATGGTCATCGCACCTGGCGGCGAACTGATGGCCCACGGTGACCCTGACAAGAAGGCCCTCGTCGCCCAGACCACGAACATGAGGACGCATCCGCTGGTCGCGGCGGCGAGTGCGGCAAACCCAGCGGGCGCCGCGAATGACGTTCCAGTCTCACTCGAGTACGACGACGGCGACGGCCGGAGCAGTCTCGGCGTCGCCACCCGCATCGCCACGCTCGGCTGGACGGTGATCGTCGAGCAGCCGACGGCCGAAGCGTACGCCATCGGCACGGCGCTCCAGCGCCAGCTCATCGTGGCGATCTCGCTCGGCTTGCTCGCCATGATCTCGGTCGGCTACTTCTTCGGCCGCTCCTTCATCAGGCCGATCCTGAAACTGAAGAGCGCGACCCAGGAAGTGGCCAAGGGCGAGCTCGAGACGCGCGTCGACATCCAGACGGGCGACGAGTTCGCCGACCTGGGTGACGCCTTCAACACCATGGCCGGCCGCCTCGGGCAGCTGCAGGAAGACGTCAAGCGGCAGGAGCGCCAGGCCATGTTCGGCCGCATCGCCGCCGGCATCTTCCACGACCTCAATCATCCGGTCCAGAACATCGGCAACAACGCCACGCTGCTCGTCCGGCCCGACGAAAACGCCGAAGCGCGGGAAGGCTACGTGCGGACGATCCAGCGCGAAATCGCCACCCTCAAACGGTTCATGGACGATCTGCGCAACCTCTCGAAGCCGAAGCCGCTCGAGCGCTTCGCCCTCGATCTCAATAGCTCGGTCCGCGAAATCGTCGAGGCGATGCGTCTCGAGGGCGACCGGCAGGGCATTACCGTCGAAGGCCGCTACGCGCCGGGCGAGCTCACGATCGGAGGCGACCGGTTCGCGCTCGGCCGCGTCTTCCGCAACCTGATCACCAACGCCATTCAGGCCACCGAGAAGGGCGGCCACGTGACGGTTGAAACCTCACGGAAGGGCGAGAGCGTGGAAGTCAGAGTCACCGACACCGGCTCGGGCATTCCGCCCGAGCGGCTCGCGGCGATCTTCGACGACTTCGTGACCACCAAGAAAAGAGGACTCGGCCTCGGCCTGGCCATCTCCAAACGCATCGTCGAGCAGCTCGACGGCACGATCAGCGTGCAGAGCGAGCTCGGACACGGGACGGCGTTCACGCTCCGATTCCCGGCGCGTGACGATCGCGCGGTGCAGGCCGCCGCATCGTAAGTCGTGAATTGATGATTGCGGATTGTTGATTGCTGATTGGGAAGGGGAAGGGGAAGGGGAAGGAAATATGTTCAGAGTACTTCTCAAGACCGACGTACTGACGATCGGCGAGCGCGCGTTCCCGGTCCGCTACTTCGAACTCCGCACGCAGCGGGGCACAAGCCGCTACAGCGCCGACATCCTGATCGGCCCTGGGGACCACATCATCCTGGACGATGACTCGATCTCGAATCTGGAAACGCGGGCGCCTAACGTGGTGCCGGCAACGATCGACAGCCGGGCGCTCGCGGCGCGAAGAACTGCGGCCTGATGACTGCTGGGGGGTAATCATCAAGCCGCCAACGTCCGCCTGGAGGCGGTCGCTACTTCTTGGGCAGCACCGCGTCTTTCAGCTGCTTGGCAATCCGCGCCTTCACGACGGTCTTCGCGGCAATCTTGATCGCCTCACCAGTGGCCGGGTTTCGGCCCATACGCGCCTTGCGCTTCTGCACGACCAGCTTGACCATGCCGGGCAGCACGAACTCGCCGGAGCGCTTGAGCTCCTTCTCGGACAGCGCCGTCAGCTCGTCGAAGAATTCCCGAGCCTGCGTCCGCTTCATCTCGAAGCGTTCGGCGAAGTGCGAAAAGAGTTCGGACTTGCCCATCCTGCGGGCCTCACCCATCACAGTTCACCCCCCAATTGACGCGCGCAAAAAATCCCCACCGGATCCATCGCGCGCGTCGCGACGACCGCGGCCTGTCAAAAACGCCGTATCCTAGCTCGCCGTTCTCGCCAGTGTCAAACAGAGGGGCCCGACGGAGCCCGATTTTCGGCCCAAAAACGGCCTTCTTCACAGGCTACAATTTCCACCATGTCACCCACGCTCGAGACGTTCCCCAACCCGCGGCCCGAGCGAGATTACGAGATCGCGATCAGCTGCCCCGAGTTCACCTCGGTGTGCCCAAAGACGGGCCTGCCGGATTTCGGCGAAATCCGGATCACGTACGTGCCCGACGCGCACTGCGTCGAGCTGAAGTCGCTCAAGTACTACATGATCGAGTTCCGCAACCGCGGCATCTTCTACGAGAACGTCACCAACCAGATCCTGGACGACCTGGTGGCCGCGCTGCGGCCGCGGCGCATGACGGTCGTCGGCGATTTTTCGGTTCGCGGGGGCATCAAGACCGTCGTCACGGCGGAGTATCGTGCCTGAGGACGAGCCTGTCCGCGTCCCAGTCGAGTACGAGATCGATCTTCACAGCTTCCTCCCCGCCGAGATTGCCTCCGTCGTCAGCGAGTACGTCGATGCCGCCGCTGCTGCGGGCCTGAGGGAAGTGCGTCTGGTGCACGGCCGCGGCCGGGGTGTGCAACGGGCGAGCGTTCAGGCCGCGCTCGATCGTCATCCGCGCGTCCTGGAGTTCTGGGACGATGTCGGCTCGCACTTGGGCGCCACGATTGCGCGCCTGGCATAGCCGTTGCCATAGGGCTGCCCTGCGTCCGCTCGATTCGCGCAACTGATTGATCTGCATGAGCCGTGCGATGGGGCACGGCAATAACTGCGCGCGAGCGGTCGATGCGCGATGCAGTTTCTGCAATCCGACCTCGTTCGAGTGCGCCGTGCCCGTTGGCGAGTCACCGACAGCCGCGTGTACACGCACTGCCAGCTCTTGACGCTCGTGGGCGTCGACGCCTTCAACGCGCGCCTCGAGCGCCGTATTCTTGCCCCGTTCGACACAGTGGAGCATGTCGAGCGGCGACCGCGGCCCGAGCGCATCTCCCTCCGGGCCTGGCGACGCGCCTGCCGGGCTCTCATCGCCAGCGAGTCGCCGCCCGGCGGACTGCGTTGCGCGCGCCGGGCGCGCATCGAGCTGCTTCCGCACCAGCTCGAGCCGGCCCTGGCCATTGTCCGAGGCCTGGGATCGCGCGTGCTGCTGGCCGACGCGGTCGGCCTTGGCAAGACGATTCAGGCGGGGTTGATCGTCTCGGAATTGCGGACTCTGGGCGCGGCCGACCGGGTGCTGATCCTCACGCCGGCGGGCCTTCGCGACCAGTGGGCGCGCGAGCTCGCCGAGCGCTTCGACCTGCACGCCACGATCCTCGACGCACGATCCGTCGCGCGATCGGTGGCGACGCTGCCGGTGGGCGTCAATCCTTGGCGAATGGCATCTGTCGCCATTGCGTCGATCGATTACGTCAAGCGCCCCGACGTCCTGACGAGCGTCGCCGCCTGCCGCTCCGATGTGCTGATCGTTGACGAAGCGCACGGCGTGGCCGGCGACAGCGATCGCCACGCAGCCGTGGCCGCACTGGCCTCGCGGTCACCGTTTGTCGTGCTGCTCACGGCAACACCCCACAGCGGCGATCGCGACGCATTTCGGACCCTGTGCCGTCTCGGCGCTGTCGACGCTCACGCTGTCGACACTCATCTGTGGGGTCCGCCCTCAGGCGGACCAATCGAGCTGAAGCCGGATCCCACAGGCCAACGACCAACGACTGACGACCAATTGTTGGTCTTTCGTCGCACGCAGGCGGACGTGCGCCTCGGCACGGCCCGTAGGATCCATCGACTGCTCGTGCGGCCGAGCGCCGCGGAAGCTCGTATGCACGAGTTGCTCGCGCGGTTCTCGCTGACCGTCCAGCGCGAACACGGCACAACGAGGCCAGGGAGCCCCGCGAACCCCGGTCTTTGGCTCGCTCTCTCGGTACTGCACAAGCGCGCGCTGTCGAGTGCCTGGTCGCTTCAACGCTCGGTCGAGCGGAGGCTCGCCGCGCTCGCGTCAGCCGACCACGATGGCGGCGACCACGAAGGGCAGCTTCCGCTGCCCTTCGACGAGGCGGCCGGCGAATTCTCGGCCGCCGACCAGCCGCCGCCGTGGTCGTCCGCCCTCACCCTGCGGGATGCCTCGCATGAGCGGCAGATGCTCGCCGAACTCGCCGCCGCCGCCACAGCCGCGGCCCGCCGCGAAACAAAGATGGGTGCCCTGGGCCGCCTCCTGCGACGCATTGACGAGCCCGCGATCGTCTTCACGGAATACCGCGACACGCTCATGCATCTGCGGGCGTCCATCGAGGGCCGGGCCTCTGTGCTCCATGGCGGACTCACGCGCCGCGAACGGCTCGAGGCGATCGACGAGTTCACCCACGGCACCTCAACGGTTCTGCTTGCGACCGACGCGGCCGCCGAGGGACTTAATCTCCACCACGGCTGCCGCAGCGTCATCAATCTAGAGCTGCCCTGGAACCCGATGCGGCTTGAGCAGCGCATCGGTCGCGTGGATCGGATCGGCCAGACACGGACGGTCCACGCGTTTCACCTGATCGCGGCCGGCAGCAGCGAGCCGCGGATCCTCGCCAGGTTGCAGCGCCGCCTCGCGCGCGCGCAGGCCGACATCGGCGCACCGGATCCGCTCGGGATGGACGGAAGTATGGATGATGAAGATGCCATCGCGCGATCGATCATCGAACAGTCTGACGTGGCGTCCGCCTTCAGGCGGACTCCTGATGCGGAGGATGTGGTCCGCCTGAAGG
>JBAUGX010000053.1:0-18681 GCA_049679965.1 Vicinamibacterales bacterium
CGTCTGGCCAGACCCGAGGGACGGTGGCGCCCAAGCCGCTGCCGCGCGGCGCCGTGACCAGCGACTGGGCCTCGTTTCTCGGTCCGTTGCACAACGGCGTGTCCCCCGAGACCAAGCTCAGCCGCACGCTGCCCCCGCCGCTCGTCTGGGAGTTCCCCAAAGGGACCGGTTACGCGTCCCCGGCCGTCGCGGGCGGGCGTCTGGTGTTCCTCCATCGATTGGGCAACGAGGAGATCGTCGAGTGCCTTCACCCGGAAACCGGGTCGAGTCTCTGGCGGTTTCGGTACCCCACGGCGTTCGAGGATCGGTACGGCTACAACAACGGACCGCGGTCGAGCCCGGTGATCGATGAAGGCCGCGTCTTCACCACAGGTGCAGAAGGGAAGCTGCACTGTCTGGACCTCATGTCTGGAACGGTGGTCTGGAGGCGGGATCTGCGCGCGGAGTACATGGTCCCGCAGGATTTCTTTGGCACCGCGTCAACGCCGCTCGTCGAAGGGCGCCTGCTCGTCATCAATGTGGGGGCGCCGGGCGGGCCCTCTGTCGTTGGGCTGGACAAGGCGACGGGGCGCGAGGTCTGGCGAGCGGGCACTGAGTGGGGCCCGAGTTACGCGTCGCCCGTGCCAGCCGTGATGCACGGCAAGCGGCGCGTGTTCGTGTTCGCCGGTGGGGAATCCGAGCCGGCAACCGGTGGCCTGATGTCGATCGACCCGGCCACGGGGCGCGTGGACTTTACATTTCCGTGGCGCAGCCGCAGCCACGAGTCGGTCAATGCATCGTGCCCGGTGGTATTCGACAACAAGGTGTTCATCTCGGCGAGCTATCGCACGGGTAGCGCGCTGCTCGAAATGAGGCCCGACTTCACGCACCGCGTGGTGTGGACGACGCAGGAGTTCGGACTGCATTTCAACACGGCGATCTACCGGAACGGGTACCTGTACGGGTTTGACGGGCGCAACGAGCCGGATGCCTCGCTCGCCTGCGTGAATGCTGCTACCGGCAAGATCGTGTGGCGCGAGACGCCCGAGTGGCCCGAGATGCTAGAGGGCGGTGGGATAAGGCGGCAGCAGACCCTGGGCACATATAGGGGATCGCTGCTCGCGGCGGACGGGCAGTTCCTCTGCCTCGGAGAACTGGGACATCTGCTGTGGATGGATCTCACCCCCAAGGGCTACGAGCGCGTGTCGCGGGCGTGGTTGTTCCCCGCGCGCGAGTCGTGGACGCTGCCGGTTCTCAGCCGCGGCCTGCTGTACGTCGTCCAGAACACGCGCGATCTGTACCGCGTCACGTCTTCGCGGCTGCTGTGCTACGACCTGAGGGCATGAAAACATGAAGAAGAAATCCGCCACTCGCAAGAAGCGCAAGACATCCAGCCGCTTGACGAAGCGGCGCCCCGCGGCCCGCGTGGCCAGGAAGCCGGCCGAGGCCATCCTGGCGCCGGTCAGAGGAGCCGAGCGGCGCAACATCGGTCACGTCACGATCGAGGTCGGGCGCGCGGGGTCCGCACGCGTGAAACGCATGGTGTATCCGCCCGGCTTCCGCTGGTCGAAGGACATGAAAGCCATCGTCGGCACGAACCTCTGCATGCACGCCCACGTCGGATTTCTTACGCAGGGTGAGATCCACATCGAGTACGCCGACGGCTGCGTGGTGGAATTCAGGGCGCCGCAGGTCGTCGCGATAGAGCCCGGACACGACGGGTGGGTCGTCGGCACAGAACCGGCCGTGCTGATCGAGTTCGACTTCGAGGGCGACACGGTCGGCCGGCTCGGCATGCCCGCCGCCCATCGTCACGCCTGACGGCCGCGCCACGCGTCAACGGCTCACGTAGTGTCAGATTGGCAGGCGAGTAATACCGTCGATCCGATCGAAACCTTCATCAAAGGTCGCAATCTGATCGATGTCATGGTTCAACATGACGCCGGCATGAATGGCATCGCGCGCGCCGACCCGTGGGGTCCCTGTCATGAGCGTCTTGGCCCGGTCCGTGTCGGCGAGCGTGACCGGCAGGACGGTCGGGCAGAGCTGGACGAAGAGGTCGTACACGGCGGCGGCCAGGTCGAGCCGCTTGAGCGCAGCGTAGCGGTACAGAATTTCCTGCAGCACCTCGGTGCTGGTACAGATGTCGATGTCGCCGGCTCGCGCACGCTCGAGGAATCGGCGCGACGGATCACGATGGGGATGGTCGCGTCCCGCGACGTACATCGGGATGTTGGAGTCGACGAAGATCATCAGCCCCGTCCGGCCTCGATTTCCGCGAGCATCTGATCGATATCGCCCGTTGGGCCACCCAGGCGGGCGAGCTGGTCGAGCGGGTCCGCCCCGGGGCCTTCGTGCAGCGCGCGCTCGAGCGCCTGGCGGACCCACGCCCCTGTCGACAATCGGTTGCGCTGGGCCACCTTCCGAATCCGGCGCTCCAAGCTTTCAGGTACCAAGACTTGTAGGCGATGACTCATATACTCATACTACCATGAGTATTTGTCTGGACTCACCAGGGCCTGCCGCAATCCCAGCTGAGAGCGCAGAGCGTTCGCGGCCGTCGCCGACGTGTCCTGGTTCCGGCATGTCCAGGCGGGGCCTGAAACTTTCGCCCGGCCAAGGGGTTCTCCCTCTAGTGATGACGGTGGAAGCGTCCCACCCGTGACCGACGCCCACGCGTTCGAGGCTTTCGTGTTGAAGTATCAGGACATGGTGTTCGCCACTGCGGTCCGGCTGCTTGGCAACCCCGCGGAGGCCGAGGATGTGGCGCAAACCGTGTTTCTGCGGGCCTTCCAGCGCTTCGACGAAATCGGATCGAGTCTGGCCGCCGCGGGCTGGCTGAAGACCGTCACGAAGAACGCGTGCCTCAACTATCTCTCGCGCTACCGTGCACGCTGGCGGTTTTTCAGCGAGCTCGAGGGGCCCGGGGGAGAGGAATTCGAATCCGCGATTGAGCCCGCCGTGGAAACAGACCAGGCCGATCGACGCGAGCAACTCGAGCGGGCGCTCCGCCGCCTTCCCGATCACCAGCGTGTGCCGCTCGTGCTCTTCCATTTCGAAGAGGCGAGCTACCAGGAGATCGCCGAGACCCTTGGCGTGTCGCTGGGGAAGGTGAAGACCGACATTCACCGAGGCCGCGAGGCGCTCAGAAAGCTGCTGCCCGACCATGCGGCCCGTTAACCAGGACACGCTCGCGGAGATTGTCGACACGGAGCTTCGGCAGCTGCCGACGCCGCCCGCGCCGCCGACGCTGTTGCCGCGTGTGATGGCGGGCGTGCAGGGATGGGCGCGGCGGCCGTGGTACACGCGCCGGTGGTTCACGTGGCCGCTTGCGTGGCAGGCGGCGTCGATTGCGGCGCTGTGCCTGCTCGGCGCCGGCGGTCTGGCGCTGCTGCCGAGCGTCGAAGGCGCGGCGACGCGCATCGCCACCGTGTATACGTCGGATGTGGCGGGCGATGCGGTGGGCATCGCCGAGCGCGCGGAGGTGACGATGAACGCGGCCGTGATCCTCTGGCGCGCGATCCTCCAGCCGTTCGCCGTCTATGCGTTCGGGCTCATCGCCCTGATGTGTCTGGCGTGCGCCGCGTTTGGCGCCCTGCTCAATCACGTGATTGTCGGAAGGACAGTACAGCCATGAAGCGATTGCAGATGGGACTCGTCGCGTTGTTCCTGACCGTGGCGGCCGGTCTGCCGGGAACCGTGTCTGCCCAGACGGGCAGCCCGGTCAGGATCGGTCAGGACTTCACGCTGAGAGCCAGCGAATCGGCCGAGGACGTCGTGGTGATTTTCGGCAGCGCCGACATTTCAGGCCACGTCATGGGCGATCTCGTCGTCATTCTCGGCAATGCGCAGCTCTCGAGCACCGCGTCGGTCGACGGCGACTTCGTCGTGATCGGCGGGAGCGGCACGGCCGCGGAGGGCGCCAGCGTGGGCGGCGATACGGTCGTCATCGGCGGCGGCCTCGAAGCCGCGGCCGGTTTCAGGCCCGGAGGCGAATCCGTGGTCCTTGGATCGACCGCGCTTGGCGGACGCCTGAACGCCTTCGTTCCCTGGATGACGTACGGGCTGCTCTGGGGACGGCCCATTGTGCCTGGTCTCGCCTGGATCTGGGGCATCGTCGGCATGTTCTTTCTGTTCTATCTGGCGGTCAATCTCGTCTTCGACCATCCGGCTCGCGCGTGCGCCGCGACGCTTGCCGACAAGCCGCTGACCGCGTTCATGGTCGGGCTCCTGGTCATGCTGCTCGTCGGCCCGGTGTGCGTGTTGCTGGCTGTATCGGTCATCGGGATTGCGGTCGTGCCGTTCGTCGCCTGCGCGCTTGTCGTGGCCGGCATCGTCGGTAAGGTCGGCGCGGCGCGATGGATCGGAATGGGCATCGCGCGCCAGGAGCCCGGATCAGAAGAAAGCCGACTGCAGTCGGTGCTCGCCTTCACGATTGGCTTCGCGGTGATCACGGTGGCCTACATGATCCCCGTGCTGGGCTTTGTCTCGTGGGCTCTGCTCGGGGTGTTTGGCCTCGGGGCGGCCACGCTGGCGTTCGTCGCCGCGTACCGGCGCGAGAACCCGGCGCCGCCTCCGGCTCCGCGCGTGCCCGCGAGCGTCGCGCCGGCGGCGGTCTATGCGGAAGGCGCTGCACCGCCAAGCCACGAGGCATCCGCAACCACGGCTGTCCCTGCCTCGATGCCTGGCGCACCGGCGATGGTGTCGGACCTCACGTCGTTTCCACGCGCGGCCTTCCGCGATCGACTGGCCGCCTTCGTGCTGGATGTGATCCTGGTGGTGCTGGCCTATCAGATCCTCGATGTGTTCAGGCGCGACAATACAGTGTTCCTTCTGCTGCTCGCCTATTTCATCGGGTTCTGGACGTGGAAGGGCGCGACCGTCGGCGGCATCATCTGTCAGCTTCGCGTCGTCCGCGTGGACGGCGCGCCGCTCCGCTTCGCTGATGCGCTCGTGCGCGGCCTCTCGAGCATCTTCTCGCTGGCCGTGCTCGGCATCGGCTGCCTCTGGATGCTCAGGGACCCTGAACGCCAGACGTGGCACGACAGAATCGCGGGCACCTACGTCGTGAAGGTCCCGAGGAACTGGCCGCTGTAAGCGTAAGGTCGCTCCGCGACCGTAATGGCAGCGGAGGAATGACAACGATGATTGGACAACGTATGTCGTGGGTGGCGCGAGCGGCGGCAATCGTGGCGGTGTTGGCGCTGGCGGCGCCTCTTGCGACGCTGACGGCGCAGGGCGGCGCGTCGACGCTCGATACCGCGAAGGCGAAAGCCTTTGTCGCCGAGTGGGTTCTGACGATTCAGGGTGGGAGAGGCCCGCAGGAACGGCCGCTCAGCATCAAGGACGTCGGCGGCAAGGTGGCGGCCGAGCTCGGTGGCGGACGCGGTGGCCCGGTGGCGATCACGGACATCACGATGCCGGGGAGCGATCTGATTCTCAAGTGGAAACAGATGGGGCGCGGCGGCGAGGTCGAGGTCATGATGACGCTGACGCTCAAAGACGGCGGCCTCTCCGTGAAGCAGACACAGAACGGCATGGACACCGAAGGCACAGGCGTCAAGAAGCCGTAAGTAGTCCGTCAGGCTTTCGACAGTTCGGGAAGCTCCGCGACGCGACGGTCACGAATCCGCCTAGTTGATACTCGTTGCGGCTGTGGGCGCTCCTGGCGGATTCGTGGTGGGCGGCGTGGGCTTCATCGGCACCAACCAGGCGCGCAACAGCGCGTTCCAATGCGCGTCGGTGATCTTGTCACCCGGTGTGATCCAGATCCGGCGCGTGCCGCCCTCGACCGCGGCGGCGATGGCGGCTGACATCTCCTCCGGGGTCACCGACCCGCCGCCCCGTGCCCACAGCCCGAGCGACATCGTCCATCGATCGGAGGGCAGCACGGCGGCGAGCCGCTGCGCCAGGTCCCTGGAGGCCTGCGGCGGCAGCCCCTGCAGCGCGTAATAGTTCCAGACCACGAGGTGATCGGCATGCTTCAGCATGCGGGTGTAGTCGTGGCCAAAGTCCTTGCCGTCACGCGTCAGGTCCGTCCAGCTCGCCGCGGCGTCCAGATAGAGAAGCTTCCCGTGCTTGTGCGCCGCCTCCGCCGCGCGGGCCACGAAGCGCTCCATGAGCGCGGTCTTCCACTCCCACACCGACGGGTCGTCGATGTCGACGCGGCCACGCAGGGTGCGCGGCCAGTCGCTCCTGCCGCTGGCCATGCGGTACGACGCCAGATCGCTCGGGCCGAACGAGGTGTTACGGTAGGCGGCCTCGGTGATGTTGATGACGTCGATCGGATAGTTCGCCGCCAGGTAGTCGATCATCTGCACCGTCAGATCGCCGAACTCGCCGCTGGCGAGCTCGGTCAGGCTGACTTGCTCGGCGTGCGGCCTTCCGTCGGTTTGCATGGCGGCCGTATCCGGGTGCGTCGCGATCCATCTTGGAGCGTAGAGATCGACAAAGGCGGCAACTCGGAAGCCCTTGGCGCGGAGCTCCTGAGCCGTGATCAGCAGCAAGTCCTTGGGCTCGCCCTTCTGATGGTTGGACCAGCGGTCCTCGTGCCCGGCCCACCGGAAGTAGGTCCACTCAGTGCGGCCGGCGCCGATGCCCACCATGTCCATCAGCCCGGCCAGCGGTCGATCGAGCTTGCGCGTCGTATCGCGCCAGTCGGGCCAGGCGTCGAAGTGCGTGGAGAGCGAGAGGCGGAAGGCAGGAGAGGCCGCTTCGGCATTCGACACGACCGGCGCCTGAGCCGAGAGCGGAGTGCCAGACGGCGCGCGCGCCATCCAGGTCCACGTGGCGGCCGCAGCGGCCAGCGCCACCGCGGCCATCGATGCGGCAAGCGGCCACTGTGACGGATGGGCAGGGATCGGTCCCAGGCGGCGGATCTTCTCCCATTTTTCATCGGCTCGGCGCATCTCTTTCCACCAAGAATAAATGACGACGGCGTTGTAGAAGTACGAAACCGGGAGGATGAGCAGGCCCCAGGGAACGTACCACAAGTCTCGATAGTCGCGGTCGAGCAGGATGCCGTACACCGCCACCGCAAAGAAGAAGAAGAGCCCGAGCCACGCAATGACCGCCACCGGCCCGTCCAGCTGCAGCCAGCCTTGGGTCACCGCCCAGGGGAGTGCGAGCACGAGCGACGTCTGCAGGAGCGGGACGATCGCCATGTTGACGAAATTCACCGGCATGTAGAGGGAGAAGGGCCAGGCCCGGCGCTCGAAAAACAGGCCTCGGTAGCGCCGCGCGACTTTGAGGTAGCTGCGCATCCAGCGCACGCGCTGCGTCCACAGCGCCCCGAACGTGGCCGGGCAGTCGGCCATCACCGCCGGCTCGGGGTCGAAGACGATACGCTTCCTGTGCGCCTGCAGCCGCCACGTGATCTCCAGGTCCTCTCCCCAGATGGTCTCGAAGCCGCCGATCTCTTGAAGTACCGAACGACGAATGGCGCCAAGGTTCCCCGAAATAATGGGCAGGCAGCCGAGGACCGAGAGCGCGCGGCGAACAAAGCCGGTGCCGATATGCGTCGTGACCACCAGGAGTTTCTGCAGGCTCGTGCCGGCCCGTAGCGGCATGTCGTTGCCGCACACTGCGTCGATCGACGGGTCGGCGAACCAGCGCACCATCTTGGCCACCGTGTCGCGAAAAAACAGGCTGTCGGCGTCGGTGTAGAGCACGACCTCGCCCGTGGCGGCGGCAATTCCGGTGTTGAGGGCCCTCGCTTTTCCACCGTTCGCCTGCCGCAGGAGCTGGATGCGACCGGCGTCGTGGAGATCCTGCACCTGGCTGACCGTGCCGTCGGTGGAGCCGTCGTCCACGACCAGGACCTCGAGGTCCGCGCCCTCGGACTCGAGGAGCGTCTCGACCGCCACGCGAATCGTGCGCTCCTCGTTGTAGGCCGGGACGACGACGCTGACGCGCCCGCGGAAGGGGGGCAGCCTTCCGAGCGTGCGCCGCTTCCAGATCTCGTACGCGACCGTGAGGGGAAAGAAGACGGTCCCCTGGATGCCGAGGGCGAAGACCACCAACCCGAAGGCCCAGAAGAGGGCGTAAAGGACGGCCATCTGTCAGCGGACCAGGTTCAGTGTTCTGAAGGCGATGGCAAAGTGTGCGCCGATCTGCATGCCGCGGTGGGCGGCGCGCCCTCGAATCACCTGCGGGTCCATGTACGTCCGGTGATCCTGCGTCCGGTGCAGGGCGCAGGCCTTGAGGTGGTCCTCGATGTAGTTGGTGATGTCCACGTAGAAGTTGGGCGTGAACTGGTTGCCGGTCGAAACATCCTCGTAGCAGAGGACGGTCGGCACAGCCCGCGCCGCTTCCCGAACGGCCGCGAAGACCGCGCGGTGGTCGCCGTGCACGTCCACGTCGGTGTGCGTGAGGACCATGGTGACACCGAGCTCTTTCACTTTCGATTCGACAGCCGCCTTCAGATCGGAAATCCGCTCGTGCAGGCCGGTGTCGGGCAAGTCCATTATCCAATAGCCGTCGAGCCCGAGGAATTGGGCCCCCTTGCGAGCCTCCTCGTCGCGCTCGCCTTGACCGTCGTGGCCCTTCTCGCCGCGCGTGAACGTCACGCCGTACACTTTGGCGCCGTTGGCCTTGAGCTTGAGGAGGAAGCCGGCGCAGCCGAGCTCGATGTCGTCGGGGTGTGCCCCGAGCGCCAGCACGACCTCGCCGCCAAACTCGGGCATCGGAGGCTCGGTTCGTAATACTGCCACGAAGGCGACACCCAGGCCCAGGAGCAGGACCACTTCGGTCGCCGACTCGAAGAGCGAAGGGTCGAAGAGGCGCCACAACGTGCCCTGGAGCAGCTGGCTCGAGATCTTGAGCACGAGGAAGCTCGGCACCACGTACATGACAAATGCCCAGGCCACGGGTCGGCGACGGAGCGCGCGCCTCGTCCTGCGGGCGACGAGCAGCACCGCCGGGAGCAGCGCCGAGTACGCCAGGAACTTCAGCCACTCCGTTGTCGTGCGCAGTGGCATCAGGCCCGTCTCGCGATCGAGTTCCGCAGCCAATTGGAGCGCCTCCGAGTCCGAAGGGCTCAAGCGCAGCGCCAGCCCCGCGTGCTCTCGGGCCATCGGCAGCTTGCCCTGGGCGAGATACGCGCGTGCGATCGCCACATGGCTGCCTGGCGCTTCCGGGTTGAGCTTGGCGACGCCGAGCCAGGCCTCGACGGCCCTCGGCCAGTCGCGCTGCTGCTGAAAGGTTTCGGCCAATTGGCGGAGCACATCGGCATCCGCTGGGGCCAGCCGGGCGGCCTGCTGGAGGGCCTCGACCGCCTTGCCCGCCTCGCCCTGCTGCGACAGCATGCGGGCCCGATCGCGGAGCAGGTCCACGTCTTTCGGATACAGCCGCAGCGCGCGTTCGAGGACGCCGGCGGCTCCGCCGGTGTCACCGCGCAGGAGCCGCACATGAGCCAGTCCCTTCAGGGCCTCGTGGTGGTTGCCATCCTCGAAGACCACTTCTTCGTACAGGTGCTCGGCTTCCTCTAGCCGGTTCGCCCAGGCGAACGCGTCGGCGAGATCGCTTTTGAGCCCCAGGTCTTTCGGTCGGCGGCCGATGGCCTCTCGGTAGAGCACGACGGCCTTGTCGTAGTCACCGGTCCAGGCCTGAAGCTGTGCCAGACGAGAGAGGGCGTCGGCGTCGCCGGGGGCCATCTTGAGAAGACGCTCGTAGCTCCGGATGGCCTCCATGAACTGGCGGTCGCGGACCTGCTGGCTGGCACTGCGGCGCAGGTTCTCGATGGCGGCTTTCGGCCCCGCGGGTTCGGTGCCGCCTCCGGCCTGTTCCTGGCCCGCCCGCGCGGCAGCCCATGCCTCTTCCGTCAGGGCGCTGCCCGTGGCGGCGAGCACGGCGAGAGCGAGGAACCCGTGGAGCCAGTGGCGCATGGGTGATTAGAAGAGGCCCGTTCGGAACTCGAGATTCAACAGCGCCGTCGGGTCGTTCCGAGTCTCGTTCGGAATGCCGTTGGTGGTGGTCGTCGTCGTGGTCTTCGGGCTCGGGTTGTTCACCCACTTCAGGCCGGCCGCGACCGCCAGCTGGGGCGTCAGCTGGTACCGCGCCATCCCCCACCAGATGTTTCCGTTCTTGCCGGCGAAGGCAGGGCCGGAATCCGCTGAGTACCGATCGAAGACCCACTGGAAGTCGAGCGACAGCTTCTCAACGGGTCGCACGGCGAGGCTTGAGATGGTCGACCAGTCGAAGCCGGCGTCCAGGTCGCGGTTGGGGATGAATTTCGCGCCGGCGCTCCATTGCGCCGCCTCGTAGGCGAGGCCGCCGCCGAGGAGGATCTCGTTGCGGTAGCCGACGCTCGTCGTCGACACGATCGTCGTCGGCGTCACCGGGTCGGGCCGCCCTGCAATCTTGGTCTGCTTCGGATCTGGGTCGTGGAGGACGGCCGCCATGAAACTCACCGCCAAGCCACCGCCCACGCGTGCTTCCAGCTCGGTCGAGACCTTGTGATTGATGATGCGCGTCCCGGTGTCGAAGAAGAAGTTGGGGGCAAACAGCTGGTAGTCCAGGCCGACGCGGACCTTCTGTCTGAACCAGTTCGAGATCTCGAGCTCGCCGCGCGGCACGAGCTCGTACGCGTTGGAGTCTGGTGTCGGCCGGTTCGCCCCGCTGTACGCGTACTTCCGCAGCGTGAAATCGCCCTTGACATACGAATCCGGCGAGTAGAACCAGTACGCGCTGGCGTAGCCCTTCGTGGCCTCGTAGAAGATGTTGTCGGTCCAGCTGCCGCCGCCCTGCAACTCGAAACGGTCGAAGGCGCCGTGGGTGACCTGCCCCTCGAAGGCGTTCTTGGAGGTTCCGGGCTCGGTACCGCCAACCCACGACCGCACCGCGAGGCCGCGCGAGATCTTCAGGCTCCTGAGGTCGTCTTTCGCCTCCTGATCTGCCGAATCGAGATCGACGGCTCGCTGGAGCGAGGCGGCCGCGGTGGCGTAGTGGCGGAGCGCCCTCTGCGTCCAGCCAATGTGCTTCCAGACGTCGGCAGTATCGCCGCCGGCGGCCCGCTCGGCCTCGTAGGCCGCGAGCGCGCCGTTGTAGTCCCCCTTGGCGCGCAACTCGTCGCCGCGCGCGCGCAGCTGTGGAGTGCCTGCGGCGCCTCCCGTCTGGGCGGTGACCGAGGCGGGCAGTGCCAGGATGCAGACGAGTATTGCCAGTATCAGGCGCATCGGCCGTTTCTCCAGGCGTCGTCGAGGGCATCCATCACCTCGCGCGCCGATAAGACGTTGGCACCGACGCGCGCGTTCACGTCCAGCACGGCCGGCGCCCCGTCATGTCCAAGTCGAATGTCCATATCGAGCGGGCCCTCGAGCGCGAGAACGCGAGCCGCGCGCAGGCCCAGCGCGGCCACATCCGGCCGCGAGACGCGCTCGACACTCAGCGCATTGCCGACCAGCCCTTCTTTCAGCGTGACCTTGCGGAGCACGGTCACGGTGGGCGCGTGGTCGCCCCGTTCCACGAAGAGGTTCACGTCAAACTCCTCACCCGGTAGAAACGCCTGCCAGACGATCTCCTCCTGGCCCGCGCGGGAGAGATCCGTCATCGTTCGATGGACGACGACGCCTCGTCCGCCGCGTCCGAAGCGGGGCTTCGAGAGCAGCGGAAATCCGAGCGCTGCCGCGACCGTCGCGCACGGCGTGGTGCCCGCGAAGGTCCTTGGTACGGCCACCCCCTTCGCGCCAAGCTCCTGGGCGGTCAGCAGCTTGTCGTTGGCCACGTCGACGCCGGGCGGGTCCGACACGGACAAGGCGATGCCCCGGTCGCGCAGCTCCGGCCGCATGCGCGCGACGACCGGGAGTTCCTCGGTGACGGTCGGCAGAACAAGAGCCGCGCCCTCGTCAACGGCCACCGCGAGCAGTGCGCGCGGGAACGCCGGTTCGCGCGCCGCCGGCACGAGCCTGAAGGCCCAGGACGGAGACGTCACCTCGCGCATGTCGGTGCCGATCACGCGGTAGCCCTTTTCTGCGAAATAGGTCGCGGCCGCTCGCCCCGCCGGACCGCCGACGCCGGTGACCACAACGCACGACACCAAACGAGCGTACAACACGAGGTGCTTGCGTCATCACACGTGGAAGCACGCTGACGCAAGAATCTGGCGCAGGCTTCAAATTTCCGAATGCCGGATTTCCGGCAGCAGTGACGCGATTGATGAGCGGGCTATTGTTGTCCGGCCGGCTGGCAACGTAGACGAGGCCTATCGCTTGATATCGAGGCTCTCCTCTTCGAGATGCAGGCCGAGCGCTTGGCCGCCGATCACGGCGACGTTGCGAACGACGCCTTTGACACGGACGCGGCTGCCGGTCGCCGGGCTCCGCGAACCGTTCGAGAGTACCGTCAATTCGCCCGTGTCGTCCTGAATTCGATAAAACCTGAAGGGCACCAGGGGCACGCCCCAGGAGTTCGTGACGGTGCCGTCAATCCTGACGGTATGGTCCGTGTACCGTACAGCGTCCCGCTGCACGTCACGGATGCTCACGGTCCTCAGTGCGCAGCCGGAGATGAGGGTCAAGGCGCAAAGCGCGGCAATCGTGTAAATCCCAGTGCATCGATGCATGTGCTGTGTCTGCCTCACGGCGGCTCTCCCAGGCGATCACACTAGTCAAGGCTTGGGATTGCGACCAAGCCCCTGTCGATAACGAAATTCGTTGTGATGACCGGTCTCGTTACAACAGAAAATCGGCGAATCGTTATCGACGCGTCGGCGGAACCAGCAAGAATGCTGGATATCCTCGTTGAATTGACGAGGAAGAGAGCGGCAGTGGATCCTGGCTCGCTTGTTGCTCAACATACCACACCAAACGTGTCTCTTTGAAGCAATGGAGCCTTACATCATGCCTCTCAGATCGTGTCGCCCCCAAGTCTCCGTCGTCGCTAGTCTACTGGCCCTCGTCGCTCTCCTTGCCGCATGCAGCGACAGCCCGGTGTCGCCGTCGCCGTTGGCAGCGTTTCAGCCCCAAATCGTCAACGTGACCGACTCATTCCAGTTGCAGGCCACCGGCTTGACGACCGTCTCCTCGTCCTTGACCTACACTTGGCAGGATACTGGGACCCGGGCCACGATCAATCACTCTACGTCAACAACGGCCGGCACGGCTCACCTCACGATCCGTGACGCCAACGGCGTCCTCATGTACGACAAGGACCTTTCCCCGAGCCTGAACGAGCCCACTGCGACCGGCACACCTGGTACTTGGACCGTGACGTTGACCGTGGTGAACTACAGTGGCAGTTTGAACTTTAGCGCCACAAAGCTCTAAGAACCTGGACGCGCGGTGTACTATGGGTCTGAA
The DNA here is from genome assembly GCA_049679965.1 of Vicinamibacterales bacterium. GTDB lineage: Bacteria > Acidobacteriota > Vicinamibacteria > Vicinamibacterales > CAVVIG01 > 2-12-FULL-65-11. Next base: position 13,275 of record JBAUGX010000053.1, read on the forward strand.
GAAGTCGGCAAGTGACACGCCGAGACCCGGGACGGCCAGACTGGAACTCCCGGTCTACACAAGAAAAACACAGTAGCCAGCAGGAGTCGCACTTCATGCATGTCAGATCGTTACACGACCGGATCCTCATTCTCGGCAGCCTGCTGGTCCTCGTGACGCTCATTGCCGCATGCGACAGTCCGCTAGCGCCGTCGTTTCAGCCCGAGATCACCAATGCCACTGACAACTTCCAGGCCCAAGCCACCGGCGTGACCACCACCACTACCGCGCTGACGTACTTCTGGCAGAATACTGGAACCCGTGCCACCATCAATCACTCCACCACGACCACGGCTGGTGTGGCGCATATCACTCTCAAGGATGCGGCCGGAACTGTCGTCTACGACAAGGACCTTGTCCCCAGCCTCAACGAACCCACGGCGACTGGCACACCTGGCGCCTGGACTATTCAACTGCAGTTGGTGAGCTACAGTGGCACCCTGAACTTCCGCGCGCAAAAACTATAGACCAACGTAGCCTCTAATCTAGCGCCAGCGGAAGAGCTTCATCGCCAGCACGAAGCACACGACCAGCCAGGCGCCGAGCGTTCCGAGTTGTGGGCCGAGCTGTAAGAGGTTCGCGCCCTGCAGCATGTGGGCGCGAAGCGCGTCGATGAGCGCCGTCAGCGGCAGCGCGCGGATGAGAGGCTGCACGGCGCCTGGGAAGCGATCGGAGGCGAAGAACACCCCCGAGAGAATCCACATCGGCACCTGCGCCAGGTTGATGAGGCCCGACACGCCCTCGATCGTTCGCGCGCGCGAGGCGCAGAGCAGACCCACCGCGCTGAACGAGAGCGAAGCCAGAACGCACAGGACGACGAGATCGAGGATGCGGCCGCGCACCGGCACGTCAAACACCAGCACGCCGAATCCCACCGGCACGCCCACCTCGAACCCCAGCACGATCATGCGCCAGCACAAATGCGAGAGCAGATAGTGCGTGCGCGACATCGGCGTCGCCATCAGGCGTTTGATCAGTTTTCGTCGCCGCGAATCGACGATGGAGAATCCGAGACCCCAGAGCGTATTGCTCATGATGCCGAGGCCGACGAGACCCGGGACCACGAAGTCGATGTACCGGGAGCCCGTCTCGCGCACCAGTTGATCGCTGAAGGGCACCGGGTCGGCTCGGCCCGCGGCGCGCTGGATGGCGCGGTCGGCGAGCATGCGGGCCGTGCGGCCCTCGGGGTTCGTGTCGTCGTAGCGGTAGACGACCGATCCGTCCGGATTGGATTCGACGAGCAGCAGCACCTTGCCGGTCCTGAGCGCGGCGCGGGCGGCCTCCTCTGCGAGTTCCGCAACGGCGAGCGCCGGATCCTGCCGCAACGACTGGGCGATCGTGGACGAAGAGGTGGCGACCTGCAGCGTCTCGGCCGGGCGGCTGCGAAAGGCGACGCCGAGTCCCACTGTCAGCAAAATGGGAAAGAAGATGGCCCAGAACACCGCCTCGGGCTCGCGCGCGAACTCGCGAAACCGGACGAGGATGAGCTGAGTCAGCGGATGGCCCACTCTAGTCATCCCGCAGATGGCGTCCCGTCAGCGAGACGAAGACGTCCTCCAATGTACCCTGGCGGCCCAGTTGCTCGATGAGTGCGCGTGGCGTGCCGCACGAGATCACTTTGCCGTGGTCCATGATGGCCACGCGGTCGCAGAGGCGCTCGGCCTCCTCCATGTAGTGCGTCGTGAGCAGAATGGTGCGGCCACCCCGCTTGAATTCCTCGATGAGATCCCACACCTGACGCCGGGCCTGCGGGTCGAGGCCGGTCGTCGGCTCGTCGAGGAAGAGCAGTTCGGGATCGCCGACGAGCGCGCAGGCGAGCGCCAGCCGCTGCTTCTGGCCGCCAGAGAGCGTCGCGACCCGCGCGTGACGCTTTTCTTCGAGCTGGACAAGGGCGATGACGTCGCTCGAGGTCGGACCCTGATGGTAGAAGCTGCGGAACAGATTCAGTGTTTCGACGACCGTCAGCTTGTCGGAAAGCTGAGTCTCCTGCAGTTGAATGCCGAGCCGCTGGCGGAGCGCCTTGGCGTCGGTCGCCCAGCGGCGTCCCAGCACCTCGACCTCGCCTGCATCGGGCTCGGTCAGGCCCTCGCAGATTTCGACCGTCGTGGTCTTGCCGGCGCCGTTCGGGCCGAGCAGGCCGAAGCACTCACCCGTGCGTACCTCCAACTCGATGCCGTCAACGGCGACCACGTTCTCGAAACTCTTGCGCAGATCGCGGACGCACAGGGCGGACGATGTCTCGATTGCGTGCACGCGCCTAGTATAAGATCTGTTTCTCGTGACCTTTCTCTAGTCAAGGAGACTTCCATGCGTGTTGTCCCCGTGTCCGTGTGCACTCTCGTCGTCGCTCTTTCTGCCGGCGTGTTGCTCAACGCGCAGATGGATCAAGATCGCGTCATCCCCGGCGGCGGTATTTTCATCCAGGGCTGGACGGGCAAGATCGATGCGAGCTCGGCCCGGCAGGGCCGGGTTCTGAACGACTCGAAGCTCGTGCAGGAGGGGAATGCCATCCATGTCACCGCCGGTCCGGCGACCACCTACTGGAATCCTGCGAACACGGCGAGCGGTGATTACACCGTGAAGGCGACCTTCATGGAGCCACGGTTCATGGAGCTCAACAGCCACCCGCACTCGTACGGCATCTTCATCGGCGGCACCGGGATGGGCACCGATCAGATGAGCCTGGTCTACTGTGTCGCGTACGGCGACGGGCAGATGCTCGTCCGGGGATTCAGCGGCCCATCCGTCTTCACGCTGCTCAACACGTCGCGCCATGCCGCCGTGCGCCGGGCCGCGGCGGTCGGTCAGCCTGTGTCGCAGGACATCGCCTGGACCGTCAAGGGTGGCCGCGCCGAATGCTCCATCAACGGCACCGTCGTCGCCGGCTACGACAGGGCGCAGCTGGTTGGCGTGGGCAAACTGCAGTCGACCGACGGCGTCTACGGCATCCGTTACAGCCACAACGTCGAGGCCGTTATCACCGGCTTCAGCATGACCAAGAATTGAATCCGAATTCTGATCTTGTAAGGCGTGTGACTTAATAGGGCACTACATGACACGTGCTGTGCCGATCTGAATCAGATTCTGGCCGTGGAGACCAGAGCCAACTCGTGCAAATAGAGGAGCTTTCTGTAGGCGTCGAAGACAGTTGGCCTGGCATGAGGCTTGCGACTGTCTTGCCACTTCCTAATGTCACCCTTGGCTGCCACTAAGAACCCCGAAAAGGCTCACATGTCCCTGGTGCGTCCAGCCAGCGCTGCAGAACGTGAAGAATTTGCCGACCGGCGGACGCACCGCCGCCTGACCCTGTCGGAACTGTCGTGGCTCAATCACGTCCGGCTGAAATACGGCCCGGTTGTGTCGCTGATCGATTTGTCCCAGGGCGGTGCGCAGATCGAAGCCACGACTCGGCTTCAGCCCGGCAGCACGGTCGTTGTCGAGATCGCGGGACGGGAAGGCGAGTTCGCGATTCCGGCGCGAGTCCTCCGCTGCCACGTCGCTGGGCTTGTCCCTCACCCCACGTATCGAGGCGCCCTCTGGTTCAAGCGACCATTCGAGCTGCCGCGGTCGCCGACCGGCGGCGACCAGGGCGATGCTGGCTACAATCCCGCGCACGAATGCGCGAGGCTCAGTCTCGCACTCAAGCGGTCCTTTGAATCCGAAGGTCCCCGTCTGGCAAGCGCCACCCCCGGGGCGGCCGCGATGTGGGCCGGCGCGATCGCGACTCTGCTCGCGATGCTCGAATCGGCGTCGGGACTTCGGGCTGGGGCACCGTACAGACGGGAGATGAGCCATCTGCTCAGAGCGGTCATCCGATGCGTCGAGAATAGCGCGGCCCCGGACGTCCTCCTGACCGAAATCGTCGAACGCGTGCGGCGCTCGGTTCCCGTTCTCGCCATTCGGGTCGTGGACGCAGGCGCCGCGTTGAAGCTTCGCGGCAGTGCCGTGTTCGACATGCCAGCAGCCCCGAACCGCACGGCCGCCAAGCTTCTAGTCGAGCTGCCGCTCGGCTGCCGGCTGGAGGAGTGGCACCGGGAATTCCTCAAGGGGGCCGCGCAATTAATCGCGCTGACGCAAGACATCGCTCCGGCAGGGCAGCCCGGGCCAGAGCCCGAGGCCGATCGGGACAAAGTGCTCGAGACGCCCTACGGATGGCATCGTCTTGTCGTGCGATACACCGATGGCCGGATGATGAAGGGCTACACGCGCCACTTCATGCCGACCAGAAAGCAGATCGACGTGTGGTCTGCGCCTGACGGCCCGCCGGAATCGCGCGTGACTATTCCACTCACGCACCTCAAGGCCGCGTTTTTCGTGCAGGAACTCGAAGGCCTGGCCCCGCAGGCCGCGGCGCCGTCGGAAACCGACCCGGGCGCGGGCCGCCGCGTCGTCGTGACGTTCAACGATGGCGAAGTGCTGTCGGGGACGACACTCAGCTATTCGCCTGACGGCCCAGGGTTCTTTGTCGTTCCTGCCGAGGCCAAGACCAACAACCTGCGAATCTTCGTCGTGTCCGGCGCGATCCGCCACGTGCGATTCCCCTAGCAGCCGGCAGCTGGTTAGAAGTTCTTCCGGAGATCCAGCCCCGAGTAGAGATGCGCGACCTGGTCGGCGTACCCGTTGAACATCTGCGTCGGATGGTTCTTGAAGAACCCGGGCAGCCGGGTCTCGGTCGCCTGGCTCCAGCGCGGATGGTCCACGGTCGGGTTCACGTTCGAATAGAAGCCGTACTCGCTGGGCGCTGAGGCCTGCCACGTATTGACCGGCTGCTGTTCCACGAACCGGATCTTGACGATCGACTTGATGCCCTTGAAGCCGTACTTCCACGGCACAACCAGTCGAATCGGCGCGCCGTTCTGATTCGGCAGCACTTCCCCGTAGAGGCCCACCGCGAGGATCGTCAGCGGATGCATCGCCTCGTCCATCCGCAGGCCCTCGGTGTACGGCCAGTCGAGGATTGGGAAACGCACGCCGGGCATCTGCGTCGCATCGTTGAGGGTGAAGAACTGCACGAACTTCGCTTTGGAGGTCGGCTGGCAGCGCTCGATGAAGTTGGCCAGCGGGAACCCCACCCACGGAATGACCATCGACCACGCTTCGACGCAACGATGACGGTAGATACGCTCCTCGAGCGTCTGCCCCTTGAGGACGTCCTCGAGGTTCCAGACCGCGGGCTTCGCGCATTCGCCTTCGACCGCGATCGACCATGGCGACGTCCGAAGAAGGCTTGCGTACTTCGCCGGCGATTGCTTGTCGGTGCCGAACTCGTAGTAGTTGTTGTACGACGAGATCTGCTCGAACGTGTTCGGCGTCTCGGCCGTGCTGAGCGGGCTCTTGGCGACGCCCGCGATCGTGCGGACGCCTGGGG
>JBAUGX010000054.1:0-4317 GCA_049679965.1 Vicinamibacterales bacterium
CGTCGGGGCCTGCGCCCGGCCGGCGGGCGCTGCGGGTGCCTGTGCCCGGCCAGCGGGCGCCTGTGCCGCCTGCGCGAAGGCAGAAGCGGCCGAGAGCGGTACCGATGTGCCCGGCGCCATCTTCCCAGCCCCTTGAGCGGGTGCAGGCGTGGCAGTAACTGATGATTGCGTGGGAGACGTCGCTCCGATCGCTGTCCCGTTTGTGGCAAACGCGATACCGGTCAGCCACGCGACCGTCAGTGCTGCGACTACGAAGCCCAGTCGCTTCGACGAAACCTTCATGGGTGTCCTCCTCGCCGATTCCTGATTCTTAGTGGTGCAAACGCCGGGAAGTATACAGGCCGCTTCGAATCAAGGTCAAGCAGCGGCACGGCTAAAAGTCGGCGGTTTTGACCGTCAGCGCGCCTCCAAGGGTCAGCGCGTCGCGCACGGTGTCCGGCGCGCGGCCAGCAGAAAGCGGAACGCCGACGAGAATCTTGCCGTCGGAGACCGCAGGATCGTACATGGCGCCTTTGAGGGTGGGCAGGCCCGCGGTGACTAGGAGCGAGACGACGGTGGTGAGAATCGCGCCGAGCATCGTGAGCTCGAAGATGATGACCAGATTGGGCCACCAGGCCACGATCGGCATGCCGCCGGTGACAAGCGGCCACGCGGTTTCGGTGCCGATCGTCAGGAACAGGCCGGCGGTCAACCCAAGAACGCCGCCAATCCCGGCCAGCCGAAACAGGATCAGCGACTTGTCACGCTCGGCGAACTCGAAGGCCTCAAACGGCTCGGCGGAAATGACGGTAATGTCTGCCTCGGCCACGCCGGCCCGCCGTAGCGCCGTGAAGGCACGCTGAGCGCCGCCCGGCTCTTCGTACAGACCGTACATCGCGGTCATGGATGCGTCCTCCACAACGTAGCCGCTTCGTCGGGCGTCTCGTGGGGCTCTGTGAGCTCGGGCTGTTCGCCGACCTTGAGCTCCCAGATCGAGATAATCGGGACGAACTTGGAAAAGAGCGTGTAGAGCAAGCCCATCGCGCCGAAGGTCGCCACGAGGAGCAGAATCTCCGGCAGCCGCGGTCGGTAGGAACCCCACGAGTACGGCAGATACTTGTGGGTGAGCGACGGCACGATGATGAGGAACCGCTCGAGCCACATGCCAACGACGACCGTGCAGGACGCGATCACACATCCCGTGACGGTCCGCAGCCTCTTGAACGACAGAATGAAGAGCGGCAGGACGAAGTTGCAGAATACCATCGTCCAATAGAGCGGCGCGAAGGCCCCTGCCTGCGTGCTCCAGAACACCGCCATCTCGGACGGTTCATTGCCGTACCACACCGTGAGCCGCTCGGCGAAGACGAAATATCCCCACAGCAGGCACATCAGGAGCAGGAGCTTTCCGAGATTCTCGAAGTGCACAGGGTGCAGGTACTGCTCGAGGTGCAGGAACTTCCGCAGCGCGGCCATGGCGATGATGAGCGCGGCGATGCCGCTGAAGATCGCGCCGGCGACGAAATAGGGCCCGAAGATGGTCGAGTGCCACATCGGCACCACCGCCATCGAGAAGTCGAACGACACAATCGTGTGCACGGACACCGCGACCGGGATGATGGCAATCGCCATGATCTGCATGGCCGACTCGAGCCGGTGCCACTGCCTGGTCGTGCCACGCCAGCCGAGCGCCAGCGCGCCGTAGATCCTGCGACGCACGCCGGTCGACCTGTCGCGTACCAACGCGAAATCCGGAATCGTCGGCAGGTAGAGGAAGAGCAGGCTGCCGGTCAAATACGTTGAGATGGCGAAGAAATCCCACACGAGCGGTGAGCGGAAGTTTGGCCAGAGCTGCCGCTCGCTTGGATACGGCATGAGCCAGAAGAAGAGCCACGGCCGCCCGAGGTGGACGATCGGAAACATGGCGCCGATCATCAGCGCGAATGCGGTGATGACTTCGGCGCAGCGGGTCACGGGCCGGCGCCACCCCGCGTTCACCAGCCGCAGGATGGCCGAGATGAGCGTGCCGGCGTGGCTGATGCCGATCCAGAACACGAAGTTCGTGATGTCAAAGGCCCAGAAGACCGGCCAGTTGAGCCCCCATATCCCGATCCCATTGTTCACCTGGTAGGCGAACGACCCGACGCCGAGAAGGACGATGCTGAAGAGCACGGCGACGAGCAGGTAGAAGCGCCATGACGTCGCCGTCAATGGGCGAAGCAGGTCTTCGGTGATGTTCCGGTCGGCTGCCGTCATGCCTGCCCCTGATGCCTGAGGTACACAATCTTCGGCTGCACCCCCAGATCCTCGAGGAGCCTCTCACCGCGGCCCGAGCGCGACAGCCGTGACACCTGGCTCTCCGGATCGTTGAGGTCGCCGAAGACGAGCGCCATGGGCGCGCAGGACTGCACGCACGCCGGTTTCAGCTCCCCGTCCTTGAGCGGCCGGTTCTCGGCCCTCGCCTGCTGATCGGTGGCCCTGATCCGCTGGATGCAGAACGTGCATTTCTCCATCACCCCGACCTCGCGAATGGACACGTCGGGGTTGAGCTGCAGGTGCAGCGGCTTCTCCCAGGTGGGGTTGAAGAAGTTGAAAAAGCGGACGTTGTAGGGACACGCGTTGGCGCAGTACCGCGTCCCGATGCAGCGGTTGTAGACCTGCGCGTTGAGGCCTTCGTCGGTGTGATGGCTCGCGTAGGTCGGACAGACCGGCTCGCACGGCGCCGCGTCGCACTGCTGGCAGAGCACCGGGCGGAACTTCAGGTGGGCGTCGGGGAACTCGCCCTCCCAGTACCGTTCGACTCGAATCCAGTGCATGGCACGCCCGCGGGCCGCTTCGGCGTCGCGGACGGTGGGGATGTTGTTCTCGGCGTGACAGGCCACGACGCAGGCTTCGCAGCCGGTGCAGCGGTCGAGATCGACGGTCATTCCCCAGCGGTGTGGCATCGTCAGTTCCTACCTGTGCGGCTCCGGTTCCCTCATCGACCCGGCGAACCGAATCAGGCGGCCGTCAGGGCCCCCAATCCGCGACACCTTGACGCGCGTGGCCGCCCACGCCAAGGTGCCCGTCTCCGGCTCGAGCGATGCGGCGAGCACCTTGACCGGATTGCTGCCGCGGCCGCTCGCATACCGCGTGAACGTCTCGTGTCCCTGTCCGACCGGCATCGCGATCACGTCGGGAGCGGTGCCTGGCGACAGCGCGGCGGCCGCCTGCACCTTGCCGTGACCGGACTCGATTTCCACGACGTCGCCGTCGCCAATGCCGAGGCGCGCCGCGGTCTGTGGATTGATTTCCACCCAGGTGCTCCACATCGCGGTGCTGATCGGATCGGGCATCTCCTGCAGCCACGGCAAGTGCGCCAGCGAGCCGTCGAGAAACGCCTGCGACGCGAAGGGGAGGAAGTGGAAGGGATACTGGGCCGGGTCGCCGTCGAACACCGCATCGCGCGCTGGCGCCGCCTGGCTGCGTCCGCTCGGAGCGGTCTGACGCCCTGCTGTCCTGGCCTTCAGCTCCACCCAGCCCTGCTGTGTCGCCGTGGCGAAGTTGTCCTGGCCGACCGAGGCCTGGAGCATCTGATCGAAGGTCTGCCAGGGCAGTTCGGGCTTGAACGGCTGCTTGAGGCGCCGCGCGACGTCGAGCAGCACATCGGGTGTCGCCCGCGTCTGGTGCAGCGGCTTCATCGCCGGGCCGGCGAGCGTCGCCAACGCGATGCGCGCGCCCGCCTCGGGCCGTACGTCCGTCCACGACTCGAGGAAGGAATGGTCCGGCAGGATCAAGTCGGCCAGCACGCTGGTGTCATCGATGAAACTGCCGAAGCTGACCCGGAACGGGACCTTCAGAACGGCGTCGCGGACCTTCCAGTCCGCCGGAGAGGCGAACACGGGATTGACGTTGTCGAGGAGCAGCACCTGCACCGGCGCGCGATCGGCCAGCATGTCGGCCGCCACGACGCGCAGCGGGCGCGCCGCGAGCGCACTCGCGCCGGCCGATTCGGCCTGTGGCATGAACGAGATCCCGCCCGGCGCATCGACGCTGCCGAGCAGCGCGTTGAGCGCGTTGACCGCCAGCGCCTGGAAGAGTCCGTTTGTCTGCGCGAGCGGTGCGCCCCCGATGATGGCCACCGCGGGTCGCTGCTCAGCGAGTTCGCGCGCCAGCCGTTCGACCCGCGCCGCCTTCACGGTCGTCTGCTGCTCGACCGCCTCCGGCGTGTAGTCCGCAAGACCGCGGGACCAGCCGTCGATGAGCGCGCCCGCGCGACCGGCGGCGTCGGTCGGACGCAGCTTGTCCCTCAGGATCACGTGTGCGAGGCCGAGCGCGAGGGCGCCCTCGGTGCCGGGC
>JBAUGX010000055.1:0-14693 GCA_049679965.1 Vicinamibacterales bacterium
CCGAGGTCGCGCTGGGTCTGGTCGATGTCGGCGAATACGTACCCGACGAGCACCCCGTTCTCGTCCTTGATCATTGGCGGGCCAGTGGTGACGCGCACGTCGGCGAGGTCGCCGAGCGGGACGGCGGCACCCGGCTGGCGCCATTGCTCCATCAAATCCGGGGATGCCGACAGACTGCCCATCGGCGGCGCAGCAAGCTCGGAGGACGTCGCCGACCCGCCGGGCCGCCCTCCACTGCCCCCGGACATCGATCCCATTCCGCCTCCGGTGCCGCCGCCACCGGACGGGACCATGCCGCTGCCTTGGACACTGGCGCCAGCTCCCGCATTCCTGCCGCCGTAGTCGGTCGCGCTGCCTGTGGACTGCACCGGTACGAGAATGCGGCGGAGCGCCTGCGGGTCCGAGCGCTGATCGGCGGCGTAGCGCAGGTTGATCGAGAAGCGGGCACGCCCGGCAATCGCCGTCGAAACCGTCATCCCTCCGACCGCGGCCTCCACCACGTCCTGGACGTCCCGAACCGTCAGGCCGAAGCGCGCGATGGCCTCTCGGTTGGGGACAATGTCGATGTACTCACGACCGGTCTGCCGCTCGGCAAACGTGCTGCGGGTGCCCGGCACCTGACGGAGCATGCCCTCGAGGTCCACGCTGATGCGTTCGATCTCTTTCAGGTCCTCGCCGAACACTTTGATCCCGACCGGCGTCCGGACGCCGGTCGAGAGCATGTCAATCCGCGTGCGGATCGGCGGCGCGATCGCCATCTGGTAGCCGGGCATGCGGAGCGCGGCATCCAGATCACGCGACAGCTCCGCGAGCGTGCGCGCCTGCTGCTCTGGCCACACGCGCCGCAGGCCCCGCTTCGCCCAGTCAGGCGCCGTCGTGCTGTACCAGCGGGGGGTGTAGCGCGTCGGCCAGGTGGCCCGCGGGCGGAGCGCGATGACCGACTCGATCATGTCCAGCTGAGCCGGATCGGTGGCCGTCTCCGCCCGACCCGCTTTGCCGTGCACCGACGCGATCTCGGGAAACCGCATGATGATGCGGTTCTGCGCCGTCAACGCCCGGCGCGCCTCTTCGATCGCGATGCCCGGAAACGTCGTTGGCATGACGAGGAGCGATCCCTCGTCGAGAGGAGGCATGAACTCGGAGCCGAGCCGTTGAAACGTGGGTACCGTGGCGACCATGAGGAGGGCGGCGGCGGCGACCACGAGGATCCGGAAGCGCACGACCAGGACCGCGATCGGCCGGTAGGCGGCGCTGAGCAATCGGCTGACTGGGTTCGTGGCCTCGGTACGGAACCGCCCACTCAGCAGGAGCACCATCAGTGGCGGTGCGAGCGTGATCGAGAGCATCGCGGCGGCGAACATCGCGAACGTCTTCGTGTACGCGAGCGGCATGAACAGTCGACCGGCCTGGCCGGCCAACGTGAAGATGGGCAGGAAGCTGATCGTAATCAGCAGCAACGAGAAGAAGATCGGCCGGCCGACTTCCTTGCACGCGTCAACAATGATCCGCTGGCGATCCGACCCGGCGCGCGCCGCGGCGAGGCGCACATGTGCGTTCTCGATCAGCACGATGACCGCATCGGCCAGCTCGCCGATGGCGATGGCGATCCCGCCGAGCGACATGATGTTGGACGACAGGCCCAGGTGCCGGATCCCAATGAATGACAGCAGCACGGAGAGCGGCAGCACGATCATCACGACCAGCGCCGATCGCGCATGGAACAAGAAGACCAGGCAGATGATCGTGACGATGATCGCCTGCTGGATAAGCGTGTCGGTCAAGGTCTGGACAGACCCGAGGATCAGCTCCGACCGGTCGTACGTGGGAATGAGGCTGACGCCGTCTGGCAGGCGCAGCGATGCGATCTCCGCTTCGAGCGCCCGAATCACCTGCAGCGCATTGGAGCCGATGCGCATCACCACGATGCCGCCGACAGCCTCCCCAGTGCCGTTCCAGTCCGCGGCGCCGCGTCGAATCTCCGGCCCATACCGCACGTTCGCGACGTCCCCGAGCCGGACAGGCGTGCCTCCTGCGCCCACCGCCACCACGCTCTGCTCGAGATCGGCGAGTGCCTTCACATAGCCGCGCCCGCGCAGCACATATTCGCGTCCGGCCAGTTCGATCACGCGAGCGCCCACTTCCGCGTTGGCATCGCGGACCGATCGCGCGATGTCGGTCACCGTGAGCCCGAAGCCCACGAGCTTGTCCGGGTCGATCACGATCTGGTACTGGCGCTCGAATCCCCCGAGCGACGCGACCTCCGCCACACCGGCGACCGCCTGCAGCGCGGGACGGACCGTAAAATCCTGCAACTCCCGAAGCTCGGCCAGATCCATCTGTCCGCTGCTGTCCTTCAGTACGTACTGGTAGACCCACCCCAGACCACTCGCGTCGGGCCCGAGGGTGGGGGACACACCGGGCGGCAGCAACTGCTGCACCCGCCCCAACTGCTCGAGCACGCGAGTACGCGCCCAGTAGATGTCGGTGCCGTCGGCGAAGATCGCGTAGGTAAAACTCATCCCGAACATCGAGTAACCGCGCACTGTTGCCACACCCGGCGTACTCTGCAGGGCGCGAACGAGGGGGTAGGTGACCTGGTCCTCGACCAGATCGGGGCTGCGCCCCATCCACTCGGTGTAGATGATCACCTGCGGGTCCGAGAGATCTGGAAGCGCATCAAGTGGGGTCTTGCGCGCGGAGTCGGCCGCAAACAGCGCGAGCACGAGCACGGCGGCGAAGACCACCCACTTGTGACGGACCGACAGTTCGATGATGCGTTCGACCATGACCGTTACCGCTAATGGCCCACGTGCGGGCCTGCTGGCTGAGCCGCCGGCGTCTCCTGAGTTGCAGTTGGTGCGCCGTGGCCGCTGTGCCCCCCGGCGGCCCCCGTGGCGCGCAGCCGGCTCTCCGAATCCAGCAGGAACACGCCCGCGGCCACGATCCGTTCGCCCTCCTTCAGGCCGGCTCGGATCTCGACGCGATCTGCCATCTGCACGCCAAGCGTGACCGGCCGCGGCTCGAACCGATCGCCGATCGCGACGAAAACGTGCTGCTGCAGCCCTGTGTCGACCACCGCATCCCGGGGCACGGTGATGACCCGCTGTCCGGCCGATTCAAATGCGGCCGTGCCGTAGAGCCCCGGCCTGAGCGCGCCGGCGGGATTGGCTGCCGAGAAGCGGACGCGCAACGTGCGTGTGCGCTCGGAGAGCGTCGGGTAGAGGAAGTCGATGCGGGCCGCGAACGGCGCCAGACCGGAGGCCGGAAAGTCGAGCTGCGCCTGCGCCCCGACGCGAACGGCGGGGATGTTCGCCTCGGGCACCTCGGCAAGAATCCACACGCGCGACAGGTCGGCAATCGTGAGCAGCGTCGTCGACGGGTCCACAGAGGTGCCGACCGTGATGCCGCGGTTCACGACCACGCCGCTCGTGGGAGCCACCACCGTGACCAGGCGCTTTGGTTCGCCGGTTTGCTCGATCGCGTCGATGTCCGTCGGCGTCATGCCGAGGACGGTCAGCCGTGTCCGCCCACTCGCCACCACCACGCTGGTGATCCCCGAGGCCGACGTCGCCTTGCGAGCGGCCAGGTACTCGGTTTGGGACGAAAGGAGTTCCTGCGAAAAGATGTGGGCCAACGGCTGACCCGCCTGGACCAACTGACCTGTGGTGTTGACATCGAGCTGTTCGACCCACCCCGCGACGCGGGTGTGCACGTGCGAGATCCGCGATTCGTCCAGCACGACCGTGGCGACGGCGCGCACCGACTGCGTCAGCGATTCGCGTCGGACCACTTCAAGGCGGACACCCAGATCCCGGAGTGTCGCCGCAGTGACGTCGACCGGGACTCGGTCGCCCGAGGATGCTGCCGCTGTTGCGGCGACCGCACTGCGAGCGATGACCGTGGCAGGCACCGGTCCACGAATGGCGAACGGCCATGCCGCTCGGGAGTGTTGCACCCACAGGGCGCCGGTCACTAGCGCAGCCGTCGCGACGGCGGCGGCGATGGGCGCGCCGATTCGTCGAAGTCGTGAGAAGGCTGTCATTTGATGATCTCCTCGTACGATCCAATGGCGCGCCCGAGGCGCGCCCACGCAAGACCGAGTTCTGTGTCTGCCACAATCAGGTCGGACTGGACCAGCCATAGCGCCTGCACGGCTTCAATCACGCTGACGAGTGGCAGCCGGCCCGCCGCGTAGCCCGTGACAGCCGGTTCGATGACCATGCGCGCGCGGGGCAGCACATCGCTCGTGAGCGCGGCCTGCCGGTCGCGGGCCGCCTGGAGTCGGTGCACGGCGACGGCGGCGTCGCCCTCGATCATCCGGGTCATCGCCTGTAGATCTGCCTCAGACATCGCGCGCATCGCTTGGGCTTCGGCGACGCCGGCGCGGACTTTCCCACGCCAGATCGGCACGCTGAGGCCGACCATCGCCATCCAGCCCTGGCCTTCGGCCATCGTATAAGCCGGTCCCGTACGGATGATCGCCATGGGACGGAACATGTCGCGCATCACCTGCACGTCCGCGTCGGCGCGCGCGACCTCGGCGCGTCCAGCCGCCAGCTCGGGCCTTGAGGTCAGCGCCGCCTTGATCGCGGGCCAGGAGGGAAGCGGCTGGGCGAACACGACCGGCGCCAGCGGCGGGACCGGCGTGTCCGCGTCTCGCGCCAGGCTCGTATTGAGCATCGCCTCGGCGCCGCGCACGTCGCTGACAAGCGCCTTCGCGAACGCTTCCAAGCGCGCGACCTCGACCTCCGCACGCAGCACGTCGGATTGCGGAGCCGTACCGCTGGCGTACCGCGCGTTCGCCGCCGCCACCACGTCGCGGGCAAAGGCGATCTGCTCGCTGACCAGGACCGCCGTGAGGCGACGCTCCTGCAGCATCAGGAAGGCATTGGCGGCCTGGACGCCCACGTCGAGCGTCGTCCGGTTCGCGTCCGCGCGAAGCCGCTCGAGATCCGCCACCGCAGAGGCCCGACGATGGCTGCGGATGCCGGACAGCGGGATGCGTTGCTCGACTGTGACACTCACATCCGCGCCGCCCAGCATGAACGGCAGATGATCGAGGGAGGAAGAGATCATCGGGTCTTCGAGCCCTGATGCGATGATCGGGCGCGCCTCTCCGGCGCGGATGCGGGCGCGCGCGGCCTGTATCTCGTCTCTCCGCTCGCTTGCGACGCGAATCACATCCGTCAGGCTGAGCGGCGAGGGGAGCGCGGGCGGCGTCTGGGCCGCCAAGCGGATCGAAAGCGTCGGCGCGACCGCCAGGACAAGAGCGAATCGAAGGCCTGTGGAACGTTCGATGTTAATCACATGACACCGCTGCTGTTGACTGGCCGCGCGTGTTCGTCACGCGCGGCGAATGCCTGGCGTGCGTCGTGGAGCGGCACCGCGAGTGTCGGTCCTTGACGCAGACCGGTCCGTGCGGCAGATGTGTCAGATCCGGAGAATGGTCGAGAGAGGCCGCTTTGCGAAGCACCACACGCGCGCTGGCTCCTGGCCAGCGTCGGCGGCGCTCGCTGAACCGAAGGGCCGATAGCGGGGGACCAGAAGGGCGTGAACTTCGTCCGGCGCAGACGCACTGCGCTGCACGTCCTCTCGGAGGAATTGCCCGACGCCGAGCACCACGTGATCGCAGTTATCGCGGGGGCCGTCTCCGACCACACTCCAGGCCGCAGGGGGTTCCTCGTGGTGGCATGCGCTCGTGGCAGCCAACTGTTGCGAGGTGCACACAACCCCGCATAGCAGCGGGGCGTTTGGCCCAACCGTTAAAGCCGCCACGATCGAAAGGACAGCTGCTCGAAACACCTTAATAATCCAGTTGTGCGGGCGGGCAAGAAGGACGCCAACGATACGCTGCGGGCAGGGCCTGAAAGACTGGCGTTTTCCGCACACTAACCCGCCGCTGAACCGGGCCTGCGCGATTTTCCCACTCGGTGCCGAAAATCCCGCTATGCGTCTTCACTGCCCGCACGGCGCCCAAGTCGCCGCACAGGCGAGCCTCAGTGCGTCAACGCGTATAGCACGACGTTGACGCCGACGGCATAACCATCAGGCGAGAACCGCTCGAAATACTCCCGGTTCTCCCCCTCCCGCTCCCAGGTGTCTGAGATGTCGGTGTTGTGGGTCATCACGACCATCAGGCGCCCCTTCTCGTCCTGGATGCCGCGAAAGTTCACACGCGGACTATCGTAGCCCCGCTCGGAGACATCCCCGTTGCTCCGATACCAGAACTGGATCGACGAGACCTGGGGGATCCACTTCACGTTGTACAACGTGTGCATGACCTCGTGGTCTTGAGGAATGTCGAAGATCGGATATTCGCCCGGCGGTAGCACGCGCGCGATTTCCGCCTCCCATTGCTCCCAGGCGAACGAGCCCCAGAAATCGTCAACCCACAGCAGTCCGCCCTTGAGGAGATAGCTGCGCAGGCTCTCGATCTCGTCCCGGTCGAGCGACATCGTGCCGACGTCCTCCATGAACAGCATGGGGCAGCGGTAGAGGAGCGTGTCGGTCAGTCGCACGACGACGTTGTCGGGCTGACGATTCGCCGCCAGCTTGACGCGCACTGTGGTGAGCTCGGCCAGGCGCACGGAAAAGTTGTTGTCGGCGGCTGGGAAATCTGTGGACCAGCCGGATCCACCCGCTTCGCGGCGGTCGCTCGTGTAGTACCCCCGGCAGTAATTCCAGGCGCCGTCGAAGCTCTGCGGCGTCGCCCACTTCGGAGCCCCGCGAAAGCCGCCTCCCACGATGATTTGCTGCGCGTACGCTGCAGTGGCAATCGTCGCCAACAGAGTCAGGGCGATGGCGCCGCCGGTGAGCAGCCGGTGCGGGCGTCTGGCAGGAAGTCCCATTAGGGAACCCCGTCCATCACGGCCTGCGCGTACACGATCTCCTCGTCGTTGATCGTGTGGCCCATACCCTGGTAGATGCGCTCGGTCACCGCCGCGCCCATTCGCGTGAAGACGGCCGCGCTCTCGTCCACGCGGTCTTTCGGCACGTGCGGGTCTGGGTCGCTCGAGCCCAGGAAGACGGGAGTCCCGGCAAAGGAGCCCGGATTGCTCCAGGTCGTGCCCGGCGGTCCGACAAGCCCGCCGGTGAAGAGAATCACGCCGCCGTAGCGATCGGCGTGTCGTACGGCGAACTCAGACGTCAGACACGCGCCCTGCGAGAAGCCGAGGAGCACGATGTGATCCTTGCGGACCCCGCGCGCGACCACGTCCTTGACCAGCCGATCGAGCACATCGAGCGCCGAGGAGAGACCAGGTTCGTTCTTCGCGGTGTCCGCCATGAAGCTATAGGGATACCACGTGTTGTTTGCGGCGGCGGGCGCGAGGTACGTGAAGCCCTGGCGGTTGAGTCGGGGGACCAGGTCGAGGATGTTGCGCGGTGCGGCACCTCGGCCGTGAACCATGATCATGACGGTCGGACTCTCGCCCAGCGCCACGCCCGCCGTCACGATCGGTTGTCCGCCGTGAGGTTCCATCACTGTCATCTAGGCGTGGGATCCGGCTTCAGCCGGATTGGTCCGCCTGAAGGCGGACCCCACGTACGGGTTCATGGCTGGAACATCCGCAGGATCTTGCGCACCGGATCGTAGAACTGGTCGACCACGCGTTCCTTGAGGGGGATGATGGCGTTGTCGGTGATGGTGATGCTCTCCGGGCAGACCTTCGTGCAGCACTTGGTGATGTTGCAGTAGCCGATTCCGTGCGCGTTCTTCAGGTCGGACACCCGGTCGGCCGTGTCGATTGGGTTCATCTCGAGCGCCGCCGCGTACACCATGTGACGCGGACCGGCAAACTCGTCGAACATCTGATGATCCCTGAGGACGTGGCAGACGTCCTGACAGAGAAAGCACTCGATGCACTTGCGGAATTCCTGCACGCGCTCGATATCCACCTGCTGCATGCGCCAGGTGCCGTCGGCCGCGTCCGGCTTGCGCGGCTTGAAGCCCTTGATGCTCTTCTTCGCGCGGAAGTTCCACGAGACGTCGGTCACCAGGTCCTTGATGGACGGAAACGTGCGCATCGGCTCGATCGTCACCGGCTTGGTGATGTCGATCTGGTTCAGCCGCGTCATGCACATCAGCCGCGGATTGCCGTTGACCTCGGCCGAGCACGATCCACACTTGCCCGCCTTGCAGTTCCAGCGGACGGCGAGATCGTTGGCCTGATCGGCCTGAATCTGGTGAACCGCGTCCAGCACGACCATGCCCTCGGTCACGCTCGTCGTGTAGTCCTTGAACGCGCCGCCCTTCGCGTCTCCCCGCCAGATCTGAAATGTTGCCGTGCTCATTTGTTGGCCTCGATGATGTCCTTCAGCTCTTGCGGCATCTCAGGGATGGTCACCTGCACGAGCTCCATCTCTCCGCCGCGCCCCTTGCGCACGATCTGGTTGAACGTGCCGGCCTTCGCGTCCTTGTTGGGATAGTCCTCGCGGAAGTGGCCGCCCCGGCTCTCGCGCCGTTCGAGGGCCGAACGCGCGATGGCCTCGGAAATCGTGAGCATGTTGAAGAGGTCGAGCGATGCATGCCAGCCCGGGTTGTACTCTCGGTGACCGCCGACGCCGACTTTGGCGGCGCGGGCGCTCAACTCGCGCAGACCATCGAGCGCCTTCTTCACTTCCGCCTCGTTGCGGACGATGCCGACCAGGTCCTGCATCATGTCCTGCAGGGCGTACTGCACCTGGTAGGGGCCTTCGGCTGCGGAACCGCGATCGAAGGGCTCGAGCGCCCACTTGGTGAGGGCGTCCACTTGGGTGGTGTCCACGGCCCCCTGGCCGTTGGCCTTGGCGAACTTCGCGGCGTACTCTCCGGCGCGCTTGCCGAAGACGAGCAGATCGGACAGGGAATTCCCGCCGAGCCGATTGGCGCCGTGCAGGCCCGCCGCCACTTCACCGGCCGCGAAGAGGCCCGGCACCGTCGACATCTGCGTATCACCGTCCACGCGCACACCGCCCATCACGTAGTGCGTCGTCGGGCCGATTTCCATCGGCTCCTTGGTGATGTCGATGTCGGCCAGCTGCTTGAACTGGTGGTACATGCTCGGCAGCTTCTTCTTGATGTGCTCGGCGGCGTTGGGCAGCTTTTCTTTGATCCACGCGATGTCGAGATAGACGCCGCCGTGCGGGCTGCCGCGACCGGCCTTGACCTCGCGCATGATGCAGCGCGCGACGTGGTCGCGCGTCAGCAGTTCTGGCGGACGCCGCGCCGACTTGTCGCCCGTCACGTACCGCCAGCCTTCCTCCGGCGTGTCGGCCGTCTGCGGTTTGTAGTTGTCGGGGATGTCGTCGAACATGAAGCGGCGGCCTTCGCTGTTCTTGAGGATGCCGCCCTCGCCGCGCACGCCTTCGGTGACGAGAATGCCGCGCACGCTCGGCGGCCAGACCATCCCGGTCGGATGGAACTGGACGAACTCCATGTCCTGCAGGTCCGCGCCTGCCTCGTAGGCCAGCGCGTGCCCGTCAGCCGTGTATTCCCAGCTGTTGCTGGTGATCTTGTAGGCGCGCCCGATGCCGCCTGTCGCGAGCACGATCGCCTTGGCCTTGAAGAGCTTGAAGCGGCCGCGCTCGCGCTCGTACGCGAGGGCGCCGACCACGCGGTCGCCCTCCTTGAGCAACCGCACGACGGTGCACTCCATGTACACCTCGATGCCCTGGTGGATCCCGTGATCCTGCAGCGTCCGGATCATCTCGAGGCCCGTGCGGTCGCCGACGTGCGCGAGGCGCGGGTAGCGGTGGCCGCCGAAGTTGCGCTGGAGGATGCGCCCGTCTGGTGTGCGATCGAACATCGCACCCCAGCCTTCGAGCTCGCGGGCGCGCTCCGGCGCTTCCTGCGCGTGCAGCTGCGCCATGCGCCAGTTGTTCAGGTACTGGCCGCCGCGCATCGTGTCGGCGAAATGCACCTTCCAGTTGTCGCGGTCGTCCACGTTGGCGAGCGCCGCCGCCAGGCCACCCTCCGCCATCACGGTGTGCGCTTTGCCGAGCAGCGACTTGCACACCAGCCCGACCGAGACACCGCCAGCCGAGGCTTCGATGGCCGCGCGGAGGCCGGCGCCGCCCGCGCCGATGACGAGGACGTCGTGTTCGTGAGTCTGATAGTCGGCCATCAAAAGATCCTGAAGTCCGACCAAACGCCCATGGCACACAGTCGGACGTACAGGTCGCTGAAGCCCACCGAGCAGAGGCTGCACCACGCCCAGACCATGTGCTTGCGGTTGAGACAGCTCACGCAATCGTACGTCTTGGTACCGAGAGGCGCGTGCGAGAGCAGGTCGTTGCAGCCGCCGACGAAGTGACGCAGCGAATGGCATCCCCCCGAATAGCAGCTGAGCAGCACGCCATTCGTCAGAAGCACCAGCGTGCCGACGCCGACGCCAAAGGAGACCGTGCCGGTGGCCGGGTCGGTGAACCAGAACGCCTTCCAGACGTCGTAGTACAGGACCATCAAGACGAGCGTCACCAGCACGAACATGTAGCGGTGCAGGTTCTGCAGGATGAGCGGGAAGGAGTGCTCGCCCCAGTAGCTCTTGCGCGGCTCGCCGACCGTGCAGGACACCGGATCCATCCAGAACGCCTTGTAGTAGGCGCCGCGGTAGTAGTAGCACGTGAACCGGAACAGCCCGGGAATCGGCAAAATCAACAGTGCGGCCGAAAAGGGAAGCCAGGCCGGCCAGATGGCGGGCTTGGGACCGAACCAGGCGTGCGGGGAATCACCGAAGATCTCGGGCGAATAGAAGGGCGAGAGATACGGGCCAAACGTGTAGTTGGCGTTCTGAAACGCGGCCCACGTCGAATAAATAATGAATGCGGAAAAGCCGCAGAAGACGGCCAGGGGAGTGACCCACCACGTATCGGACCGCTGTGTTTCCCCAAACCGCCGCAGGACCAGAGGTTGTGCTGCGTCTGCCACCGAGAGCCTCCTCCAACGTCCACCTGAAGGCGGACGCCACAGATAAATGATGATGAAGCCGCAGGATTGTATACCGAACCGACAACGGTCCAAAATCCCGGCTGCTAAGGTTGACGCCCCGTCCTACCGATAACACGGGCGGCATGGCCCTGGCGCTCCGTCTCCGCATCGTGCTCTTCGAAGAGCTGCCGGGCACGTGGATCGCCCGCGCCCTGGAGCACGACATTGCGACCGAAAGTCGGCGCATGGACGTGGCGCTGCGCAACACGCTCGGCATCATCGCGGCGCATGTCGACTTCGATCTGCGCCACGGCCGAGTGCCGCTGTCCGCCTTTCCCCCGGCACCCCAGCGCTACTGGAATGCCTTTACACGGGGGACGCCCATGCCCGTGACGCCCTCGGATTCTCCACTGGACATCAGAATCGAGCACGCGCAGATCATGGTTGCGATCGCCCACGAGCGGCCGAGCATCGCACTGCTGCAGGGGGAGGGACGGAGGCAATCACCAGACCGCGGCGGCCCCCTGCATCATCGATAGCACCCGAGAAGTTCCCCGCCAGTAAGACTAATCTCCGACAGACGTAACTTCACACCGGGTCCGGCGCGAGGCGATCTAATATTGCAGGCGCGCGGAGCGTGCGCCGCGGCAGGGGGCTGCACGGCCCCTTTCTTGAAGATCATCTGCCTGCATGCCATACGGCCGCCCGTCATCGACCGACGACCTAGCGGCGCCGGCTCGCGATCTGGCCGGCATGGTCCACAGCCGTGCCTGGAACCCCCTGCTCGAGATTCTCCAGCGCCTCGACATCGTCATCGAGCTCGTCGATGAGAACCTGACGCCGTTTCTCCCCACGCTCGGCGGGAGGACCGCCTCTGAAATGCGACGGATCCTGGTCCGTCTGGGCAACGAATCACTCCGCGCGGCCATTGGACGGTCCATGACGTTTCACAAGCCAGAGCTCGTGACGCTCGGCGGAGTGAACATCGTCTGCGTGCCGATTGTCGGGGCGCGGAGGGGAGCGGTCGCGACCACGCTCCTGCTGGCCGCCGAGCGGCCCGAGCACCTGGTCGGATTCGGGCATGAGAGCGAGCTCGAGCGCATCGGCCTGTGGCTGGCCGCCGCGATCGAGTCGCATCTGAGTCATCCATCCTCCGATGGGTCACTCGATCTCCAGGAACTCTCGTCCCTGCTCAAGCTGCTGAACGAGGCGGGCGCCGCCGGTTCAGAACAAGAGATCATCCAGGCGTTCGTCGAGGCGCTCGCGGTGTGGCAGGACGTCGAGTCCTGGGCGTACCGCGGAGATCTGGTGGGCCGGTTTTCGCTCGGAGTCTCGCTCCCGGGATCGGATGTGACGCGCGTGCCGGCGGCCTTCGATGGCGATGAGATCCCCGATCACTCGACCGTCGTGCGGCTGTCGCCCATCGAACAGCGCCGGCTCGGGTTTCCCGCCGGCGAGGATCTTGTCGTCACCTCGGTTCGCCGCCAGGCGACCACGCATTGGCTCATCGTATCGGCCGGACACATCGATACTGCCCGCGAAACCCGGCTCGCGCTCTATTGCGACGTGCTCGGTCAATCGCTGAGTGAGATGACGGCGGTCGGCTCGTCGCGACTGACATGGGCGATGCTCCAGCACTTGCTGAACGCCGAGCACTCGGTTCAAACGGCGGCCCAGGGCGCCATCACCGAACTATCCGCGCTGATGGACGCCGCGGCAGGCTTCGCGGTGATGCGGTCCGACGACGTGCGCGTGCTCACCGCGGGTGACGTGGTCGGCGTACTGACCGCGCCGGCGCCTGTGCTGCGACCCGACCTGCTGATCCAGTCGATCGCGCTGCCGCCGCCGTACACGGCGGCCGTCGGTATTCGGCGTCCCTCCGATCGCCCATTCACACAGCGCGAAGAGAAGCTGCTCGAGGCGGTGGGCGCGACACTGGGCGCGTGGCTGGTTGCCGTCCTGCCGCAACTGGCGACGCTCGGCGAGCGCCGCAGCGGATTTCGCTCTTTCGATCAGATTGTCGAGCAGCAGACGAGCGAACCGGTCGCGCGCGAAGACATCTCGCTCATCGTCATTCGACTTGGCGACGGCGTTCTGCCTCCCGACGTGGCGCGGACATGTGTGGGGACGATTCGGAGTTGCCTGCGCCCTACCGACATGGCGGGTCGGCTGATGTCCGGCGAGGTCGGCGTTTTGCTGGCCGACACGCCCCTCGATGGCGCCCAGGTGGTGGTCTGTCGGATCCGGGACGTGCTGAAATCGGGCGCCATTCCCGGCGCCGTGTCGCACATGACGGTGGGGTTCGCCTGTCGGACCGCGGGATCGTCATCCGCCCAGTCCCTCCTGGCCCAGGCCCGCGCGCAGGCGGGTACGGTTGTTGCGACCATCGATACAAAGAGCGCGTAATCCTCTCAGTTCGATTGAAGCGGGTGCCGATGTCTGTCGAGTAGCAGATATTAGGCTTCCTCGTGCGCCAGGAAACGAAGAGGTGACCATCAGACGCCTTTCTGAGGATGACGCTCGACACCTCCTGGAAGCCCATCTGGGTATCACGGGCGGGCCTGTTGGCGCCGTGCTCGAGGCTCTTGCCGGACGCATCGCGACGGTTCTCTCGACGAAAGTCGCGTTTCTCGTCAAGCGCGATCGCGCGTGGTCGACGCTGACCGCATCGCCAGTTGATTCGCCGCTCCCGGCGGCCGGAGAGTCCGACCCCACCTTCGGCGCTCTCGTGGAGTCGCCGCCCGCCATGATCGCCGTGCGCTGGAATTCCGGCGATGAAGCGTGGACCCTCTTCAGGTGCGGAGGGTCCCGCTATCTGATGGCCCTGCTCGGCGACTGGACGGATGCCTCCGCCGTCTTGTTGTCGCTGTCGGCCAACATCGGGCTGACGTTGCGCGCGCGCGCCGGCGGCGCGCGTGCCCGCCTGCTGGTGTCCACGCAGCGGCTGGCCCGGCTGCTCTCCCGTGTGAGCGGGCGAGAAGGCGTGGCGAAGGTCATCGTCGGACAGATGGCGCAAGCTGTGTCGGCCCGGATGTCGGCGTTGGCCATGCTCGACCCTTCCGATCGGCGGCTGTCGATTGTAGCGACCTACGGGTATCCGCTGGCACTCGTCGAGCATCTGCGCATCGAACCGGGCGCTGGCGTGCTCGGGTCCGTCTTTCAGTCCGGACAGCCTCTGCACGTGCGAGACGTCCTTCAGTCGCCCCAGCCGCGGTCCAGGCGCCCGCGGTACCGCACCGGTTCGTTTGTGGCCTTGCCTCTGCGTGCTGGCCAAGAAGTGATCGCCGTGGCGTGCGTCACCGATCGTCTCGACGATCAGCCCTTCACGCATGAAGACGTGTCGACGTTGCGGGCTTTGGCGGAACCCGGCGCGCTGGCCCTGGGCCGCGAGCTCGCGCTCCTGCAGGCCGAAGCGTACGCGGAGGCGGCGGCGATTGATTCATTGAGCGGCGCGTTCAACCGCCGGTATTTCCAGGTGCGTCTCGAAGAGGAGTTGCAGCGTTCGCGGCGCCACGAGATGCCCCTGGCGCTGCTCATTGTCGACATCGATGGTTTCAAGGCCATCAACGATTCGTTCGGCCATCTGTCCGGCGACGTGGTGATCAAGGACGCCGCCGAAATCCTTCGGCGATCGGTGCGAGTGTTCGACATCTGCGCCAGATACGGCGGCGACGAGTTCGCCATCGTCATGCCCGGCAGCGCTGCGGACGGCGCGGCCAAGATCGCCGAGCGCATTCGCGAACGCATCGAGGCCTATCGGCCCGCGGAGCGCGCGCTCGACGCGCTC
>JBAUGX010000056.1:0-5823 GCA_049679965.1 Vicinamibacterales bacterium
CCCTTCGGGCGTACTGCGTGAACCTGACCGAACGGGCGCGTCAGGGAAAGCTGGATCCGCTCATCGGACGCACCGACGAATTGCAGCGGACGATCGAAGTCCTCTGTCGCCGTCGCAAGAACAACCCGGTGTTCGTCGGCGACCCTGGCGTCGGCAAGACCGCCATGGCCGAGGGCCTGGCCGCGCGGCTGCTGCACGACGATGTGCAGGGAGCGCTCGCGGATGCGGAAATCTTTGCTCTCGACACCGGCGCGCTGCTGGCGGGCTCGCGGTATCGCGGTGACTTCGAGGAGCGCTTCAAGGCGGTGGTCGCCGCGCTCGCGGCGCGGCCCAAACCCATTCTCTTCATCGACGAAATGCACTCCACCGTCGGCGCGGGCGCGGTCACCGGCGGCACCATGGATCTGGCAACCCTGCTCAAGCCGCTGCTCACGGCGGGCGACCTTCGAGTCATCGGCTCGACGACCTTCGAGGAGTTCAAGCACCTCGAGAAAGATCGCGCGCTCGCGCGGCGCCTGCAGAAGATCGCTGTCGAGGAGCCGTCGATCGGCGAGACGGTCAAGATTCTCGCGGGGCTGCGAAGCCGGTACGAGGAACATCACGGCGTCCGGTACACCGACGCGGCGCTCGAGGCGGCCGCGAAGCTCGCGTCGCAGCATCTACGCGACTACCGCCTGCCGGACAGCGCCATCGATCTCATCGACGAAGCCGGCGCGGTCACGCGCATCCAGACGCTCGCGGCGCTCGCCGCGGCAGACGGCGCTCTCGCCAACGCCGACGCATCATCGGCACCGCCCGCCCCGCCCGTCGTCGACGCACGCGAGATCGAGCGCGTCGCGGCCCGCGCGGCGCGCATCCCCGATCAGCAGGCGACGTCTTCCGATCGCGAACGCCTGCGGACGCTCGAGGAGTCGCTGCGGCGCGTGGTCTTCGGGCAAGACGAAGCGGTGCGGGCCGTGGCGCAGGCCATCAAGCGCGCGCGCGCCGGCCTGGGCCAGCCGGACCGGCCGGCAGGCTGTTTTCTGTTCACCGGGCCGACCGGCGTCGGCAAGACCGAGCTCGCCAAACAGCTCGCCCTGCGGCTGGGCAACGAATTCATCCGCTTCGACATGAGCGAGTACATGGAGAAGCACGCCGTGGCGCGGCTCATCGGCGCCCCGCCGGGCTACGTCGGGTTCGAGCAGGGCGGTCTGCTCGTCGACGCGGTTCGCACGCACCCCTACAGCATTGTGCTGCTCGACGAGATCGAGAAGGCGCATCCGGACATCTACAATGTCCTGCTGCAGGTGATGGATCACGCGACGCTGACCGACAACACAGGGCGGAAGGCCGACTTTCGCAACACGGTGCTCATCCTGACGTCCAACGCCGGTTCGCGCGAGATGAGCGGCGGATCCATCGGGTTTGCCGACAGTGACGAGACGCGCGGAAATGCGGCGGCCGGCAAGGCGAAAACCGCCATCGAGCGGGTGTTCAGCCCGGAATTCCGCAACCGGCTCGACGCCATCGTCACCTTCAAGGCCCTGACGCCGGACGCGATGGAAACGATCGTCGACAAGTTCATTCTGCAGCTCGAGAGCCAGCTCTCGGACCGGAAAGTCGCGATCGCGCTGACGCCGGCGGCGCGCACGTGGCTGGCGACAGCCGGGTACGACCGCGTGTTTGGCGCGCGCCCGCTCGCGCGGGTCATTCAGAAGGAAGTGCGGGACGTGCTGACCGACCAGATACTCTTTGGCGCGCTCGAGCACGGGGGCACCGTGACGATCGACGTCGCCGACAAGCAGCTCGACTTCACCTACGAGTCCACAGTCGTCATCGGCGCCTGAGCGCGGGACACCTTTCGGCCCCCCGGCACGGCGGAACAAGGGGCGAATATATCACGAAACGTCTTCCGAAAATAACCCGGGTGTGGGCCAAAACCAGCCGCCTGCCGAAACAAGAGTCAACCAGCTGCGGGACATGGAGATCATGAGAGATTTCTCTCGCCACTGGACAGCAGGTACAGCTATCATCTCCCGGTTGGCGACTGGGTCCGTCAGAGGTGTAGGCACGGGCTTGGTGTCGCGAGTTCAATCAAACAGCGAGGTGGAGTTGCCATGACACGGATACGCACGACGCGCATGCACAAAGGGCTGGCATGTCTGCTGATGCTGCTGTCGATTGTCTATGTTTCGGTGCAGGGCGCCGAACAGAGTCCAATCGCCGCAGCTGCCAAAGCGAATAACCTCACGACGGTTCGCGCGTTGATTGCCAAAGGCACGGATGTGAACGCGCCCCAGGCGGATGGCTCGACCGCGCTGCTGTGGGCGGCATACAACGGCAACGCCGAGATGACCAAGGCCCTCCTTGCCTCGCGCGCCAAGGTCGACGTGACGAACAAGTACGGCGTGACGCCGCTGCTGCAGGCCGCTCGCATGGGCGAGAGCGCGGTCATGGAGCTGCTGCTCAATGCGGGCGCCAAGCCGACGCAGCTCGCCGCAGACGGGACGACGCCGCTCATGGCCGCCGCTCGAGCCGGGAGCGTCGAAGGCGCGCGCATGCTGGTAGCGCGCGGCGCCGACGTCAACGCCGCGGACGCGTTCCAGGAAGAAACCGCGCTGATGTGGGCGGCCCGTGAAGGCCATCTCGCCGTGGTCAAGACGCTGCTCGAAGTGGGCGGCAACCCGAATCTCAAGTCGCACGTCACGACGCTGACTGAACGTCGCGCCGCCGAT
This sequence comes from Vicinamibacterales bacterium, assembly GCA_049679965.1. Classification (GTDB taxonomy): domain Bacteria; phylum Acidobacteriota; class Vicinamibacteria; order Vicinamibacterales; family CAVVIG01; genus 2-12-FULL-65-11. The sequence goes on from JBAUGX010000056.1 coordinate 2,715, forward strand.
CATCCCACGGGCGGGATGACCGCGCTGATGTTCGCCGTGCGCGACGGACACGGCGATGTGGCCGAGGCGCTCATCAAGGGCGGGGCCGACCTCAAGGCGACCAACGGCGACGCCAACGGCGGGTTGATGGCCGGAACGGCCATGCACATCGCGATTGTGAACGACCGGTTCGACCTGGCGGCCAGGCTGCTCGAGCTCGGCGCCGACGCCAACGACGGATCGCTCTTCCTCGCGGTCGACGCGCACGACGGGACGACCGACGCGCGCGCCAGAGACGGTTCGAAGCTACGGCCCGATCATGCGAACAAGCTGACCTCGATGGATCTCATCAGGCTGCTGCTCGACAAGGGCGCCGATCCGAACAAGATGTTCCTCGGCCAGTTCCACAACACCTCACTTGGCGCCGGCGACTTCTACGCCGGCTCGCCGTTCTACAAGGCCGCGGCGCAGGCGGACGTGGAAGTCCTGAAGCTGCTCATCGCGCGCGGCGCGAACGTGGAATGGGTTCCCCCACAGGTGACGCTGCCTGCCGCCGGTCGCGGTGGCAATGCCAACTGGGGCCGTCCGGCGCTCTTCGCCGCGATGAACGGGGGCCGTGGCGCGGCGTTTGGCGCCGGTCCGGGGTTCAGCCGCCAGGGCCCGCCGCCCTTCCGCGAACCCGGCACCCGCTCGCCCGCCGAAGCCGCCAAGGCCCTGATTGCGGCTGGCGCCGACCCGAACGTGTGGTCGTGGCCCGACAACTCGCCGCCCATCCACCGGGCCGCTGCGCTCGGCAACATCGACCTGATCAAGACGCTCGTGTCCGCCGGTGCAAAGCTCGACTCGTGGGACAACGACGGCAACACCCCGCTGCAGATTGCCGAGCGCACCAACACGCCCGAGGCGATCAAGCGCGCCGAAGACGCCGTCATCGCCGCGGTGGCCAACGGCACGCCGGTGCCGGCCAGAGGGGCCCCGCCGCAGGAAGTCGTGAACTTGATCCGGGATCTGATGGGCCTGCCGCCCGAGGCTCCCAAGGCAGTGGCTGCCGCTGAAGGGGGCGCAAAGTGAAGAGGATCGTCCTTCTCGCGGTGCTCGTTTGGGCGTCGGTGGGTGTCGCCGCTTCGTCGAATTGGGCGACGCGGCAGACCCCGGTCGTCGCCGGGCACCCCATCGTCCAGCAGCTTGCCCAGGCGCCGACATCGGCGGCGCGTCCTGCTCCGGCGCCAACGGCTGCGCGTGCTGCGCAGACGCCCGTCGCGGCTGGCGCGCCTGCTGAATACAAAGAGATGGTCACGCGCTATTGTGTGTCGTGCCACAACACCCGGATGAACATCCCGGTCGCCAATCCGCTGCACCTCGACTCGGCCGGCCTCGATGACCCCTCCAAGGACGCGGCGGCATGGGAAAAGGTTGTTCGCAAGCTCGGTGCTGTCGGCACGATGCCGCCGGCCACCAGTCCGACACCCGGGGTCGCCAAGCTGAACGAGTTCAGAACGTGGCTGGCGGGCTCGCTCGATCGCTCCGCGGCGGTCGCGCAGAACCCGGGGCGGTACGTGCTGCACCGGTTGAACCGGACCGAGTATGCCAATGCGATCCGGGACCTGCTGGCGGTCGATGTTGACGTCGCGGATCTGCTGCCGAGCGACGGCGGCGACTTCGGGTTCGACAACATCGCCACGGCCCTGCCGACCTCCCCGCTGCTGCTCGAGCGCTATCTCACAGCCGCGATGCGGATCAGCAATCTGGCCATCGGCGATACCACCATGGCCCCGGGCGCGACCGTCTACCCGATCAGCCTCGAGACGACGCAGAAAGAACACGTCGATGGGCTCCCGCTCGGGACTCGCGGCGGCATCGTGATTCGTCACATCTTCCCGGCCGATGGCGACTACCTGTTTTCGGTGCGGCTCAACCGGACCATCCTCAACGGCTACTCGGGCCTTCAGGGCAATGAGAAGCCGCAGGATTTCCTTGTGCTGATTGATGGCAAGCAGGTGTTCGCCGAGAAGGTCGGCGGCCCGGCGGATCACGCGCTGAGCGTGGCCGACGTCAACAAGGCGGGCGAGGTGCTCGACCAGCGCCTCAAGGTGCGCGTCTCGGTAACGGCGGGCCCGCACGACGTGGGCTTCACGTGGCTCGACAAGCCACTCCCGGTGAATCAGGACGTGTGGCAGCCTGCGATGCGCGATACGCAGGAGGTGCACATGGCTGGCGGCGTGGCCCGGCTGCGGGCGGGCGTGATCGAAGGCCCGTACAACGCGACGGGGATCAGCAGCACGCCGAGCCGCGAGCGCATCTTCGTCTGCCGCCCCGCGGCCGCCTCGCAGGAGGCCGCGTGCGCCGACCGGATCGTCTCGAACCTGGTGCGCCGGGCCTATCGGCGGCCGGCCACCGCGTCCGATACCGAGGCGCCGCTCTCGTTCTATACGAAGGCCCGTCAGAACGGCGGCAATTTCGATGCAGGCATCCGGGCGGCGGTCGCACGGGTCCTGGCGAGTCCGTCGTTCGTGTTCCGTTCAGAGCGCGACCCTGACACTCTGCCGGCGGGCGCAGCCCACCGCGTCAGCGACGTCGAGCTGGCCTCGCGGCTGTCGTTCTTCCTGTGGAGCAGCATTCCGGACGATCAGCTGCTGAACCTGGCGATTGCGGGCAGGCTCCGCGAGCCGGCCGTGCTGCAGGCGCAGGTGCGCCGCATGCTCGCCGACGAGCGGTCCAACGCGATGATGGAGAACTTCGTCGGCCAGTGGCTGCAGGTGCGTAACCTGGAGGCACGCGTGTCGCCGGACATCCTGCTCTTCCCGGATTTCGACGACAACGTCCGGAAGGCCTTCCGCAGCGAGACCGAGCTCTTCTTCAGCGCCATCGTGCGCGAGAACCAGGGCGTGATGAGGCTGCTCGACGCCGACTGGACGTTCCTCAACGAGCGGCTCGCCAAGCACTACGGCATTTCTGGTGTCTACGGCGAACGCTTCCGCAAGGTGAAGCTGACCGACCCGAACCGGCGCGGCCTGCTCGGCCAGGGCAGCCTCCTCGGGCTCACGGCCGTCGCGAATCGCACGTCGCCCACGATTCGCGGCAAGTACGTCCTGGCCGTGCTGCTCAACACGCCGCCGCCGCCGCCGCTCCC
>JBAUGX010000057.1:0-5560 GCA_049679965.1 Vicinamibacterales bacterium
ACCGGATTCATGGCCACGCCCCGGACGTGCGGACGCTGGCCGAGCCAGCGGCTGCGGCCGGCCTTGCCGATCGACACGTTCTCGTGGTCAAGATTGCCGACCTGACCGATCGTCGCGTAACACTCCATGTTGATCTTGCGAATCTCGCCCGACGGCATCTTGACCGACGCGTAGTCGCCTTCTTTGGCGACCACTTGCACCGACGATCCGGCGCTGCGCGCGATCTGCCCGCCCTTGCCGGGCCTCAGCTCCACGTTGTGCACCAGCGTGCCGAGCGGAATATTCTTGAGCGGCACGGCGTTGCCCGGCAGGATATCGACGTTCTGGCCCGCGACGATGGTGTCGCCCACCTTGAGGCCGTTCGGCTGCAGGACGTACCGCTTCTCGCCGTCAGCGTAGTTGACGAGCGCGATCCGGGCGGACCGGTTCGGGTCGTATTCGATCGTCGCGACCTTGCCCGGAATATCGAACTTGTCCCGCTTGAAATCAATCAAGCGGTACATCCGCTTGTGTCCGCCACCGCGCCACCATGACGTCAGCTGGCCGCGATTGTTCCGGCCCCCCGTTGACGGAATCGGCTCGACGAGCGGCTTGTACGGCGTCTTCGAGGTGATCTCGTCGAACACCTGGACGGTCTGGAACCGCTGACCGGGCGACGTGGGATTGTACTTACGAATCGGCATGGTTACGCCCCTTCGAGGAACTCGGGCATCTTCTGGCCTTCACGCAGCGTCACGTACGCCTTCTTCCAGTCCGGCCGGCGGCCCGAGTAGCGGCCCTGCCGCTTGACCTTGCCGTGCGCCATGGCGGTCCGGACGCCGTCGACCTTCGCGCCGAGCAACTGCTCGATGGCCCGCTTGATTTGGACCTTGTTCGCGCCCGCAGCCACCTGAAAGACGATCGTCCGGCCGTCTTCGCGCAGAATCGACGTCTTCTCGGTCACCAGTGGGCGGCGAATCACATCGGTGAGTTTCACGCCAGCGCCTCCTGGAGCCGCTCGATGGCTCCCCTGGTCGCCACGACCTTGTGCGCGTCGATCACGTCGCGCGCGGTCAGGCGCGCGCTCGCCACGAACGAGATGCCGGGGATGTTGCCGACCGAGCGCGACAGCTTCTCGTCGACGGCCACGTCCACGAGCACGGCCTTGCCGACCACGCCCCATCGCTCGAGGAGCGCCAAGGCGAATTTCGTCTTCATCTCGGTGACCTTGAGCTCTTCCACCACGACGAGCGCGCCGTCCTTGACCTTGGCGGCGAGCGCCGAGCGCAGCGCGCCGCGCCCGACCTTCTTCGGGAGAGCGTAGTCGTAGCTCCGAGGCTGGGGCGCGAACACCGTGCCGCCATGACGCCACAGCGGGTTGCGAATCGATCCGACGCGCGCTCGGCCGGTGCCCTTCTGGCGCCAGGGCTTTTTGCCGCTGCCGCTGACGAGCGCCCGGTTCTTCGCCATCTGCGTGCCCTGCCGGTCTTTCGCGTTGGCGTGCACGACCGACTCCCACATCAAGTCCGCATTGACGCGCCCGCCGAAGACTTCGTCGCGCAGGTCCAGGGCGCCGACCTTTTCGTTCAGAGCGTTCACGACATCTAGCTGCATGGCTATTTCTTGCCCTTCTTGGGCTTCTCCACCTGCGCGACCTTGAGCTTCTTGGCCGTCACCGCCTTGCGGACGATGACGTATCCGGTCGGGGCTCCGGGGATCCCGCCTTCGACGATCAACAGATGATTCTCCGGATCGACGCGCAGCACCTTGAGGTTGTGGATCGTCACCCGCCCGCCGCCCATCCGCCCCGCGCCGCGCATGCCCTTGATCACGCGCGAGGGGAACGAGGACGCGCCGATGGATCCGGGCGCGCGATGGAACATCGACCCGTGCGTGGCCGCGCCGCCGGCGAAGTGATGGCGCTTGACCACACCCTGAAACCCCTTGCCGCGTCCGGTCCCCACCACGTCGACCCGCTCGCCGTTGGCGAAGATCGACACCAGCACCTGATCACCCGCCTTGGCGGCCTCGCCGCCCGGCGCCACCTTCATCTCGCGCTGCACGTGCGTCGGTGGCACGTTCGCCTTCTTGAAGTGCCCGACGATGGGCTTGCCGACCTTCGCCGGCCGGTCTTCAACCAGGCCGAGCTGCACGGCTTCGTACCCGTCGCTCTGCTTGTCCTTGGTCTGCACGACCACGCAGGGACCAGCCTTGATGACGGTGGCCGGATGGACCGTCCCGTCCGGGTCGAAGACCTGGGTCATGCCGACTTTTCTACCGATGATTCCTGTCACCATGTCAAAGCCCCGTCGGTGCGTAGGTTCTTGAGTGCATAGGTTCCTCGGTGCCCCCGCCTACGAACCGAAGCACTTACGCACCTAAAGCACCTACTTGTGTTCCTTGCCAAACGCCTTGATTTCGACGTCAACCCCAGCCGGCAGATCGAGCTTCATCAGCGCGTCGACGGTTTGCGGCGTGGGCTCGAAGATGTCGATCAGCCGCTTGTGCGTCCGGATCTCGAACTGCTCGCGCGACTTCTTGTCCACGTGCGGCGACCGGAGCACGGTCCACTTGTTCTTCGACGTCGGCAGCGGAATCGGGCCCGCCAGCCGCGCGCCGGTGCGCTTGGCCGTGTCGACGATTTCGGTCGTCGACTGGTCGAGCACCCGGTAGTCGTACGCCTTCAGGCGGATGCGGATCTTGTCGCTGAATGCTGTTGCCATAGTTCGTGATCTCTGTTGGGATTTGGGATTCTGGATTTGGGATTTGTAGCGAATCCCGAATCCCGAACCCCGAATCCCATCCTATTTCCCCTGCATCCTCGCCACGACTTCTTCGCTGACGTTCTGCGGCGCCTGCTCGTAGCGATCGAAATGCATCGAGTAGGTCGCGCGCCCCTGCGTGCGCGAGCGAAGGTCGGTCGCGTAGCCGAACATCTCCGACAGCGGAACCCGCGCCTGGATGATCTGCGTGCCGCCCCGGTCTTCCTGCGATTGAATCTGACCGCGCCGGCTCGAGAGGTTGCCCATCACATCCCCCATGTACTCCTTGGGGACGACGACCTCGACGCGCATCACGGGTTCGAGCAGCACCGGCCGCGCTTTCTTCGCCGCGTCCTGGAACGCCATGGACCCGGCAATCTTGAACGCCATCTCCGAGCTGTCCACGTCGTGGTACGAACCGTCGTACAACTCGATCCGGACGTCGTCGATGGGATATCCCGCGAGGACGCCGCGCGTGAGCGCTTCCTTGATCCCCTCGTCGATTGGCTTGATGAATTCCTTCGGAATGGAGCCCTGCGTGACCTCGTTCTCGAAGATATAGCCCGTGCCCGGCTCGCCGGGATAGAGGTGGATCTTCACGTGGCCGTACTGGCCACGGCCGCCGGTCTGCTTGGCGTACTTCATCTCGCCATCGGCCGCGCGCGTGAGCGTTTCCTTGTAGGCGACCTGCGGCTTGCCGACGGTCGCCTCGACGTTGAACTCGCGCTTGAGGCGGTCGACGATGATGTCCAGGTGCAGCTCGCCCATGCCGGCGATGATGACCTGACCGGTCTGCTGGTCGGTCTGCACGCGGAAGGTCGGGTCCTCGGCCATCAGCTTCTGCAGGCCGTGCCCGAGCTTCTCCTGATCGACCTTCGTCTTGGGCTCGATCGCCAGCGAGATGACCGGCTTGGGGAAGTCCATCGACTCGAGCACGATCGGGCGCTTCTCGTCGCACACCGTGTCGCCGGTCGAGACGCTCTTGAGCCCAACGGCCGCCGCGATGTCGCCCGCGTAGACTTCCTTGATCTCTTCACGCTTGTTGGCGTGCATCTTCAGCAGCCGGCCGATGCGCTCGGTGCGCTGCTTGCTCGAGTTGTAGACGCTCGAGCCCGATGTCAGCACCCCCGAGTACACCCGGAGGAAGGTGAGCTGGCCGACGAACGGGTCGGTCATGATCTTGAACCCGAGCGCCGCAAACGGGGCGTCGTCTGACGCCAGCCGCTCGATGACCGTCCCTTCGGCCGCGTTCGGGTCGAGGCCCGTGATGGCCGGCACCTCGAGCGGCGAGGGCAAAAAATCGACGACCGCGTCGAGCAGCGGCTGCACGCCCTTGTTCTTGAACGCAGAGCCGCAGATGACGGGCACGAACGCCGCTTCGCCCTTCGCGTGCACGGAACTCAAGACCCGCCGACGCAGGGCCAGCTTGATCTCGTCCTCGGTCGGCTCCTCGCCCTTCAGGTACTTCTCGAGAATCTTGTCGTCGGCCTCGCTGACCTTTTCGATGAGCTGCTCGCGGTAGCGCTTCGCCTCATCCATCATGTCGGCGGGAATCTCGCCCACGATGTAGTCGGCGCCCATCGTTTCATCTTTGTAGGTGATCGACTTCATGCGGATGATGTCGACCACGCCGAGGAACTTGTCTTCGGCGCCGATGGGAATCTGGATCGCGACCGGGTTCGCTTCGAGCTTGCTGATGATCTGATCGAACGTGCGCCGGAAGTCCGCGCCGATGCGGTCCATCTTGTTGACGAAGCAGATGCGCGGCACGCGGTACTTGTCGGCCTGGCGCCAGACGGTTTCCGACTGCGGCTCCACACCGGCCACCGAGTCGAACACGGCGACGGCGCCGTCGAGGACGCGCAGCGATCGCTCGACTTCGGCCGTGAAGTCCACGTGGCCCGGCGTGTCGATGATGTTGATCCGGTGATCGCGCCAGAAACAGGTCGTCGCGGCCGACGTGATCGTGATGCCGCGCTCCTGCTCCTGCTCCATCCAGTCCATGACGGCCGTGCCTTCGTGGACCTCGCCAATCTTGTACGTAATCCCGGTGTAGAACAGGATGCGTTCCGTGGTCGTGGTCTTCCCGGCATCGATGTGCGCCATGATGCCGATGTTCCGCGTGCGGTCGAGGGGTGTTTGCCGTGGCATGAGCGGTGCTACCAGCGATAGTGCGCGAACGCTTTGTTCGCCTCGGCCATCCGGTGCGTGTCCTCGCGCTTCTTCACGGCGCCGCCGCGAAGGTTCGCCGCGTCCAGGAACTCGTTGGCCAGCTTCTCGTACATCGTCTTGCCGTCGCCGCGCGCGCGCGCGTAGCCGACGATCCACCGGATGCTCAGCGAGAGCCGGCGGTTCGGGTTCACTTCGACCGGTACCTGGTAGTTGCTGCCGCCGACGCGCCGCGACTTCACCTCGAGGCTCGGCTTGACGTTGTCGATGGCCTTCTTGAACGTCTTGACCGGATCGTCCCCTGTCTTCTCTTTGATGATGTCGAAGCTCTTGTAGAGGATCCGCTCGGCCGTGCTGCGCTTGCCGTCGTGCATGACGCAGTTGATGAACTTGCTGACGAGCGGGCTCTGATAGAGCGGGTCCGCCGCAATGTCGCGCTTCGGTACTTCTCTGCGTCTCGGCATGACTAATCCCTAATCCCGAATCCCTAGGCTTTCTTGGGTCGCTTCGCGCCGTACTTCGAGCGGGCCTGCATCCGGCCCGCCACGCCCACCGCGTCGAGCGTGCCGCGCACCACGTGATAGCGCACGCCCGGCAGATCCTTGACGCGGCCGCCGCGGATGAGCACGAGGCTGTGCTCCTGCAGGTTG
>JBAUGX010000058.1:0-11427 GCA_049679965.1 Vicinamibacterales bacterium
CACCGCGACCGCCCGACGCGCGTCCTCGACGCGGCGGGCCGGGACGGCGCGATCGGCGAGCAGCCGCTCGGCGCGCGTCTGCTCGGCGCGCGTGGCCTCGGTCACGGCTTGCGTTTCTGCGACGGCCGCCGCCAAAGTCGCGCGGTCGTCGCCCGCCGACAGGCGCGGCTCGAGGCGTCCGAGCACCTGGCCCGCACGCACAGTCGCGCCAACCGAGATTAACTCTTCGGCGAGGAACCGGCCGGGTGCGGGCGCGGCGACGATGGCTTCGCCGCCGCTCAGGGGCTCGATCGCCGCCGGCACGCGGAGGGCTGTTCGCAGTTCGACGTCGCGGACGATCGCCGTCGCGAAGTCGTTGGTCCACTGTTGCTCCTTCAAGTAGGCGATCGCGGCGGGATCGTCGGCTGGCCGCTGTTCGGCGTCCGCGTTGGCGGCCCGCTCGTCGGCAAACACCGTGACGGCTCCAAGCTCGTGGCGGTCGGATAAACCAGGCGCTTCCACCGCCAAGGCCCAGCGATACCGGCCGGCCGCGGGCGGGACGCCCTCGACGCGGAAGGCGCCGGGCCGCGACGGCTCAGAGCCATTCAGCACGGCCGGATCCCCGCCGCCCTCCGGCGTGAATTCGATTCGTGGACGCCCGGCGTTGAGTGGCTTGAAGTCGCCGAGCGTCGTGAGGTGCACGGCGAAGAGAGCGGTCTGACCAGCGACGAGCGGCGGATGCTCCATGAACAGCTCCGTCTTGTCGGTCCAGTTCGTGACGCTCAGGGTGATCGGCTCCGGCGGGGCCGGTTCGGTTCGCTGGCCACACGCCAGGGTCAACATCGTTGCGAACGTGGCCGCCGCGATCGCCGCGAGGGGGGCGCGCTGTGTCTTCATGAGGGAATCTCCCAACCGCTCAGAAACTCCAATTCGACTTCCGCCTGCCGTGTGGCCGCATCGAGCGCAGCCTGACGGATGCGGGCAGAGGCACCCGTGCGGAACGCATCCAGCAGCTCGAGAATGCCGCGCTCGCCGGCGTCGTAGCTGACCTGCGCAATCCGCTCGATCTGATCGGCACCTGTGACGGCTGCCGATCGATACCGCTCGGCCGCCTCGCGCCGTTCCAGGACAATGGCGCGAAGCGCGGTGATCTCGGACCGGAGAGTCACACGAAATGCCTCAACGCGCGCTTCGGCTTGAGCAGCCTTCGCGCGGGCCAGCGCACGCTCCGGGCGGGATCGATCGAAGAGGGGAACGGCCGCTTGAATCATCAGCACGCTTCCGATGTCGCCGCCTCCGACCGTCGACGACTTGGCGCCGGCCACGATTTCGGGATCGGGAATTCGGCGCCGCTCGGCAGCCCGCCCCGATACCATCGCCGCATCGATCTCCTTGCGCAATGCCACGAGCTCGCCGCGGCTTCCTTCAGCCCGTTCGACCAGGGCCTCAACCATTGGCAGAGGCAAGCGGGCGGTTGAGGCGTCTACGGCGACGATCCGCGCGGCATCGGTCGAATCTGCGAAGAAGCCGGCGAGCGTCGCCTGGGCCCGCGCGCGTTCGGTGGCGGCGACCGACCGGTCGGCGTCGAGATCGAGCACCTCCCGCTCGGCGCGGAGGCGATCGAAGCCGGCCGCGTCGCCGGCGGCTTCTCGTCTGGCGAGGACGTCGGCCAGGTCGCGGAGCCGGTCCCGCGCCGCCGTCAGCTCGCGTTCGCGCACTTGGGCCGCGACGAGTTGTGCGAAGGCCAGCCGCACGTCGGCTCGCGCGCGTCGCAGCTCGTCATCAGCTCGGCTGGAGCTCGCCTCGACCAGCGCACCGGCTGCCTGCACCTGCAGCCCGCGATATCCGCTGATCGCCAGCGGCTGCGACACCATCGTCATCATCTCGGTGACGCTGGCCACCGATTCTCGATCGAATGTCACGCGGGGATTCGGCCACCGTCCCGCCGTCAGGACGTCGGCACGCGCGACGTCAACCGCCGCGCGAATCGCCCGCACTCGCGGACTATTCGGCGACAGCCGCGACAGGACCTCGGACTCCGTCAGCGGCAACGATTGGGCGCCGGCCAAAGACGGCAGGAGAGCCGCCGCCAGCACGGCGCAAAGCAGCAGTGCGCGCATAACACCTCGAAAAGAACGGGAACGGAGACAGACGACGGGCGAGCCCGTCAGATCAACTCAACAGGCGGGGAGGGGAGGAGCACGGGGCGATGAGGGCTGGCGTGGAGGGCCGTGCGGCGGCGCCGTCTCGATTCCGGAAACCGCGGTCCAGCCGTGCGACGCGGGAAGGCTGCCGACGACGGCCGTGAGAATCGCCGGGGCTAGGGCAAACTCATGCGTCGCCGGCGCGAGGCCCACTTCGTCGAGCCAGACTACTTGTTCTTCGTCGTGAGAGATCGCCGCGGAATCGTGGTCGTGCGTGTCGAAATGCCGGTGGACGACGGGCGCGTGGTCGACATCGGCTTCGTGCACATGTGCCGGCGGAGCGACGCCGGACACGAAGGCCAGGGATGCCGCGAGTGCGAAGACGAGAGGTGTGCGCCCCTGCGACCGCATGACCGCTCGATTATCCATCAAGTCGACCCGGCTCAGGCCTTTCCTCTTGCCGGCATCTCGACCTTGGTCACCGTGATCGTGTCGCCCTTGATCTCGCCGGTCAGGTTGACGGTATGGCCCGCATGGGGCGCGACGACCTTGCCGGGATCCTCGAGCTTGTAGACCCTGCGTTGTGACACGAGCACGTGCGAACTGCCCTGTTTGACGCAGGCCTCTGTGCATTCACGCGCCGCCATCCCCGCCATGTGTCTGGCGCCGCACGCGCTGTCGCTGATCGATCCGGTCCAGGTCTGAGCCGCCACGGTCACGCCGAAGAGAACCGAGGCGACGATCATTGTGAGACGTTTCATGGGATCTCCCGTGAATAGAGGCATTTCATTCTATGGCACCGACATGTTCCACATTCGCCCGGCCGGAGCCGGTGGACGAACCCGAAAGAAGATGTGAACGGACACCGGGCGGCTGCCGTAGGCGGGCTTGAGCGCGGCAGGGACGCCGTAGAACGTGACGTCGGCGCCAATGCCTCCCTCGAAGCCGGACACACGCAGCACGTCGCGAACGGCGCCGACCGTGAAGGCGAACGCGACATCTTTATCTTCCGCCGACGGGCCTGTCGGCGCCAGGCCAGTTTGGAGGAGCGCCGTCTCGACCTCGAGCGCCTCGACCCGGCCGTAGAGGCCGTTGGCCCCGACGTGCCGGGCACCCTCGACGAAGACGGCGTGCCGCGCGCCGTGATCGACGTCGTTGCGTCCGAATCCTCCCGTGATCCCCGTCACATCCGCGCCGTTCCGGCGCGTCCACGAGATCGCGGTCGTCGACCGCACGATGTTGCCCGGTTCGAGGGCTTCGGGCTCGACCAGGCGGCCGCTTGATACCTGAACAGACCATTCGTCGGTCGGCCGAAACCGTACGCGCCCGGAGAACGAATCGAGGCGACCGAAATCGAAGTCCCAACGGTTGTCGTCCGGCTCGCGGCCGTTGAACACCGAGCCTTCGACGATCCACGGCCCGCGATCGACGGCCGCCGTGAGGACGCCAAACGCGATATGTGTCGAGTCGAGGGTGTGATGACCGAGCGGCGCGGCGGGATTGTCTGCCGCCGATGCCCGGTTCATGAACGCGACGGGCCCGAGCGCCGGCTCGCCGGCCGGCGCGCCGACGAGGGTCAATCCCGCCGTGTCTGTGAGTGACATCTGCCAGACAGCGGCCAGCTGCATGAAGAAGTCGTGCGGATGCTGGCGATCGACGACGGGCTGACCGTCGAGGGCCTCGCCGGACTGCAGGAGCTCGCGGTAGCCGCTCTTGCCCACCGTCGCCGGATCGAGGCTCAACATCGTGCTGAACGTCAGCCGGCCGCGCGAGGTGTTCCGGCTCGTCATGCCCATCCACCAGTTCGGGACCACGAACTCGGTGCCGCCCCGCGAGCCTCCCTGACGATTGAGCTCGGCGAAGACGATGCCGTCCTGCATGAACTGCCACGCGGAACCGCCGTTCGCGCCGGCGCGCTCCTGGCCGGCTTGCTCCTGCGCCAGAGTCGGCGACGCCGTCCACATCATCAACATCAACACGCGCATGCCGAACCTCGTCGAGCGGGGGACAGGGCGCTGCAACTGAAACATCGGGCTCTCCTGCGATCACTCACACACACGTACACACGACGCTCCAGCGCGTGTGTTGTCAGCGATGGTTGTGTCTAGACGCGAAGGGGCGAGCCGAGGTTCTGGGCGAGTCGATCAGGCGGGGGAGACGTTGCTTTGCCGCCGAACGCGAATTGAGAGGGGGAATGCCCGAATGCCGGACTCGGTATCTGGAGGACCGCAACGAACAGCGTTCGTGCCGAAACGCCGGAATCTCGCGTGACGGCCGCCAGTGTCGTGCCGTCGTGGTCGTGGCCACAGCCCACGGGATCAGCTTCGACACGCAATGTCGGAGAAGTGGCGTGATGACACGCCTGGGCCGAGGCCGTGCCGCCGCGCGCCCCGTGAGCGCCGTGAGCGATAGGCATCGCCTCACACGATTCGGCGCACAGCTCGCCGGCCAATGGACTTGCGCCGACGGCGAGGGCGAGCGTGAGTGCGAGGAGGTGGCGTGACATCGCGTTTCCACTATGCCACGCGAATCCATTCGCCGCAATCGAGGACTCTCTGAAGTCTCCGTCAGGCCGCGACTAGGTCTCGATCAGTCCGAAGTCGATCGCGCACTGACGCCGAGCTCGCGCTCGAGTGTTCCGCGGCGGGCGACCAGGCGATCGAACGCCCGGTGAGCGCGCACCAGCACAATCACCGCACCCACGACCATGACAAGCCCTGTCGCCGCGGCCGCATAGGCGGCCGCAGCCCCCGTCATGACGGCTGCACCGGCGGCACCAGTGAGGAACACCCCGGTGAACGTCACCGCCATCCGGCCGGCAATGATTTGGTGACGTGCCAGCAGTGCGTGTCGATAGGTCAAGGCCCAGAGCGCGTAACCCACCCAGGACAGACCGATGACGACCATCGCGCCGAATGCGAGTTGGGTTCGCAGGGGAAGGGCCGCCTCCGTCATCCACAGCGAACCAATGACCGTGATCATGATTAACGCCGCAAGGAGCAGGGCGACGTGACCGACGCGAGCAGGCAGCGCGAGTTGTCCGTCAACGACCGGGCGCAGTGGCGCGGCCGGTCCACCGGATGAGGATGTCGTCATGAAAGCCTCCCTGGAATGCCGAGCCCGCGGCGCAGCGCGCGCCTGGCTCGAAACAGTCGCGACTTGACGGTGCCGACCGGCACCTCGAGCAGTGCGGCGACCTGCGTGAGTGACAGCTCGCGCAGGTAGAAGAGCGTGAGGACCTCCCGATCGTGCAGAGGCAGGCGGGCCAGCTCGTCCTCCATTGCGACGAGGTCGTCTTCATGGCCGGAGGGCTCTTCCACTGGGGAAGCCTCGGCGCCATCGAGATCGGTCATCTGCGGCGCGGCGTACTGATCGCGCAGCCGATCCATCAGCACGTGCCTGGCGATCGAGAACAGCCACGGCCGCAGTCGCGTGCCGTCGCGCAGGCGCCCGAGGGCCCGCAGCACGCGGACCCAGATGTCCTGTACGGCATCGTGCGCCGCGTCCTCGTCTCCGGTGACCCGACGCGCGTACTTCCAGAGAGGCTCGTACCAGCGCTCGATGAGGGCGTCGAATCCGGCGCGCTCGCCCAGCTGGCACCGCACCACGAGCCACTCGTCGTGGCGCGTATCGCCCTCGGGGGTGTGGGAATCGGTCATGGGCGTCGGGTTCCGTTACCCGGGGAGTCGGAGATCGGGGCCGAAGGTTCGCAGCCGGTCACGGTGGGAAGTATTACGCGTTGACCTTCGGTCGGGCGAGTACCGATAATGCCGCTTGGCCATGAGGCACCTGTCGCGCCGCACGTTCATCGCTTCGGTGGCCGCGGCGGTGCCGGCACTGGGGCTGCCGCGGCCGTTGTTGGCGCAATCCGGCGGCGGCCGCGAGCTGCATTTCTTCCACACGCACACGGCCGAACGCCTCATCGTCGAATATCACGACGGTCGTGGTTATCTGGCGGACGCGCTTGCCGCGGTGAATCGGTTCCTGCGGGATTTCAGGACCGGCGACGAGCACGAGATCGATCCGGGCCTACTCGACCTGCTCCACCGACTTGCCGGTGTGACCGGCACCGCCCGGCCGTTCGAGGTCATATCCGGATACCGGTCACCGGCGACCAACCAGATGCTGCGGCTCCACAGTGAGGGTGTCGCGGCTGGCAGTCTGCACATGCAGGGGATGGCGATCGATGTCCGGCTGCCGGACGTCCCGCTCGTCGCGCTTCGGAAAGCGGCGCTCGCCGTGCACGGCGGCGGCGTCGGCTACTATCCGGCATCACGATTTGTGCACGTCGATACCGGACGCGTCCGCGCCTGGTGAGTTCGTCTTCCCGTCAGGCTGACTCGCGAAGGGTCAGCGCCGCCTTTCGTCCCTCTGCCTGTCGATGTCTCTGCGGTTCCTGTCTCCACCGTCCGTGTCATGCTCCCGACCGTCTCCGTCACGGTCATGGTCGCAGTCGTGATCGTCATCTCGGTCGCCGTGGAAGTGCCTGCCGTCGCCCTTGTGGTGCTCGCTTTCATGATCGTCGTCACCGCTGCAGGCCGGACCCGTCAACGTCACTGTGATCGTGAACGTGTGCGTCGTGGTCATGCCTGCGCTGTTGGTCGCCGTGCACGTGACTGTCGTCGTGCCAAGCGCGACCGTCGAACCCGACGGCGGGGTGCAGGCGACCGGAACGATGCCGTCCTTGAAGTCCGTCGCCGTCGGCGTTGTGTAGGTCACGGCCACGCCGGCAGCGCTCGTCGCCGTGGTCGCGATGTTGGCCGGTGGCGTGAACGTCGGCGCCGTGTCGGTCACCGTCACCGTGAACGAACCGAAGGCCGTCAAGCCACCCGAATCGGTCACCGTGCAGTGCACGGTGGTCGTGCCAATCGTGAACGTCGAGGCCGACGAGGGCGTGCAGACCGCCGGAATGGAGCCCTCTTCGGCGTCGCTGCCACTTGCCGTGAACGTCACCGTCGCCCCGCCCGCGCCGGTCGCGGATGTCGTCATGTCCGCGTGTGAGAACGTCGGCGCGGTGTTGGTCACCGTCTCCGTCACGGTTACGAGGGTGATGGCGTGCGTGCCGATCGTGGACGGCGACTCCGCCTGCCCGTCGTGTACGGTGAGCGCGACGTAGTATTGGCCTGGGGCCGCATACGTGTGGGTCGGCGCGACGCCGGTCCCCTGGCTGCCATCGCCGAAATCCCACGAGAAGACGAGCGCATCGCCATCGGCATCGCTCGACCGGGAGCCGTCGAAGATCAGCGGCTGACCAGTTGAGCCAAGGTACGGGCCTCCGCTGTTCGCCTGTGGAATGTGGTTCGACGGCGCCGGACACGGCACCTGGACGCCCGTCGACCCGAACATCGAACGCAGGACGTAGTTGCCCGGAACAAAGTCGAAACCGACGACCCCTTGTGCATTCACCGCGAACTCAAGCCCGGTGCTCGCGAACACCGAGGTAATCGGTATCAGCCGTTCGCTCAGGCTGCCGGAGGGACCATCGACGGCGAGGCGGAACACGTTTCCGAGCGCACCAACGTCGATGTTCGGGATCGGGCCATCCTCGAGGTTCCAGCCGCCCATCGGAGAAACCACCGCGTGCCCAGCTGAGGTCAACAGGACGGAGGCGCCCGGGTCGAAGCAGGTCGGCGCGGCCGAGAGCGTGATCGCGGACGGCGCCAGGATGTCGGCCGTCGTTGTCTGTGGACTCGAATCGGCCACCCCATTGCTGACCGTCAGCGTCACGGTGTAGCGTCCGGCGGACGCATATGAATGCTGAAACGGCTGCCCGGCGCTCGAGGTGATCGCCGGCGACCCGTCTCCGAAATTCCAGGTCGCAAGGAGGGCCGAGCCGGCGGGATCGATCGCGCGGGAGGCGACGAAGGTCACGTATGCCGGGCTGGCCACCGTGGACGCCCAGCCGAGATAGGGCCCTGATGGCCGCGCCACCGGCTGGCCGCCGTTTCGAATCCTGACGAACGTGTCCGTCCAGAGCCCGTTGGTGTCGGGCGGCGTGAGGTTCGAGACGTTCGAGTTGAACGCCACGACGCCGCCGTTCGTGCTGACCGCGGGCTGCGTGTCGAAGAAGGGCGTATTGCCCAGATTGTCCCAGTTGAAGTCGCTGCTGCAGCACGCCTGGGCGGTGTTCTGCGCGATGTTGACGCGTTCGGTTGTGCCGGAGTCCCGGTCGCGGAGAAACACGTCGCGAAGCCCGTTGGTGTCGTTCGGCACCAGGTTCGCCGACGTCGAATTGAACACGACGAACTGGCCGGATGTGCTGATGGCCGCTGAGAAGTTCGCGCCTTGCACACTCTGAGCGCCCGCGCTCGACACGCTCACTCGCTCGGTGGTCGACAGCGCGCGGTCGCGAACGAAGATGTCTCGAATCCCGTTTGTGTCGCCAGTGACCAGATTCGTGGCATCGGACTCGAACGCGACGGAGCGCCCGTCCGCGCTGATCGACGCGCCGTAGCTGGCATTGGAGGCCAGGACGCCCGCGCTGTTTCTGCTCACCACTTCGGTGACGCCGGTGAGCCGGTCGCGAAGGAAGATATGGAACAGCCCGTTCGTGCCAGGCGAGACGAGGTTGGAGGCCGGTGATTCCCACACGACGAACCGCCCGTCGTGGCTCAGGGCCGGCGAATGATTGCAGGCGCCGTAGCATGTCGGGTTGGGGCTGGGGGCCACGCTGACGAGCTCGGTCGTCCCGGCCTGAAGATCCCGCACATAGACATTGCGAAGGGTATTGTCCTGGTTCGACGGGCGCGAGTCGAACGCGACGAAGCGACCATCGCCGCTCAGCGCGACGTTGAGGCTGTCCAGACTCAGCTGAGCGCCCGAGTTGTCGACGCTCGCACGGACAATCGTGCCGAGCTGCCGGTTCCACACGTAGATGTCGGGCAGACCATTCGTGTCCCCGGAGACGAGCGCGGCGCTGGCTTCGAACGCGACGACACTGCCGTCGGCGCTGATCGCGATGCGGTGCCCCGTCCGCTCCAGCGGCTCGGCGGGGTTGAGAAGGTTCTGGGTGAGCGGGACGGCGATCGGGGCGGCTTCGGTGATGCCGGTGGTCACGTCTCGAACCCAGATGGCGTCGGTCTGGGGGAAC
This sequence comes from Vicinamibacterales bacterium, assembly GCA_049679965.1. Classification (GTDB taxonomy): domain Bacteria; phylum Acidobacteriota; class Vicinamibacteria; order Vicinamibacterales; family CAVVIG01; genus 2-12-FULL-65-11. Next base: position 9,214 of record JBAUGX010000058.1, read on the forward strand.
GTAAAGTCCGCGCTGTTGAAAATAATGCCTGTGCGGAAGGCCACGAACCGGCCGTCGGCGGACATCACGGACGACAGGACGGGGCCGACGAATTGTCCGCCCGCCGGCGTCACGCTCACCAGTTGTGTAGTCCCCGCGCCGGGCGCCGCGGCGGGCGTGAAGATGGACACGTCGAGCTGCCTCGACGAGGACGACCCTTGATTGTCGGTCACGGTCAGGACGACCGTGTACGCGCCCGCCGTGGAGTACGCGTGTGACGCCTCCACACCGATCGCCGACGTGCCGTCGCCGAAATCCCACGCATACGACTGCACCGTCCCGTCCGGGTCGAACGATCGCGCGCCCGTAAACGTCGCTGCCAGATTGACGGCCTGGAGGGTCGTTCCACCGGCGATCGCATGCGGAGAGAAGTTCGAAACGTTCTGCCGCAGGACGCGCCCGCCGTCGGGCGCGACGATGACCTCGTGTTTGAAGACCTGACCTGGAGCGGTGCTGCCCGACACCAGCTCGTTGAGGACAAGGCCGGATCGAGAATGCGATCGGAATTCGAGCGTGAAGGGACCGTTGCCCGTTCCGATCAGCTGGAAGCTGTACACGCCGGCTGCCGCCGAGCCGACGACCAGTTCCTTGGTGGGGTCCAGGGTCTGCGTGAGGCCGGTCGGATCCGCCCAGGCCTGGTACGAGTATCGAGATTCCGGTATTTCGAACACCGTCAGCGACGAGGAGGGATCGAACCCCGTCCGGCGACCGAGCGGATCGATCACCATCGCCTCGACCGGAGAGTGAATCGCCAGCTGCATGTCGCTCGAGTACAGCCCGCCGCCGGTCACCTCCACGCTGAACGCCTGCGTGATCTTGCTGTACCAGTCCGGCCCATACATCTCCGCGGCGGCCCGCGCCCCCGGTATGCGATTTCCCAGGGGGTCGAGGATCAAGTACGAATTGGTGGTCACGTCCCACCCGACGACGACGACCGCGTGGGTCTCCAGGGGGCGATCGGGATTCAACTTCAACCACAGCAGAGACGGTAACAAGTTCTTCAAATCCGCATCGACTCGATCTTCGCCATTCGGCCATGCTCCATGACTCACCAGTCGCATTCCTACGGTGCTCAAACTCGGGTCGTAGAACGCACCGGCGAGGCCATTCTCCCAGTCGAGGCACATGCGGCAGTAGCCGGTTCCGTTGGCGGTTCCGCTGGCGGTTCCGGTGTATCCCTTCGTTCGCAACAACGTCGTATGAATGCCGACGGGCGACGTGAGCAGCGGATCCCAGCCCTCTACGAGGGGATTGGCCTTGGTGAGCAGGCCGAAGTAGTTCGCGATCATGGCAAGGGACGTCAGCGTGCATCCCGCTTTGCGAATGACTTCCTCCTCGGTGGACCCCACCAGAACGCCGGCCCATCGGCCGTCTCCTTGGTACATCGCGATCATTGGACGGCCGGTGACCGCCGACCGGAACTGCAGATTGATCCCCTCCAGGTCCGGCTTGGGGCGTCCCGGCGGCGCGTTCTGCCCGAACATGTTGACGGTGCAGAAGAGCACCAGCAGCGTCCCGATGGCAACTCGGAGCATGCGGGCGGTACGCGCGGAACACGTGTGTCGAGTCATTGAAGGAGCCACACCTTTCGGTTGATCACGTTCGGTCGAGGTTGAAGAATGGCTGTGGAGAATACCACGGTGAATCTGCGAGACAAGGACCACTGCAGGAGGCGACGCGTCGGATCCGTCGCGCGCGACTTTAGTCTGCCTCGCTCGAACGAATGTGAACTACTTAATGGAGTCGTATGCGTGAGCCTCACCTGATCCGCGCGGCGCTCGGCCGCGGGTGGCGCACACGCTGCCCGCATTGCGGCCGTGGGCGGCTCTACGCCGGCTGGATTCGCCCTGTTGATCGCTGCGTCGAGTGTGGGTTGGTGTACGAACGCGATCAGGGCGCCACGTGGTTCTTCATCAATATCGGCGACCGGATCTTCATCGGCCTGCTCATCGCGCTCGTCTACTTCGGGGTCCAGCGCGTCTATCCACGGCTGGCCGTGCTGCTGTTCGCGGTCGTGGGTGCCGCGCTCGTCTGGACGACGCCGAACCGCTGGGGCGTATGCACGGCACTCCACTACCTGTCGCGCGTGTACTCAGGCGACCACGACGATCCCGTCCCTGGCGCCGGCCCATCGTAGTGTCCGCCTTCAGGCGGACCTCCGAGTCCGGCTGAAGC
>JBAUGX010000059.1:0-40799 GCA_049679965.1 Vicinamibacterales bacterium
CACTTGATCCATCCTGAGCATCCTCTCAGCGGACCCCAGATCCCTCGATCTGGCAAGTCCGCCGTCAGACCCTCAGGTGGCCTACTTTCCGAGCGGCGTTTGGCCTACTTTCTGAGCGGCGCGCCCATGATCCAGGCGCCGTCGCGTCACAGGCAGAGAGACCAGGGTTCTTGGATCCGCGTCGTCAAGGTCGTTCATGCAAAGTCGCGACGCCAGATCAGGAACCGAGAATGTGCCGGGATCCGAACGGGTCGTGGGCCCTTTGCAAGAACTAACGGCCTAACCGCGCTGGAGCCGTCGCCTGCGGCGCCCGCAGCTTATCGGCAGGTCGTTAGCCACACCAAAACGACGATCCGGACCAGACGGACGTATACTCAGAACACCCTATTCGGGAGAAATTGCCCATGGCGGACAGCATTCCCGGCGTCCATTCGGATCCTGAAATTCTCGGCGGTGCGCCGGTCTTCATCGGAACCCGCGTGCCTGTTCGGGCGCTCCTCGATTACCTGGAACATGGTCGACCGCTCGCGGAATTCCTCGACGACTTTCCGACCGTGGAAAAGGCGCTGGCGCTCGGCGTGCTCGAACACATGAAGCAACTCGTGACTCATGCGCCTTCTTCTCGATGAGTGCGTTCCGAAGCGGCTCAAGCGGGAGTTGCGCGGCCACGAGGCGAGAACGGTCCAAGACCTAGGCTGGGCGGGTATCAAGAACGGGGCGTTGCTCAGGCTCGCCAATGGGCAATTCGACGTTCTGCTCACGGTCGATCAAGGCATCGAGTATCAACAGAGCCTCTCAGGCCTCAGTATCAGCGTCGTTGTCATGATGGCTCCGAGTAACGACGTCGACGATCTCCGCCCGTTGTTGCCCGCTGTTGAACAAGCGCTGGCAACATTGCGACCTGGAGAAATCCTCAAAGTGGGTGTTGGAGTTCAAGTTTGTACTGCAACAGTGATCAGGCTTCATTGAAACACTCCTCGGAAGTGCAATAGCCCAGACGTTTACGTGGCCGGGTGTTGAGCCGGCGCAGCCGCTGTCCGTGCCAGCGTGTCACCGTGGCGCGCGGCTCAGCGCCGATTCGTTACCGCCGGACGTTGAGCGCCTGATCGACGAACTCGATATGTGCTGACAGCGTGAATCGGGCACATCGCCAGTCGAATTGGTCCGCCTGAAGGCGGACCCCACGTTCTCCTGCCGGCTACTTCGCTCGCGCCAGCCACCGGAAGAACAGGACGACCATGGCCGCCGGCACGATCGGCGCCCACCACCCGCGCAGCCCAATCGCGTCGAGCGCGTCAGGTCCCAGTTTCACCACGACCGCCATGATCGCGCCCGCCCACGCAAACGCGCTGACCAGATTCAGCAGCGTGAAACGGATCGGCCGAACGCCGGCGTACGCGCAGGACACGGGAATCGCGATTCGCAGTCCTGGAAGAAACCGGCAGGCCAGCAGCATCAGGTCCTGGTGGGACCTGACGCGACCGACCACGGTGTCGCGATGCCTGGCGAGCCATGGGTAGCGGTCCAGCCAGTGAATGCGGCCGCGCAGCAGGTAGAACCAGATTTGATCCCCGGCCGACCCCCCAAGCGCCCCGGCGACGAGTACGCCGGCCCAGTCGAGTTTGCCGGCGCTCGCCATGACGCACATCGCGACGTAGTAGATCTCGCCCTCGAGAATCGCGAAGAAGAATATCGAAAGGTAGACGAGCACGTTACGCGCGCGCCAACACTCCGCGCACGACGCGGGCGATGCGCCCGGCCTCCTCGTCGGTCAGGCTGGAGTAGACCGGGATCTGCATCGCGCCCGCCGCCCGGCGGGCGCCGGGCGCCCCGGCGGGCGTGACCTTCGAGCCGGCGAAGAGATCCATATCGCTGCACACGTCGACATGCAGCGTCTCAACGTCGATGCCACGCTTCACGCACTCCACTACCAGCTCGTCGCGCTTGGGGCCATACACGCAGTACTGGTAGTAGACATGGGTCGCCCGCTCGGGCACCTGCGGCACGCGGATGCCGGGCAGACGGCCGAGCGTCCGATCCATCAGCTGCGCATGGCGGCGCGTCGTCTCGGTCCACTCGTCGAGTTTGTCGAGCGCCGCCAGCCCGATCGCCGCCTGCACGTTGGGAAACCGCTCGGTGTAGGCCTCAGGCAGCGGAGTGAGCGAGCGAATGTGTTCCCACAAGTACACGTCGGGGTTGGCGCCGATGAGCGACGACACCCACAGGATCGGGAACGCGCTGATCGTGAACACCCACGGCTTGATGAAGATGCGCTGAAGCCGGCCGACGAGCAGCCGATTGTTGACACGCTTCTCATCTGGCCACCGCTCGGCCTCCGCGAGCACACGCACGTAGGAAGCCGTCTCCGGATCGCGGACAAGGGCCAGACCGCCGCCGTAACAGTTGAGCGGCTTGAGCGTCTGAAAGCTGAAGATGCCGGCATCGCCGAACGTGCCCACGGGCTTGCCGTCGAAGGTGGCGCCAACGGCATGCGCGCAGTCCTCAATCACGCGGAGATTGTGCAGGCGCGCGATCGACATGATCGCGTCCATGTCGCAGGGCAGTCCATAGAGGTGCGTCGGCACGACCGCGCGGGTGGCCGGCGTGATGGCGCGCTCGAGCGCGACTGGGCTCAAATTGAACGTCGCCGAATCGACGTCCGCGAACACCACCTTGAGGCCGGCGACGCGCGCCAGCTCAGGCATGACCCAGAAGGTCAGGGCGGGAAAGACGATCTCTGATCCCAGTGGAAGGTCCAGCGCCTTGAGGAGATAGTAGAACGCCATACGCGCATACGAGGCGGTGACGGCGTGCCGCGGGACAAGCCCGGCGCGCTCGGCGAACGCCGCCTCGAACTGGGCGATCTGAGGACCAGCGATGAACTCGCCGCGGGCCTTGCAGCCCGCGATGATTTGCTGGGTGTTTGGCAGGACTCGCGCTCCGTAGCGCGAGATTGCCGTCAGCATGTGACGGGGCGAGAGAAGCGGCCGATCTCCTGACGCGTGTGCCGGTCGTTCACCCGCCGATCCATGCGGCCCACCCACTCGCGAATGGCCGTATTCTGAATCTGGAGCAGGTTCGCCAGATACGACGGCCGCACGTAGAAACGCGTGTACGCCGCGCCAAGCAGGAAGCGCAGCTCCTTCGCCGTCAGGTTCGGATGCCGGAACGTCGGGGTGTAGCCGTCAAATTTCTCCCAATCGGTCTCGGTCAGCAGCGGCTCGAGCTGCTTAAACATCGGCGTGCCCGGATACGGCGTCAAAATCTTGAACTGCGCGAAGGTCGAGCCGAGTTCGGTCGAGTAGTCGATCGTCGCCCCGATGGATTCCCAGGTGTCCTGCAGAAACCCGAGCACGTAGAACCCCGCCGTCACAATCCCCTTCCGCTGGCAGTGGTCGAGGATGGCTCGCTGGTGCGCCTGTGGAATCGGACGCCGGCCCGACTTCTTCAACGTCGCCGGGTCGAGCGATTCCACGCCGAAGCTCATCGCCCGGAAGCCCGCGGCATGCAACCGATCGAGCAGCTCCACGTCGAGCCGGTCCAGCCGGGTTTCCGCCTCGAAGGTCAGCGTGAGGCCGCGCGCCGCAATCTGGTCGCACAGCTCCACACACCGGTCGCGCTGCTCGCTGAACAACGGGTCCCGGAAGATGACGTACGGGCGAGGATGCTCGTCGCACAGCCGCGCCAGCTCGTCGACGATATTCGTGATGGAGCGTGCGCGGTAGCCCGCCAGGATGCGATGAGGACAATACGTGCAGAACTCCGGACAGCCCCGGCTCGCCAGGAGCGGATAGCCCCCGCCCACGGGCCGGGCCGACCACTGGATGCCCAGCACGCCGCGCCGATCCTCGGTGACGAGGTCCCAGCGCGGAAACGGCAGCCCATCGAGGTCGTCAATCTGTTCGCTCACGACCGACCCGGTAGGAATATGCCCCTGCGCGATTCGCATCACGCCCGCTTCCGGCTCGCCCGTGAGGATGAAATCGCAATGGTCGCGGAACAACTCCGGCATCTTCGAAGCCGTGATGCCCATGAAGCCGACCTTCACGCCGCGTGACCGCATCTGGTCGGCCCATGCCGTCTCGTGCCGGTAGTCGACGAGCGAGGACAGCACGAGCGCCACCTCGCAGTCCACAACATCGCCCCGGGTCCATGCGACCTGGTGCCCGGCGCGAGCCAGAATGGCCGCGACGTAGGCCATGTGCACGCTCGGAACGTCGTGGAAGTAGCTCTTCTGCCAAGCGTAGATGCGGGTGACCCGCGAGAACGGATCGAGCCGCGACCCGTAACCACCGACCACCGTATCCTTATTGACGAATCCGCGGTCTGACTTCAGGTCTGCGAGGGCGACTTGCATAAGGCAGTATTGTGTCTGAAAAGCGCGTTACACAATGCCATACCCCCGCCGGGGACGCAAGGTCGATGATCGCCTTCGCTTCGCCTCGACTCACCTGGATGTGGGGTCGGCCTTCACGCGGACCCAATCCAGCTGAAGCCGGATGCCACATAAAGCCAGTGGTTACGACTTGATGGTGGGCGAATCGCCCGATGCGAGCGTTCCGGACGTCCCAGGTGTGCCGGCCGCCGGCTCGCCGTCCTGTCCACTGCCGTTCACGTTGTGGCTCCGCCTGCGTTTGGGCCGGATGTCGTACCGCTTGATCATCTCGTTGAGCGTGGTCGGCTTGATGTGCAGGAGCTCGGCGGCCCGCTTCTGGACGCCCCCCGCCGCCTCCAGCGTCGACTCGATCAGTCGCTTCTCGAAGTCGGTGGTCACGTCCTTGAACGAGATCCCCTCTGGAGGCACGACGAACTGGGGCGCCTGGAACTCCGGCGCCTTGCGGACGTGATCCGGGATGAGATTGACGCCGATGCGAGGACCGGCCGTCAAGACCACCGCCCGCTCAACCACGTTCTCGAGCTCGCGCACGTTGCCGGGCCAGTCGTACTCGGTCAGCAGGCCGAGCGTATCGGGCTCGAACTCGAGGCCGGCCTTGTGGTTCTCGTCACCATACTTCTGCAGAAAGTGCTGCGCGAGGAGCGGGATGTCGTCTTTGCGGTCCCTGAGCGGCGGCAACTCGATGGAGATGACGTTGAGGCGGTAGAACAGGTCCTCGCGGAACTTGCCTTCTTCGGTCATCCGTCGCAGGTCGAGCGTGGTAGCGGCTAGAATCCGCGCGTCGACTTGAATGGTTTCCGCGCTGCCCAAGCGCATGAACTCCCGCTCTTGAATGACGCGGAGCAGCTTGGCCTGAGTCTCCAGAGGCAGGCTGCCAATCTCGTCCAGGAAGAGGCTCCCTTTGTCCGCGAGATCCAGGAGGCCCTTCTTCGGATACACCGCCCCGGCAAACGCGCCCTTCACATGGCCAAACAGGGTCGACTCGACCAGCTCCGGCGACAGGTTGGCCGAGTTGACCGCGACGAACGGCCGCTCGGCGCGCGACGAGTTGGCGTGGATCGCACGGGCAACCATCTCCTTGCCGGTGCCGCCCTCGCCGGCAATGAGAATCGTCGAACGGCTGGGCGCGGCCTGGATGATCAGGTCGAACACCCGCCGCATGTTGGGGCTCTTGCCGATGATGTTACCGAACTTGTGATACCGCTCCTGGACGTTCTGGCGCAGGTTGCGGTTTTCGTGCACCAGCCGGCGCCGCTCCAAGGCGTTACGGACGACGACCAGCACCTGGTCGTTCTTGAAGGGCTTGGTGACGTAGTCGAACGCGCCGGCCTTCATCGCCGAGATCGCGCTCTCCACCGACGCATAGGCCGTGATGATGACGACCGCCAGATCTTCGTCGATGCGCCTCAGCTCATCGAGCGTCGCGATGCCGTCGAGGCCCGGCATCATGATGTCGACAATGGCGGCGTCAAACGGCAGCGCGCGCGCCATCTCGAGGCCTTCGGCTCCCGATGAGGCGACCCGGACATCGTAGCCTTCTCGAGTGAGCAGGGTCTCGAGAATCTCGCGCATCACCTCTTCATCGTCGACGACGAGGAGCGTGCCGGAGCGGGATGCAGCCATGGCCTACATCCGAGCCTGGGCGGCGCCGTGTGCGCCTTCCGCCGCGGCCCGTGGCAGCGTCAGCGTGAAGCGTGTACCCTGGCCGATCGCGCTGTCGCAGCGAATTGTCCCCTGGTGCTCCTGCACGATGCCGTACGTAATGGACAGGCCCAGCCCCGTACCGCGGCCGGGAGCCTTGGTGGTGAAGAACGGATCGTAGATGCGCGCGAGGTGCTCGGAGGGAATGCCCGACCCGGTGTCGGCCACCTCGGCGACAACGCGGTCGTGCTCGACGCGGGTGGATACCGAGAGCCAGCCGCCCTTGGGCATCGCATCACGGGCATTCAGGAACAGGTTGAGGAACACCTGCTGGAGTTGCTGTTCAGCGCCGACCACCATGACTTCAGAGGCGGCGAGCTCGCGCCGAATCTTGACCCTGCCGACTTCGAACTGGTGCTCGATGAGCGAGAAGACGTCCGCGATCACGGCGTTGAGATCCACGTCGATATGCTCGTCGCCCGTGCCACCCGGCCTCGACAGGTTGAGCAAGCCGCTCACGATCTTGGCGGCCCGGAAGCTCTGCTTCTCAATCTTCTCGAGAAGCGCGGTCTTCGGATCGCTTCTGTCGGCGCCCTCGAGCAACATCTGCGTGTAACTCGATATGCCAGTGAGCGGCGTGTTGACTTCGTGCGCCACGCCGGCAGCCAGCACCCCAATCGACGCCATCTTCTCGGAGATCTGGAGTTGTTCCTCCAACCGCACGCGATCGGTGATGTCTTCGAGGAGGAGAATGGTGCCCAACCCGACGCCCCCCACGGTGTTCCCGGAATCCTGCAGCGGCACTTCGGTGGCATTGACCAGCATCCGCGAGGCCTGGCCGTCCTCCCGTTTACGTCCCACCAGGGGCACGCGATGGAGTGTCGCGCCGTGCGGGTACTCATGGCGGGCGGCGGCCAGCGCTTCGACAAACGGCGCGTCGAACACCTCGCCGAGGGTGCGGCCAACCGCGTCGTCGCGCCCCACACCGTACACCTCTTCCAGCGCGCGGTTCCATCGCACGATCCGCTCGTTGCCGTCGAAGACGGCCAGCCCGCTATCCAGCGACTCGAGGATGTTCTCGTTGAACTCCCGCATGCGGCCGAGCTCTGCAGCCTTCACGTGCAGCTGCCGGTACAAGCGTCCGTTCTCGATCGCCGTGGCGACCTGCCCGGCGACGGCCGTCAGCAGCGCCAGGTCCTCGCTATTGAAGGGCTCCTCGTCTTCCTTGCGCCCGAGCGCCAGGACCGCGATCGCGCCGCCCTCGAACACGCACGGCACGAAGTAGTAGATACCGGCGTCGCGCCACGCCTCCACTTCCTCGGCGGCAAATCGGGCGGCGGCGATCGGATCGTCGAGCGCGACGGTCCGGCCGGCGTCGAGGCGAGACAGAAACGACGACGCGCGCTCAAGCCTCGGCACGCCGTCCGTGAAACCGTGGTTGCCGACGGCCTCGAAATCGCCCGACCGCTCGTCGGCGAGCATGAGCGCCATGCGGTCGACGACGAGCGTTTCCACCACGCGCGACACCAGGCGCTGGCTGAGGCGGACAATGTCGAGATCGCTGTTCAGATCGCGCGCAAAAGCGACCAGCGCGCGGCGGTAGTCGTACCGGTCGCGGTAGAAGAACACCCGGTCGAGGGCGTTCTGCAGCGCCTCCCTGACCGGTTGCGCGATGAGCACGACAACGGCTGTCGAGAGCAGTGCGATGACCCAGTTGCGCGAATCCGAGTCGTTCGCAAACGCGAACCCGGTGGCCTTCAGCATCGCGGTATAGAGCGCAAGGCTGGCGAGCCCGAATACGGCGTAGACCAGCCCGCGCTTGGCAATGACCTCCACGTCGCGCAACCGGTACCGCACGATGGCACACGCGAAGGTGAGGGGCATCAATCCGAGCGGAATCGCCGTGAGCTGCAAGGCGAAGGGCGGATCGCCGCCGAGGACCCAGGGCAGCGCGTAGCCGAGCGCGAACGGACCGAGGCCGAGCGCCGTGCCCCACCAAATCCAGCGGAGCTGACGCTCGGCCGTCACCGACGTGATTTCGCGGAACGCACGCGCCAGGACGAAGAAGGCCGCGCCGGCGCACAGAAGCACATAGGCCAGCTCGGCTCGATCGAGCAGGTCGATCAATCGCGAGAACCGCGGCCCGTTGGAAAAGCCCCGGGTCATCGCCAGGATGCGCGTGACGGCGAGCACCGGCGCCGGCAGATAGATCAGCGGGACAAGCAGCCGAGACCGGCTCGTCGCGGTCGGACGCTCGGGAAACACCAAAGTGAAATGCAGCAGCAGCGGCGGCAGGAGCGCCGTCGCCAGGGCATCGCCCCAGTAGAAGATCCAGTCCAGGCGATCGAGGGGGCCGTTGAACGAGAACGTGAAGGCGCCGAAGAAGACGACCGAGAGCCAGAAGAAATGCAGCGTCGCCTGATCGCGGGGACGCTTGAGTCGAACCGACGCGCCCACGACGAGCGTGAACAGGCCGACCGCCGCCAGCACGAAGTACATGGAGGTGGCGCGGGGCATCGGCGCCAGCACGATATCAATCGTCCGGCTCGCGCCCACGTGCACAACCGTGTACGTGAGTTGCGTGCCCACTCCGCCGGCGTGCTGATACTCGATGACGTCGGAGGGCGTTCGGACCGGTGAGCCGTTGATGGCGACCACGACATCGCCCCGTTCGAGACCCGCCCGCTCTGCGGCCGACCCGGTCGCCAGATCGACCGCGGTCACGCCGCCCGAGCGCATCCCCCAGAGGACGCCATCCTCGACCTGGTGCGAGCGCGCGAACGTCACGACGTTGGCGACGCCCAGTGCCGCCAGCAACACGACAGTCGCCAGGGCGAGGCCCGAGCGCCCCCACACCAGCCAACGCGCTTCAACAGGCTCAGCCACAGGTCTCACGTGAGAGTGTCGCCCCCGAGAGTTCGGGCGCGAACAGTATCCGTAAGTATATGAAGAAACTGACGTTTCAGCCCATGAACTGCGACGAAAACGGCTGCAAGTCCAACAAACCGTGCGTCGTATTCACTATTTTGGATTCCAGGGGAGGTCTGGTCTAGAACTTCAGCGTGAGCCCACCGACAACCCGCTTGGGCGGGTGAACGACGAGGAGCTCGTCGTAGACCGAGGCCCCCTCGGCACCCTCGCGGAAGAAGTTGCGGACCGCGAGCAGCATTTCCCACTTCGCGGTGCCAAAGTCCATGAACGGCAGCGACTGGTGGACCTGGACGTCGAAGCGCGAACCGAACCGATCGGTGCTGTCGAGCGGCCGCGCGAAGCTGTTGCTCACTCGATAGAGCAGCATGACCCGCGTCCATGTCCGTGGCACTTCGGTCTCGACCATCGTCGCGAGATCGTGCACGTTCTCCGACTCGAGCCGGCTTGTGGACGGCGCGAGCAACATCGCGTATTCGGCGTTGGCGGTCGGATACCAGCGGGCGCTCGTCTGCGAGTACTCCACCGAGCCCCTGACGCGGTGCGTTCGCGCGGTGCGAAACGCCGCGCCCCAGCCGGTCGCGTCCACATCGCCGTTGCTGCTGACGAAATAGTGGCCAAGGCGGGCAACCGGGCCCGCCGGTCTGTCGACGCCGAACAGTGTCACGAGCTGATCGTCGACGTGCTGATGGAACACGCGCACGGCCACGGTTGACGGACCGAGGTCGCGCGCCGCCTCGACATCCAGGTGCGCCGTGCGCTCGGCCCTGAGCGACTGTCCTTCGACGAGAGACGAAAACGTGCGCTGTGGAGGCAGCGAGAGGCCGGGCTCGACAGGGGGCAGAAATTCCTCGGCGCCGGGTGCCAGCGCGCGGCTCGACGCCCGGACGCGCACCCGGAACTGGCGCGTCGGCGAGATTGTGAGCGCGACGCGCGGACTCACAAGACCGGAGCTTTCGAGATAGTCGTACCGCTCGATACGGGCGCCGTAGGCGATCGACACGGCTGGCGAGAGGGTCACCGTGTCGAAGCCATAGAGCGCGCCAGCATTGTGGCCCCTCTCGGTGACTTCGCGCAGGGCATAAGTGGCGGGATTCCCTCGGTCGTAGCGCTGGGTGCTGTACGAAAAGCCGAGGTCGTAGCTGTGGCGCGCGGGCGTGCGCGACGTGTACGCGGCCGCGGCAAACCACGACGGGCGATCGCCGTCGGTGAGCGCGCCGCGGACGGTCCAGTCGGCATCGCCGACCGGCGCGCCGAGCAGGACGTACGCGGTGCCTCGCGAAAAGCTGTTCGACGCGAACATCTGCGGACCGTCGTCGCTGACCGAACCGATCGTCAGCAGGTTGAACTGGCCGGAAAACGGCACCCCGGCAAGCAGCCCCGTGGCAAACCGCGCTCCCGATCCACTGGAACGGCCAAACAGATTGATCGGACCGGCGGCGCTGGCCTCAGACGGCAGTACCTCGACCAGGAGATCGTCGGGAAAGGTCACGTCCCTCAATACGCTGCGCGGCGCATGCCGGAGCCGCCAGGCTCTCTCCTCGATGGCATCAGTCTCGGTCGTCTCGGATGCGGTCGCTGCCGGCTCGGCAGCGTCTGCCGGAATCGGCTCACGCCCGTCCGCCGGAGGTACCAGCTGGGTTGTGCTCCCCATCCCGGCCGCGAGGACCGGATACGGCGAGGGCTGGGCGCGGCCTGTGGTGTTGATGCGCCGAAGGGCGATCAGGGAATCGGCGCGCGCGCTCGGGCGAACCTCGACGACACGCCCCCGCGAGGCGACAAATCCGGTCTGCTGCGCGCGCAGGAGGTACGGGCCAGGAGGCAACGTGGGCAACTCGAATCGTCCCCTGCGATCCGTCCGCGTCGCCACGGATGTTCGGCCCAACGCAGAGACTACGGCGCCAACCACGGCCGCGCCGGCTTCATCCTGAACGATGCCGGCAATCGAGCCCGACGGCGCGAGCGCGACCCGGCGTGTCGAGAGGGTACCCTGCGCGCGGGCCGTGCCCGCGACAAGGAGGACGAGGGGAAGGATCAGACCACCGACTGTCGCCGTCAGTCTGGAATTGCTCATCATCAAATTACCCATGACCGCAGGGCCGCTGCCCTGGTCATCATCGCCCGGACGAGCCGCCTCAGGGCATCACAGTGAAGTTGATGTCCCTGGTCAGCGACTTGGTCGCAAGCTTGTCGGTTATCTTCACCTCGAGCCGGTACGAACCCTCGGGAAACGACGCCAGCGGCACCTCTTGGCCGGTCTGCACCTGGTGGCCCGCCGCAAGACTGAACTCCGGCGGCAGCGACTGCGCGTTGAGGTTCTGCGGGTTCGTCTTGTTGAAGAATTTCTCGCCCGCCTTGCAGAGATCGCCCTCTTTGGCTTCGGTGCCGGGAGCGGCCTGACAGAAGACGTACTCCACGGACACGTCCGGCTTGTTCGCCGCGTCGGCCTTGGCGTTGTAGATCAGCATGAAGAGGGACAGTGCCGACCTCTTGGTGAAATTGGTGTCCGCGACGGGAATGATTTCGACCGGGCCGAGGGCATAAGGACGTTCAGCCGCCTGCTGCGGCGTGAGCGGAGCCGTCAAGGGCACGAGAGGCCCGACGATGACCGAGCTCGTGGTCAACTCGGTCGACCAGAAGTCTGGGACGGTAATCGTGTGCTTGACCACCGCGGCCTTTGGCGGCGGCGCGTTCCGCTGCGCGGACACGGGCTCCTTGATCGCGACATACACGTCGTAGGCGCCGGCCGGCACGGAGAACGACCGCGCGATCCTCGTCGGCGCGCCCGCAGGTGCGACATCAATCTGTGACACGAAGTTGATATCTTCGTACGCGTACTTTGGCCGGGCCGGCGCAGCCCCGGTCGCTGGTGGCGTCGCGGGCGCTGCTGGCGCGGACGGCGCCGTCTTCGAGACGACCCGCCAGTAAAACGTCACGGGTCCGTTCGTGATTTTCGAGGCATCGACGGTAACGATGAAGGGGACGTACTGGGAGTTGGGGCCGGCTTTCATGAAGTCTTCGCGCATCCAGGTGAGGGCGAAGTCGTTTGGCGCCGTCAACCCGGCGGCCGCGTCGTCAGCCAGTTTGACGGTGCCTTGGATTTCGACATTCCGTGCGGCTGTCGCTGCCGCCTGCGCCTTGGGATCCGGAGCTGGCGCCTGCCCTCCCCGCTGCGCGACGAGAGGCGCCGAGCACAAAACACCCAGCGAGGCACTGACCACGAACACTCGATACCAACTGACCATAAGGCCTACTCCCCCACTATAAGAAAAGGTGAGACGAAGGCCCATGATAGGCGCGGCCACAACACAAGTCAAACCATTCTGGCTGCGGCACTTCAGGCGTCCAAACGGTGTGTTATGCTGGGCCGCTGGTTGACCCGTGATATCGGCGCTCGTTGACGACAGCCTGGTAATCGTCCTGGCCGGCGGCGCTGGCGAGCGCCTCTATCCCCTGACAAAGGATCGCGCCAAGCCGGCGGTTTATTTCGGCGGGCCCTACCGCATCATCGATTTCTCGCTGAGTAACTGCATCAACTCGGGGCTGCGGCGCATCTTCATCGCCACGCAGTACAAGTCGCTCTCCCTCAACCGGCACATCCGGATGGGTTGGAACATCGTTTCGGAGGAACTCGGCGAGTTTGTCGAGATTCTGCCGCCGCAGAAGCGGGTCAGCGAGCACTGGTATCAGGGCACAGCCGACGCGGTGTATCAGAACCTCTATTCCATCCTGCGCGAAGACACGCGCTACGCCATCGTGCTCTCGGGCGACCACGTCTACAAAATGGACTACGCGCGCATGCTGCGCTTCCATCAGGAGCGCGGCGCGGCGGTCACGCTGGCGACGATCGAAGTGCCGCTGGCCGAAGCGCGCCGCTTCGGCGTCATCGCGGTCGACGAGCAGGAGCGCGTCACGGGATTTCAGGAGAAGCCGGAGCAGCCGAGCGCCATTCCCGGATCGCCCGACCTGGCGCTCGCCTCGATGGGCGTCTACATTTTCAACACCGACGTCCTCGGACGCGCCCTCGAGGCCGACGCGAGCGAGCCGACGTCCCATGACTTTGGGAAGGACATCATCCCGGCGCTGATTCGCACGGCGCCCGTGTACTCGTATCGCTTCTACGACGAGAACAAGAAAGCGTCGAAGTACTGGCGCGACATCGGGACGCTCGACGCCTACTTCGAGGCGAACATGGACCTCTGCCATGTGAACCCCGAGTTCAATCTCTACGATCCCGAGTGGCCGCTGCGCACGCGGCAGCCGCAGGCACCGCCGGCCAAGTTCGTGTTCGCGGACCTGGGACGGCGCGCCGGACAGGCGCTCGATTCGATCATTTCGCCCGGCTGCATCGTGTCTGGCGCCACGGTGTATGGCAGCGTGCTGTGCCCCAACGTACGGGTGCACAGCTTCTCGCACATCGAGCAGTGCATCCTGATGCCGGGCGTCCGCGTCGGCCGCCACGCGCGGCTTCGCCGCGCCATCGTCGATCACGACGTGCTGATTCCACGTGGCGCGCTCATCGGCTACGACCCGGACGAGGATCGCCGCCGGCACACGGTGACCGAGACCGGCGTGGTCGTCGTCGAGAGCGACGACGAGCCGCTCATTGGAACGATCAGTGAAGAGGCGCTGGCGTTCGAGGCCGAGGCGGATCGAAGGTAGAACAAAGCCAAAAGTTAAAAGTCAGAAGGAACAACTCACAAGTGAAGATTGCACAGATACACGCGCGGGAGATTCTTGATTCGCGGGGCAATCCGACCGTGGAAGTCGACGTGACGCTCGAGGGCGGCGTGCTCGGGCGCGCGGCCGTGCCCTCGGGCGCCTCGACCGGCGAGCGCGAGGCGCTCGAGCTGCGCGACGGCGACAAGGCACGCTATGGCGGCAAGGGCGTCCGCAAGGCGGTCGCGCACGTCAATGCTGAAATCGCGAAGGCGCTCGTCAACAAGGATCTGGATCAACGCGGGCTCGACCAGGCGATGATCGCACTCGACGGCACGCCGACCAAAGGCCGCCTCGGCGCCAACGCCCTGCTCGGCGTGTCGATGGCCGCGGCGCGCGCGGAAGCCGCCGCCAGGCGGGTGCCGCTCTACCGGCACATCGGGACGTTATATGGCAACAGCCAGTTCACGCTCCCGACGCCGATGATGAACATCCTCAACGGCGGCGCGCACGCCGACACGAGCGTGGACTTCCAGGAGTTCATGGTCATGCCCGTCGGCGCGGCGTCCTTCGCCGAGGCGCTGCGGACGGGCGCCGAGATCTTCCACGCGTTGCGCGGCATCCTGAAAGCACGCGGCCAATCGACCGGCGTCGGCGACGAGGGCGGCTTCGCGCCGAATCTGAAGAGCAATCGCGAGGCGATCGAAGTGGTGCTCGAAGCCGTCGGTAAGGCCGGGATGAAGGCCGGCCAGGACGTCTTCATCGCCCTCGACGTCGCGTCAAGCGAGCTCTGGGCCCCCTCGACTTCGCTCGGGGCAGGCCCTTCGACGGAGCTCAGGGCAGGCGGCCGTTACGTATTCAAGAAGTCGGGCGAGCCCGACCGCACCTCCGACCAGATGGTCCGCTTGTACGAAGACTGGCTGCGGCAGTATCCGATCATCTCGATCGAAGACGGGATGGCGGAAGGCGACTGGGACGGCTGGAAGACGATGACGCGCGAGATCAAGGGTGTTCAGATTGTCGGCGACGATGTGTTCGTGACCAACCCCGAGATTCTCAAGCACGGGATTGCTGACGGCGTGGGAAACGCCTTGCTCGTCAAGCTGAACCAGATTGGCACGGTCACCGAGACGCTCGACGCGATGAAGATAGCGCGCGACGCCAAGTACGCGACAGTCATTTCGCACCGCTCGGGCGAGAGCGAAGACACGACGATCGCCGATCTCGCGGTCGGGACCGCCGCCGGCCAGATCAAGACCGGGTCGGCGAGCCGGACCGACCGCGTCTGCAAATACAATCAGCTGTTGCGGATTGAAGAGGAACTCGGCTCGAGCGCGCGATTCGCCGGCCGCAGCGGGATTCGGGCGTAGCCGCGAGTCGCTGAAGCCGGATCCCACGACTGCATGTATGCATAAACTCGTCTTGCTTCGTCACGGCGAAAGCACCTGGAACAAAGAGAACCGGTTCACCGGCTGGACCGACGTCGATCTCTCCGAGCACGGCCTCGCGGAGGCGAAGGAGGCGGGACGCCTGCTGCGCGAGGGCGGATATGTCTTCGACATCGCCTACACCTCCGTGCTCAAGCGCGCCATCCGGACGTTGTGGATCACGCTCGACGCCACGGATCTGATGTGGATTCCGGTCGTGAAGGACTGGCGGCTGAACGAGCGCCACTATGGCGACTTGCAGGGACTCAACAAAGCCGAAACGGCGGCCAAACACGGCGAGGCCCAGGTCAAGATCTGGCGACGCAGCTACGACATCCCGCCGCCTGCGCTAGAGATGGATGACCCGCGGCACCCGTCGCGCGATCCGCGGTACGCGGGCCTCGCCGCCACGGATCTCCCGGTGACCGAGTCGCTCAAGGACACCGTCGCGCGCTTTCTTCCCTACTGGCACGAGACGATTGCGCCGTCGATCACGTCGGGCAAGCGCATCCTCATCGCCGCGCACGGCAACAGCCTTCGGGCGCTGGTGAAATATCTCGACAACGTCTCCGAGAAAGACATCGTCGAGCTGAACATCCCGACCGGCAGCCCGCTGGTCTACGAGCTCGACGACAGCTTGAAGCCGCTCCGCCACTACTACCTGGATCCGACGGCGGCGGCGGCGGGTGCGGCGCGCGTGGCGGCGCAAGGGAGACGGTGACATTGCAGATTTCGGATTTCAGATTTCAGATTGGGCTTGTCCTGGCTGCGTGTCTCGTGGCCGCGCCGCGGCTCGCCGCCGCACAGCTGCCGTCCGCGGATGTGACCGTCGCCGACACGCGCGCGAGCGGCGGCCTGAGCCTGACCATCTTTACCGCGACGACCCTCGGCTCCACGGTGGCGCCTTCAGTACTGATCGGCGTCGAGGTCGACGGCCTTCCGGGGCGCGCCGCCGCACAGGCCAATCTTCTTCGGCAGCTCGAGTTGGGTTATCTGGCGGAGATCGGTGGGACGACGGTCGCGCGCCACGCCCTGACCGTCCCGATGGGCGATGCCGCAACCGTGAGGCGTGCCGCCGAGCAGGGCCTGCGCGTCATCGCCAAGTTGCCCCTGGCTGCCGGCCAGTACCGGTTGCGCGTGACCGTTCGCGATACCGGCGATGGGCGAACCGCGTCGGTCGTTCACGGACTCGACGTGCCCAATCTCATCGGCGAGCCGCTCACGATGAGCGACCTCGTGATGACCGCGTCGAAGGTGGGCGGCGTGACGTACCCGGAGCCCGACGCCGACGCGCTGTCGCCGTTGGTCGGGCGGCCGCCGACGGGCCGCCGCCAGTTTTCACGCGGCGAGAAAGTCGAAGTGAACGCCGAAATCTACGAGGCGCCGACGTGCGACGGCCTCGGCGTCAACCTCAACGTCGCCACGACCATTCTCACGCCCGAGGGCCGTGTGTTGCACGAGTCGGTTGACATCGGCACGAGCGAGACACTCCCCACTGGCGTGTTTGGCTATCAGCACTACGCCCTGGTGCCGATTGCGACGCTCCCGCCCGGCCCCTACATCCTGCGGGTCAGCGTGTCGGTGGACGGGGCCACGGCAGTGTGGCGGGCGATGCCAATTACGGTGACTGACGAGAAAGTCAAAACTGAAAACTGAAAACTCAGAACTTATCGCCGCAAGCAATCAACAATCCGCAGTCAGCAATGAAAAAGGCCGGCCCGCGCGAAGCGAACCGGCCCTCACTGTCCTTTTCAGTTTTCAGTTTTCAGTTTTAACTTCTAACTTTTCCGCTATTCCACCGGCTCCGTCGTCTCGTCCGCGGCAATCCGCAGCGAGCGAAGGAAACGGCGATCGTTGGTCGTCACCTCAAAGTTGCGCCGCTGCTGGGCCTCGCGAGCGGGACGCGCGGGCACCGCCGCCTTGGTCAGCGCCGTCTTCGTCACCGCCGCTGTCTGTGAACGGCTCACGAAACCCACGACGGCCTCGAGCGACACCTTCATCTCAAACCCTGCCGCGCGCGCCTTCTCGCGGCATGCCTCCACTTGCGGGTTGTCTGCGACCGCGCCGGCAATCGCGTCGGCCAGCTCTCGCGCGAACCGGTTCACGACGTCGTCCATCCTGCTTCCTCCCTTACGCCGCCGGGCGGGAACCGGGGCGCTTCGCAATCCGAACCTGGCTGCACCGGGCGGTGAGCAGGGATCGGGCGTCTGAGGTGTGCATCGATTGTCTGAAATGCCTTTGTAGGTACGCGAAAGTCTAGAGCCGGAGACGCCGCTCTGTCAAGGACTTACAGCCGGACTTTCGTCAGACTCGGTTACAATCGCCCGACGTGAATTTGAGAATTGCAGGATGGCAGGATGGCAGGAAGTGAAGAACGCTGATCCGGTCCTCGCCGTTGAAGGCCTGACCACCGTGTTCGATCTTCCGGGCGGTCCGGCGCCGGCGGTCGACGAGGTGAGCTTTGAGATCCGCGCCGGCGAAACGCTCGGGCTCGTCGGCGAATCCGGCAGCGGCAAGTCGGTGACGGCGCTGTCGATCATGCGGCTCGTGCAACCGCCCGGTCGAGTCGCAGGCGGTCACATCCGGTTCAAGGGCCGCGATCTGCTCGCGCTGTCCGAGTCCGCCATGCGCGAGGTGCGCGGCGCGGAGATCTCTCTCATCTTTCAGGAGCCGATGACGGCGCTCAATCCGGTCTTCACGATCGGCGACCAGCTCGCCGAAACGCTGACCGTTCATGGGCGCGGGAGCAGGCGCGCGGCGATGGTCCATGCCGCTGAGTTGCTCGAGTCGGTTCGCATCCCCGACGCGCGGTCGCGTCTCAACGATTACCCGCATCAGCTCTCTGGCGGTATGCGCCAGCGCGTGCTCATCGCCATGGCGCTCGCCTGCAAACCGTCGCTCGTCATTGCCGACGAGCCGACGACCGCGCTCGACGTCACGATCCAGGCGCAGATTCTGGACCTGCTGCGCGAGATGAAAGCGGCCTTCCACCTCTCGCTGCTGCTCATTACGCACGACCTCGGCGTCATCGCCGAGACGGCCGATCGCGTCGCCATCATGTACGCCGGCCGCCTCGTCGAGGAAGGGCCCGTCCGCGCGATCCTGCGCGACCCGAAACATCCCTATACCCGCGGCTTGCTCGCGTCGATTCCTGGAGGCACACCGGGCGAGCGGCTGCACGCGATCGACGGATCGGTGCCTCCGCTCGGCGCTCTTCCACCGGGCTGCGCGTTCAGTCCGCGGTGTCCCGATCGCTTCGCGCCTTGCACGTCAGCGCCGCCGCCTGAGTATCGTGTCGAACCGACGCATGGAGCGCGGTGCTATCTATACGATCCAGCCGCCAGCCCCCAGCCCCCAGCCCCCACTCGAAGCTGATGCCTCTGGTCGAAGTCTCGCGCCTCGTCAAGCACTTCCACCGCGGCAAGCGGCTGTTCCACGCGGGCACGCTGGTCAAGGCCGTCGACGACGTGAGCTTCAGCATCGAGGCTGGGGAGACGTTCGGGTTGGTCGGCGAGTCTGGCAGCGGGAAGACGACGACGGGGCGCTGCATGCTGCGGCTGGTCGAGCCCACATCAGGCGAGGTCAGATATGACGGGGAGGACGTGCTCGCCTTCTCCAAGCCGCGCCTCCGCGCCGCGCGGCGCCAGATGCAGATCGTGTTTCAGGATCCCTACTCTTCGCTCAACCCGCGGATGCGCGCCCGGCAGATCGTCGAAGAGCCGCTCGTCATCCATCGTCTGGGGACGCGGCCTGAGCGTCGCGAGCGTGTCGCGGAGCTCTTTCGGCTCGTTGGCCTCGACCCGGCGCACCTCGAGCGGTATCCGCACCAGTTCAGCGGCGGCCAGCGCCAGCGTATCGGCCTGGCGCGAGCAATCGCGCTCAACCCCTCGTTTCTCATCCTCGACGAGCCGGTGTCTTCTCTGGACGTCTCGGTGCAAGCGCAGGTGGTCAATCTCTTGATGGACCTGCAGCAGCAGTTGAAGCTCACGTACCTGTTCATCGCGCACGACCTGCGGCTGGTTGAGCACATCTGCAGCCGCGTCGCGGTGATGTACCTGGGGAAGATCGTCGAGCTCGGCCCCACGAAGGCGCTGTTCGCGGCGCCGCAGCACCCCTACACGCGCGCGTTGCTGTCCGCGATCCCGGTCATCGATCCCGACACACCGCGGCAACGCATCACGCTCGATGCGGCGGCGGTCAATCGCGACGCTCCGCTCAAGGAAGTCGCCGCAGGACACTGGGCGGCGGTTTAGTCGGCAGTCGGCAGTTTTCCGCAGCCGGACCCAATAGGGTCCGGCCTACGTACTGCCGGGGGACTGCCGACTGCTTACGCCGCCCGGCGTACGTCGTTTTCGACTTGTCCGTCGCGGATATAGATCGTGCGGTGGGCGAAGGCGGCGACGTCGGCTTCGTGCGTCACCAGAATGATCGTGTTGCCGGCGCTGTGGAGGCGCTCGAAGAGGGCCATGATCTCGGCGCCGGTCTTCGAATCGAGGTTGCCGGTCGGCTCGTCGGCGAGCAGGATCGACGGGTTGTTGACGAGCGCACGTGCGACCGCCACACGCTGACGCTGACCGCCCGAGAGCTCGTTTGGACGGTGCGTCATGCGGGATCCGAGCTCGACCTTCTCGAGCGCCGCCTTCGCGCGCTCCTGCCGCACTTTCGCGGGCACGCCGGCATAGACGAGCGGCAGCTCGACATTGTGCAGCGCCGTCGCGCGCGGCAGCAGATTGAAGGTCTGGAACACGAAGCCGATCTCCTCGTTGCGGATCCGGGCCAGCTCGTTGTCGTTCATCTGGCTGACCTGCTTGCCGTTGAGGAGGTACGAGCCCTTGCTCGGCGTATCGAGGCAGCCGATGAGATTCATCAACGTCGACTTGCCCGATCCCGATGGCCCCATGATCGCGACATACTCGCCTTGGTCCATCTGAATCGACACACCCCGCAGGGCGTGAATCTCCTCGGATCCCATGACGTAGGTCTTCCAGAGATCGACGGTTTCGATGAGGGCCATACCACCTTCAATACGACAAGCAGCGACCGACAGTTCCTGGCTAGCTGAGCTCGTCCTCGTATTTCTCTTTGAGCTTCGCGACCACGCCGGGATCGGCCAGTGTCGTCGTGTCGCCGAGCGCTTTGCCTTCCGCGATGTCGCGCAGGAGGCGCCGCATGATCTTGCCCGAACGCGTCTTCGGCAGATCGGCGGCAAACAAGATGTCGTCGGGCCGAGCAATCGCGCCAATCTTGCGGACGACGTGGGCCTTCAGCTCCTCGATTAGATCGTCGGTCGCAGCGACGCCTGCCACGCCGGTCTTCGCGCCGCCCGAAGCCCCGCCGCGGGCGCCTTCCTTCAGCGTGACGAACGCGGCAATCGCCGTGCCCTTGATCTCGTGCGCGCGCCCCACCACCGCCGCTTCGGCCACGCTCGGATGATCGACGAGCGCGCTCTCGACTTCCATCGTGCCGATTCGATGTCCCGCGACGTTCATCACATCGTCCACGCGGCCGAGGAGCCAGAAGTTGCCGTCGGCGTCGCGTTTGGCGCCGTCCCCGGTGACATAGACGCCCGGGCCCCACTTGTTCCAGTACTGAGTCACGTAGCGCTGCGGATCGCCGTAGATGCCGCGCAGCATCGCGGGCCACGGCCGCGTCAGCGCGAGCAGGCCGCCGCCGACCTCGACCTTGTCGCCGCGCTCGTTGCGGATCTCGGCTGAAATCCCCGGAAACGGTCTCGTCGCCGAGCCGGGCCTGAGCGTGGTCACACCCGGTAGCGGCGTGATCATGATGGCGCCGGTCTCGGTCTGCCACCAGGTGTCGACCACTGGGCACCGCTCGCCGCCGATGAACCGGTAGTACCACACCCACGCCTCGGGGTTGATCGGCTCGCCCACCGATCCGAGCAGCCGCAGCGATGACATGTCGCGACGCGCCGGCCACTCGGTGCCCCACTTCATGAACGCGCGTATGGCGGTGGGCGCGGTGTAGAAGACGGTCACCCCATAGCGTTCGATGAGCGACCAGAAGCGATCTTTCTGCGGCCAGTCCGGTGCGCCTTCGTACATCAGCACGGTCGCGCCATTGGCGAGCGGCCCGTACACCACGTAGCTGTGGCCGGTCACCCAGCCGATGTCGGCCGTGCACCAGAAGACATCTTCGTCCTTGAGATCGAAGACGAGCTTCGTCGTGGCGTACGTCCCCACGAGATAGCCGCCCGTCGTGTGAACGATGCCCTTCGGCTTGCCGGTCGTCCCCGATGTATAGAGGATGTAGAGCATATCCTCGGAGTCCATCGGCTCGGGATTGCAGACGAGCGGCGCGTCCTGCATCAGGCGGTGGTACCAGTGATCCCTCCCTTCCTTGACGTGGACCGGCATGGGACCGTCGCCGCGCTGCACAAGGATCACGTTTTCGATCGAGGGGCACTGGGCAATCGCTTCGTCGGCGATCTGCTTGAGCGGCACGATCTGGCCGCGCCGGTAGCCGCCGTCGGCCGTGATGAGCAGCCGCGCCTGCTGGTCGTTGATGCGATCGCGCAGCGACTCGGCGCTGAAGCCGCCAAACACCACGCTGTGGACCGCGCCGATGCGCGCGCACGCGAGCATGGCCACGGCCAGTTCCGGGATGAGCGGGAGGTAGATCGCCACGCGATCGCCCTTCTTGATGCCGAAGGACTTCAGCACGTTGGCGAACGCCGACACCTCCCGAAACAGCTGGAAGTAGGTCAACGTTCGGCGATCGCCCGGCTCCCCCTCCCAGATGAGCGCCGCTTTGTTTCGCCGCGCCCCGCGGACGTGCCGATCGAGGCAGTTGACCGCGACGTTCAGCTGGCCGCCGACGAACCACTTCGCGTGCGGCGGTTGCCAGTCGAGCACCGTGTCCCACGGTCGAGACCATTCGAGCTCGGCGGCGAATTTCGCCCAGAAGCCTTCGGGATCGCGCTCGGCGTCCTTGTAGATTTGCTCGTCGCGGACGTGGGCCTTGGCCCGGAAAGACGCTGGCGGGGGAAACGTTCGATCTTCGCGCAGCAAGTCGGCGAACTCGGCATTGGACTTCTCGGCCATCCGGGGAGGATAACCTACTTTACCCGGCTCCGAGTGCAGCGAGCCGGGCCCGCACACGCGCGAGGAGATCGGCGTGCGTGACCGCGCCCAGCCTCAAGAAGGCGCGGTAGTGCTCGATGGCCATGGTGGTCTCCCCGGCTTCGTCGGCGACCACCGCGAGGTTGTAATGCGCGCCCGGGCTGCGGGCGTCGAGACCAACGGCGCGCAGCAGCAGCTCGCGCGCGTCAGCGCCGCGGCCGGCGGCCTTCTGCACCAGCGCGAGGTTGACCATCGACTCGACATTGCGCGGATCGGCGGCCAGCGCGACACGAAATTCAGCGGCGGCCGTGTCGAGCCGGTTCGATCCCATGAGGGCGACTCCGAGATTGTTGTGCGCCCGCACGTACTTGGGGTCAATCTCGATCGCCCGCTGGAATTCCTTGATCGCTTCGTCGAGTTGACCGCGCTCTCGAAACACCAGCCCGACGTTGTTGTGAACCTCGGGGCTCGACTCGTTCTCGGTGAGGAGCACCCGATACTGGGCAAGCGCGTTGTCGAAGTCACCAACGCGCTGGTAATAGAGCGCAAGCCCGAAGTGATCCGCCGGCGGCGCCGTTGGGCCGGGCGCTGCCGCGACGGGCGCCTCTGTCTGGCGTGGCTCGGCGGGCTCGCCACGCCCCGAGCTCGGAGAGGGGCTCGGGACGGGCCGCACGGGCGCGGCTGGAGTGGTCGCCGATGGTGCTGCTGCGCGCGGCGCCGGTGGTGCTGTGCGCGGTGGTGCTGGAGGCGATACCGCCGTGGACCCTGGTGCCGGTGCCGCCGGGACGGGCGCCGGCACAGATGGACGAGTCGTTGGCGCCGACGCCGGCGGGGATAGAGGTCGCGTCTCGGGCCGCTGCGGTTCTCCCGCTCTTGCCGCAGGCGGCGCAGACGAAGCATTCCGTTGGACCACCGGGCGCTGCGACGCGGCGGGTGTGAGGAAGACCGTGACGATCACCCAGAACCCAACGAAGCCGAGTAAGACCGCGACGATGGCATAGGCGAGCAGCCTCCTGGGTACCAGGCCGCCCGCACTCGCCTGTCGCCCATAGCCGAGGGTGGCGAGCACCCGGTCGGTTCGCGCCGTCTGCGCGGACGGATCCTCGTACTCGCGCTCGGCCGATCGCCGTCTCAGCGCATCCAGGATCGTGCTCACGGTTCAGTCTGAGGTCGCGCTCCCGGCCCAGCCGCGGCCGCCGGCGTCGCTTCAAGGGCCGTGGCGGCGTCGACCACGCGGGCTTTGACGCCAGGCGACGCGGCGTTGATCCGTTCCGCGTCCTGGCCGGCGATCTCGGCATCAGTGTATGCCCCGACGAGCACGCGGTGCCAGCGACCTTCAAGCCCCAGGTCGACATCGGCCTCGTAGACCGGGTAGCCGGACGCTTCGAGCCATGTCGTCAGGGCGCGCGCCTCGGTGTCCGGCGTCGAGGCCGACTCGGGGTACGAGCCCATCAGAATGGTCAGCGTGGCGCCCGAAGGAAGACGCCGATCGACCACCGGCGCCTTGTTGGTCACCGGCAGCGCGCGATCGGCCACGGGTGCCTGGCTGGCCGCCTGCACGGCGCGACTGGCGAAGCGCTCGTAGAAGTACGCCGTCGCCCCGACGGCTGCCGTCGACGCGAGGAGCACCGTGGCGGCGGGCGCGACGATCGACAGCATCCGGCGCCTCCACCGAGCCTGCGACCACGCCGGCACACGCAGCTCGAGGTTGTCGGTCGCATGCCTGACCATTTCTGGCGTGATACGGCTCGCGTGAACCGAGAAGCCCGCCAGCAGCGCCCGATCGCAGATGAGGTTGATGAGCCGCGGGATGCCTCCCGACAGTCGATGCACCTCGGCGAGCGCCTTGGGCGCGAAGGTCACCGCGGCGGACCCGCCGGCGATCGTGAGCCGGTGCGCGACATACGCGGCGACGGCCTCCCGATCGAGCGGCCTGAGCGCGTAGCGAATGGAGATCCGCTGATCGAGTTGCCGCAGCTCCGGGGATCGCAGGACGGTCTGGAGCTCCAGCTGACCGACCAGGATGATCTGGAGCAGCTTCTCCTTGTCCGTCTCGAGATTCGACAGAATTCGGATTTGCTCCAGAACCCGGAGCGGGAGGTGCTGCGCCTCGTCGATGATGAGGACGGCGCTCGCCTTGAGGGGAATCAGGCTGAGGAGGAAATCGTACAGGACGTCGATCAGATCCTGCTTGCTGACACCGGCAAGGCGGCCCGACTTGATCTCCTCCCGCGAGACGACCCCGAAGTCCTGCAGGATCCGCTTCAGCAAGTCCTCTTCGGACAGGAACGGATTCAACACGAGTGCGGTGAACGTCGTCCGATCGATCTGTTCGAGCAGCGCCCGGCAGAGCGTCGTCTTGCCGGTGCCGA
Source organism: Vicinamibacterales bacterium (assembly GCA_049679965.1). Taxonomy (GTDB): domain Bacteria; phylum Acidobacteriota; class Vicinamibacteria; order Vicinamibacterales; family CAVVIG01; genus 2-12-FULL-65-11. Next base: position 24,503 of record JBAUGX010000059.1, read on the forward strand.
TGTCGCCGGTGATCACGGCGAAGCCCTCGCGGCGGCGGATGGCGTACTGCAGCAGATCGAACGCGTTGGCGTGGCACTGACTGCGATAGAGATATTTCGGATCCGGCGTCAGGCTGAAAGGCTTTTCGGCGAATCCGTAGTAGCGTTCGTACATCAGCGGATCCTCGGCGTCAGGAGAATGAGCACAGCGACGCGCGCGCGCGTGGCTGCCGTGCTGCGTCCGAACCAGCCGCCTCTGGCGGGCACGGCGCGCTCGCGCACGAAGCCGGAGATGACCAGGGTTTCACCATTGGCCACGCGCGCCAGCGTGTCGGCTTCGTGAATCGCCCGGCGTTCGAGCGCCTGGCTGTCGCTCGCCGGTGACGGCGTCGCCACGATGGGACTGAGGCTGAGCATCACGATGCCGTCCGCCGAGATCTGCGGCGTCACGCTCATCACGAATCCTTCGGCCGGCGCACTGACGGTGCCCTCAGGCTGGGCCGCCCCGGCCACGACGGCGCGGACGATCGCCGGCTCGTTGTTCAGGGCGAGCAGCCTCGGGTTGGCCACCACGGACACCTTGCCCTGCGAGCCGAGCGCCGTCATGAAGGCGGCCGTGTCGGTCACGCGCAGACCGGCGCGTTCGGCGCGCGCGACCATGGCCGGATTCTGCGCGGCGCCCGCAACCGTCCGTGCCAGCGCGTCCCAGTCGAGCGCCAGCGCCGTTTCGTCGGTCAACTCGACCTCGACGATGCGGGCGTCGATTTCAACCTGTCGGTGGACCCGGTCCTGCACGGCATCGAGGTACTCCGCGACGCGGTCCAGCCGCTCCGGAAAGTCGGTCACCTGCAGCAGCCCCGCCTTGCGATCCACGCTGAAGGTGGCGCGCTCGGACAGCAGGCTCTGGACCCCCTTGGCCAAGTCCGCGAACAGATCGGTTCGTGTCGTGCTCGACACGCTCGCCGAGCCGGTCGTACCAGAAGCACCGAGGTCGCCGCCAACCTTTGACGCCGCCGCGCGCTCGGTCGCGATGTAGTTGACGTCGAAAATCCGCGTCGTGAGCGCCCGCGGGAAGACGCGCACCAGCCCGCTGTCGGCCCGGTAGTCGAAGCCGAGCGGCGCGAGCACGAGCTCGAGCGCCTGACGAACCGTGACGTTTCTGAGCTCGCCGATGAACGACCCGGCAAGGGCCGGGTCCGGGACGATGCTGAGCGTGGTGCCGCGAACGATGAGCAACAGCAGATCCTTGACGGCGACCGGCTGCGCGAAGCTCAGCGTCAGCGTGCGGTTATCGAGGTCCGCCGCCGGTCGGCGATCGTCGAGCTGCGTCAAGGGCAGCGTGGGCATCGGACCGGGCTGAGGCGCCTGCGCCAACAGCGCAAACAGAAACACCCATTTCACGTCCTAGATTTCGGTCCGAGGCAGGAATGACGATAGCTGCGCCACGGTGGGACGCCGCGTGCAGCCGCGCGCACTCAGTCGTAATACTCGCGGCCCAGGTGCGTGATGAGCTCCTCGCCCATGAGGAACCGCAGCGTGTTCTTCAGCTTCATCAACTGAATGAACAGGTCGTGCTCGGGATAGAGGCCCGGCGCGTGCACCGGACTCTTGAAGTAGAAGGAGAGCCATTCCTGGATGCCGTGCATGCCCGCCCGCTTGGCCAGATCGAGGAACAGCGCGACGTCGAGGACAAGCGGCGCGGCCAGAATGCTGTCGCGGCAGAGAAAATTGATCTTGAGCTGCATCGGGTAGCCGAGCCAGCCCACCAGGTCGATGTTGTCCCAGCCTTCCTTGTTGTCGCCGCGCGGCGGGTAGTAGTTGATGCGGACGACGTGGCACAGGTCCTTGTACAAATCCGGGTAGAGCTGCGGCTGCAGGATATAGTCCAGCACCGACTTCTTGCTCTCTTCCTTCGTCTTGAACGATTCCGGATCGTCGAGCACCTCGCCATCGCGGTTGCCGAGAATATTGGTCGAATACCAGCCCGCGACGCCGAGCAGCCGCGCCTTGAGGCCCGGCGCAATGATCGTCTTGATGAGCGTCTGGCCGGTCTTCAGATCCTTGCCCGCGAGCGGCGCCTTCGTGCTGGCGGCCAGCGCCACGAGCGCCGGGATGTCGGCCGTGAGATTCGGTGCGGCGTTCGCGTACGGAATGCCCTCGCGGATTGCCGCGTAGGCGTACACCATGCTCGAGGGGATTGCGGGATCGTTCTCCTCGAGCGCACGCTCGAAGCGCTCGATCGTGGTGTGCGCGGGCGCCTCGGTCATGTAGATTTCCGTGCTGCCGCACCAGACCATGACGAGCCGATCGAGCTTGTGGTCGGCCTTGAACTTCCGGATGTCGGCGATGACCTGCTCGGCGAGATCCTTCTTGTTCTTGCCCTTCTTGACGTTGGGCCCGGCCAGCCGCTTCACATAGCGCTGATCGAAAACGGCCGGCCAGGGGCGAATCTGCTCGAGCTCGGGCCGCACCTTGTCGAGCAGCGCCGGCTCGATGACGCCGGCCGTGCGCGCGGCGGCGTAACAGTCGTCCTCGAAGATGTCCCAGCCTCCAAACACGAGATCGTCGAGGCCGGCCAGGGGCACGACCTCGCTGATTTTCGGCGACCGACCTTCGGTCCGTTTGCCGAGCCGCACGGTGCCCATCTGGGTGAGCGACCCGATGGGCTTGGCGAAGCCTTTCTTTATGGCGAACACACCGGCAATCGTCGTGGTGCTGACGGCGCCGAGGCCGACGAGCAGCACGCCCAGCCGGCCGCGGGCGGGTGCGATGTCAATGGGGGTAGGCACGGGGCAAGACTATATCAGTCGGCAGTCGGCGGTCGCCAGTCGGCAGTAAACTGTAACCTCGATGGCCATCAGTCTTTTCGCGCGGAATCGCGACGACCCGCACATGCTGGTCGTCAGCATGACGGGCGTGAAGCTGGGCGACCGGCTCGTCCAGCTGGGTTGCGCCCACGGCGGACGGCTCGGCGCGGTCGCGAGCAGAGTCGGGTTGTCAGGGCACGCGGTGGCGGTCGTGCCCGACGAGGCATCGGCCGCCCGCGCGCGAAAAGGCGCCGCGGCGGCCGGCGTGCTGGTCGAGGTCGAAGTCGGGCCACCGACCACGTTGCGCCTCGCCAACCGGGCGTTCGATGTCGCGGTCGTCGACGACACCGGCGGGCTCATGAGCGCCGCGGCGCCTTCCGATCGGTCGGCGGTCGTCCGCGAGCTTCGGCGGGTCCTAAGACCAGGCGGACGCGTCGTGCTCATCGGCGCGGCTCCGCGCGCCGGTCTGGGCGCGCTCCTGGCGGGGGCGCCGGCCCGCCCGGCGTTTATCGCCTCCGACGAGGGGCGCGAGGTGCTGACGGCGGCCTTCAAGCCCGTGCGGACGCTCGCCGAACGCGAAGGGCTCGTCTTTGTCGAAGGGATCAACCCTCGATGACCCGTCGCGGCGCGCGCTCACTCCTGGTGCTCGCGGTTGCGCTCGCCGCGCTCGGGGCACTGCTCCACGGGCAACGGCCGGAACCACCGGGTCAGGAGACTTTTCGATTCACGGGCAGCGTCGATCTCGTCACCGTGTACGCGACGATCACCGATGCGAACGGCCGATTCGTCTCCGGCCTTCGGAAGGAAGATTTTGCGGTGTACGAGGACGACCAGCGTATCGACGTGGCGCAGTTCAGCATCGATCGGGTACCGGTGAGTCTGGCCGTCGCTCTGGACACGAGTGAGAGCATGACGGGCGATAAGATCAAGGCCGCACGGCGCGCAATCGAGAGGTTGCTGCGCGACCTGGTCGGCAGGGAGGATCGGATCCTCCTGTATCGCTTCGGCGATCTTCCCATCCTCGTGCAGGACTGGACGAGCGATCGGCAGCTCCTTGAGCGGGCGCTCGAGCGCATCGAACCCGCCGGCGCAACGGCGATGTACGACACCATCGCTCAGGTGCTCCCGCTCCTCGATGAGGGCCGCAACCCGAAGAAGGCGCTACTGGTCGTCTCGGACGGCAACGACACGTCGAGCAGCATCGAAGTCCCCGACCTCAGGCAGCGCATCCGGGCGAGCGAGGCGCTCGTCTACGCGGTGGGCATCGACGGTCCGCCAGTGTCGACGTTTCGCCTACCCTCGAGACGCCAGCGACCGCTGCCACCGCGAGTGCCCATTCCGTTCACACCGGGCCGCAGGGGTCGCGCTGGGTTGTTCCAACTCCTCCCAGCCGCCCAGGGCGTTGACGGCAACCGCGGATCCTCCCCCGCCCGCCGCGCCGACCCCGCCAACGTGGCGGCGCTTCGCGACATGACCGACGACAGTGGCGGCCGCACCGAGGTGATCCGGGACGCGCGTGAGCTGGAGCGCGCCGTCGCCGGCATCGCCGACGAGCTGGGCCGGCAGTACTCTCTGGCCTATTCGTCTCCGGCGCACAGAGACGGACAGTGGCACTCGATTCGCGTCGAGGTGCCGGAACCTGCCTACCACGTCCGCGCCCGCCGCGGCTATGTGGCGAACTAAACCGGCATAGAATATCGCGTGCCCCTGCTCGCGACGACGCTCGGATTGAGCATTCTCGGCAGCTTCGGCGGCCTGCTCGTTGCCTCGTCGCTCCTGCTCTTCACTGATTCGCTTCGGACGCGGCTCGTGCCGTGGCTGGTCAGCTACGCGGTGGGCGCGCTGCTCGGCGTGGCGCTGCTGGCGCTGCTGCCAGAAGCCCTGAGGCTGTTGCCCGCGGCGACGGTGCTCGGCACGTTGCTCGCCGGCATCCTGGTGTTCTTCGTCCTGGAGAAGCTCGTCCTGCTGCGGCACTGCCACACCAACGAGTGCGAGGTGCACGCGGCGACTGCGCCGCTCGTCATCATCGGCGACGCGTTTCACAACTTTCTCGACGGCGCGATTATCTGTGCGGCCGTCCTCACGTCGGTCCCGCTCGGCATCAATACCGCGATCGCGGTCGCCGCCCACGAGATCCCGCAGGAAGTCGGCGATGTGGCGATCCTGCTCGCGTCGGGTTACACCCGAACCCGCGCGCTCACGCTCAACGTCGTGTCCGGCGCGTCAGGCATCCTGGGCGCGCTCCTCGCATACGGAGCGGTGGGACTGGTTCCGGGCATCCGGCCGTACATCCTCGCCTTCTCGTCCGCCAGCCTGTTGTACATCGCGATGTCGGACTTGATTCCGGATCTTCACCGAGGCGAAATCGACGCCAACGCCGTCCGTCAGGTGCTTTTGATCGCGTCCGGCATCGGCACGATTGTGCTGTTCGAGTGGCTGATTGGATGACGACTCCATCCCTCGACAAGGGCAACCTCGCGACGGTCGAGAAGATGTGGCGCCGGGAAGTGGAGGCGGCGCACACCTACCGGCTGCTCGCTGAACGCGAGCCCGATCCGAAGCGGCGCGACATTCTCAACCGGCTCGCCGATCAGGAAGCCGTGCACGCGGCTCGCTGGTCCGATCGCATCGCGGCCGCGACGGGTCACCGGCCCGATCCGACGCACGTGGAGCGCGGGCTGACGTGGTTTCAGCGCATGGGCGATTCGAGCGTCGTCCTTGGTCGCCTGGAACAGGAGGAGACCAGGGCCGAGGCCGAGTACGACCAGTTGCTGGCCCGACTGACCGATCCGCAGGACCGGCAGATCGCCGAACAGGCCATGCACGAGGAGCGCGACCATGCGGTCGTCCTCCGGGCGCTCGCCGGCAACACCATGCCGACGCCCCGCTCCACGCTCGACACCATCCTCGGTCGCGAGCGCTGGCACGTTCGAGGCACCGGCTGGATTGGCGACGCCATCTACGGCGTCAATGACGGCCTGGGCGCGGTGTTCGGGATCGTCTCCGGCATGGCCGGGTACACCGGCGGCAGCGAGGTCGTGCTCGCCGCGGGGCTGGCCGGCACGCTGGCGAGCACGTTGTCGATGGGGGCGGGCGCCTATCTGGCGTCGAAGTCCAAGCGCGAGGTGTACGAGTCGGAAGTCGCCCGCGAGCGCGCAGAAATCGAGGAAGACCCGCACGAAGAGATCCTCGAGCTCGAGCTCTTCTACCAGCTCAAGGGCTTTTCGGCCGAGGAAGCGCGCGCGATGGCCGAGCGCATGCACAAGGAGCCGAAACAATTTCTGCGCACCCTCGTCCACGAAGAACTCGGACTCTCCGAAGAAACGTTCCCCTCTCCCTGGCGTTCGACCCTGTCGGCGACGGTCTCGACCGCGATCGGCGGGTTCATCCCGATCATCCCGTTCTTCTTCACCGTGGGCATGCCGGCAGTGATCGCCTCGTTTGTCATCAGCACCATCGCGCATTTCGCCGTCGGCGCGTCCAAAGCGCTCGTGACGACGAGGAGCTGGTGGGCCAGCGGGGCGGAGATGACCATGGTCGGCGTGCTCGAAGCCGCCGTCACCTACGGACTTGGGCTCGCCTTCGCCGGCTACGGGCCCTGACAGCCGCGTGTCTGGCTCAGGGCTCAAGACTCAGGCCGCGATGACTCCTCAAGCGCTGCGTGTTCCACTCGAGCGGGGCACTTCGACCACCGCACTCATCTACGCAGCGTCCCAGCCACCGCGGGCGGCGCTCGTCCTCGCGCCCGGCGCGGGCGCGAATCAACGGAGCGTGTTCATGGTCGAGTTCGCGACCGCGCTGGCCGGGTTGGGGCTCGACGTCATCACGTTCAACTTCTCCTACATGGAAGCGGGCCGGCGGATGCCCGATCGCCGTCCCGTGCTCGAGACCTGCTATCGCGCAGTCGTCGAGCTCGTCGCGGACCAACTCGGTCCCAGGCGGCTCTTCGTCGGCGGCAAATCAATGGGTGGACGTATCGCCACGCAGATGGCCGCCGCCGATCCTGACCGGCCAATCGCGGGGCTCGTGCTCCTCGGGTACCCACTGCACCCACCGGGCCGGCCCGAGTCGCGGCGCGACGCCCACTTGCCGAGCGTCAGGCGCCCGATGTTGTTCGTGCAGGGCAGCCGCGACAGCTTTGGCACGCCCCAAGAGCTCGCGCCGGTGCTCGACGGCCTCTCCCCTCGGCCGACGCTGCACGTCGTGGAGGGCGGCGATCACTCGTTCAAGCTGTCACGACGAGACGGCGCGGCTCAAGCTGCGGCCTGTGAGCAGGTGCAGCGCACCATCATCGAGTGGGTGGCCGGAGTGGATGCTCGGTGATCAGGAGGTCGGCCACCACGCGGCCGCCAATAAGGTGCTCCTGGATGATCCGCTCGAGCACCGCCGGATCGCAGTGGCGGTACCACGCACCCTCCGGATAGACGACGGCGATGGGGCCGCCTTCGCAGATGCGAAGGCAGTTGGCCTTCGTCCGCAGGATGCCCCCCTGCTCGGACAGTCCAAGCTCTTTCAGGCGGCGCTTGAGATACGCCCAGGCGGCGAGCCCCAGCGCCTTATCGCAGCACTTCGGCGTCGATTGATCGCAGCACAGCAGGATGTGCCGACGCGCGGTCGGCACCCCGACCGACCCGGCGACCTCACGCTGATGTTCCAGGCTCGAGTCGGCCATGGCGGTTAGCTGACCATCTTGAGTATCATAGGGGTTCGCACGAATCATGTCGGAATCCAAGAACGAACCGCTCGACCGGCCGACATCCCTTCCCCCGGGCTCCACAGGGGCGGTATCGTCGGAAGCTGTCACCAAGAACGTGCGCGTCGAGGTCGAGGCTCAGTACGCGCCCGACCGTTCGCAGCCGTTTCAGGGTCAATGGTTCTTCCACTACACGGTGCGAATCACGAACGAAGGGGAAGAAACGGTACAACTCCTGAGCCGCCACTGGATTGCGACCGACGCCACGGGCCGGGTCGAAGAAGTGAAAGGCCCGGGCGTTGTCGGGGAGCAGCCCGTGCTGGCGCCCGGAGAATCATTCCAGTACACGTCCGGGTGGCCGCTCAAGACGCCGACCGGCGTCCTCCGCGGCACCTATCAGATGACGAGCGAGGACGGCGACCGATTCGACGTCGAGATTGCCCCTTTCGCTCTTCGGGAACCTTACACGGTCCACTGACGTAGTCCTTCACGGTTTTTCCACAGCCGAAGGTCAGAGTTGAAGGACGGACGCTACAAGTCCGATACGAGCTAGTACGGCCGATTCAAAATTGTTACAATCGAGGCCTCATTCGAAGCGCCGCCTTTCGCGGCGCTTCACAATAGAAAGAAAGGAACAATCGTGAAGCAACTCTCGAAGCTCGTCTGGTCGACCGCCGCCGCACTCGCGCTCGTCGTCGCGATGGGGACCACGTCACCAGCAGCAGCCCAGGGCATCACAGGCTTTGGCGCGAAGGGCGGCGTCAACTTCGCTACCCTGTCCATCGATCCGGCAGACCCCACGTGCTGTGCCACGAAGACAGGTCTGGCGGTCGGAGGGTTCGTTGAAATTGGCGTCAACGACATGATCGCGATTCAGCCCGAGGTCCTCTATTCGATGAAAGGGGCGAAGTCTTCCTCTGGCACCGAATACACGTTCAAGGTGAATACCGTTGAGATCCCCGTCCTGGTCAAGGCGAACATCATGACCTCCGGGCAGATGAAGCCATTCGTGGTTGTGGGCCCAGCCTTCTCCTTCAGGGTTGGCGATGCGAAAGTCGAACAAGGCGGGACAGACTTTGTCGTCACCACGGCGGAGTCGAATGATTTCAGCGTGATCTTCGGCGGCGGTGTCAAGGTGAACAACATCACGATTGAGGCGCGCTACGACCTGGGCCTCAAGGACGTCGACACCACAACGGACACCATCAAGAACAGAGCGTTCACGATCCTGGTCGGTTTCGGAATGTCCAGGTAAGACAGGTCAGGGTTTCACACAGAGGCGGAGGCGGCGGACCGAGGCGGGCAGCACGTGGTGCCCCCGGGATCCGCCGCCATCACCGCCGCGCGTACTTGTTTTCCACGTAATCATCAACCAGACGCTGAAACGCCGAGGACAACTCCTCGTAGCCCCCGCGCAGCGTCGTCACATGCCGGCCGTCGACGTAGATCGGGCAGTTGGGCGCCTCGCCCGTTCCGGGCAGGCTGATGCCGATGTTGGCCGCCTTTGACTCGCCCGGCCCGTTGACCACGCAGCCCATCACCGCCAGCGTCATCGTCTCGACACCTTCGTACCGCGTCTTCCATTCGGGCATCTTGTCGCGCACGTAGCCCTGGACGCGTTCGGCCAGCTCCTGAAACGTCGAGCTCGTCGTGCGGCCGCAGCCCGGACAGGCGGTGACACTCGGCGAGAACGAGCGCAGGCCGAGCGCCTGCAGCAGCTCGCACGCGGCATAGACCTCCTCGCGGCGGTCGCCGCCGGGCCTCGGGGTGAGCGACATGCGAATGGTGTCGCCAATGCCTTCGGCCAGTAGCACGCCCATGGCCGACGCCGACCAGACGAGCCCTTTCGTACCCATGCCGGCCTCGGTCAGACCGAGGTGCAGGGGTTGGTCGGTGGCGTTTGCCAGCGCCCGGTAGACGGCGATCAGATCGCGCGGGCGTGACGTCTTGCACGAAATGATGATCTGATCCTTGCGGAGCCCGCCCTGGACGGCGAGCGCGGTCGACTCGACGGCTGAGAGCACCATGCACTCGTTGATGATCTCCTCCGACGTTCTGCCGAGATCGCGATCGGTGTTCTCCTGCATCTTGGCGAGGACGAGCTCTTGATTGAGCGAGCCGCCGTTGACGCCGATACGCACGGGCTTGCCGTGATCGACCGCGACTTTGCAGATGGTCGTGAACTGCTCGTCGCGGCGCCGGCCGGTGCCGACGTTGCCCGGATTGATGCGGTACTTGTCGAGCGCCCGCGCACAGTCGGGGAACTTCGTGAGCAGCAGGTGGCCGTTGTAGTGGAAATCACCGATGAGCGGCGCCTGGCAGCCTGCATCGAGCATCCGTTGCTTGATCTCGGGCACCGCTGCCGCCGCCTCTGGCACGTTGACCGTCACGCGCACCATCTCCGACCCGGCATCAGCAAGCTCGATGCATTGCGCGGAGGTGGCCCGCGCATCGGCCGTGTCGGTCAGCGTCATCGACTGGACCACGATGGGCGCACCGCCACCCACCTGGAGGTGGCCGACCTTCACGCCGACCGTCTTGTGCAACCTGAGTGTGTTCATCTCTGATGCGTGGGGTCCGCCTTCAGGCGGACCAATCCGGCTGAAGCCGGATCCCATATGCTGTGAAATCGGTCGTTGTGTCGATCCGCATCATATAATGACCACACATGAACGGGCGGCACGAGGACCCTGATCATCACGTGGTTGACTGGCCGCCTCCGCGACGGCCGCGACGGCCAATTGGAGGCGTGATCCTGCTCGTCGCGCTTGCCGCGCTCGCCCTGGGCGGCCGGCAGACGCTGTCGTACTACGTCGACACCCTCTGGTTCGACTCGCTGGGCTACTCCGCCGTCTTCTGGAGGACGCTGAACCTGCAGGCGGCGGCCTTCCTGTTCTTCGCGATTGTCACGTTTCTGGTGCTGTACGGCTCGTACGTCGTACTCAAGCCGGCGCGCCTGGGCGAGATCGCCGGCGGCCGAATCCTGATCAACGGCCAGCCGCTTCAGCTTCCGGTCGAACCGGTCCTGCGCCTGATTGCGCTCGTTGGGTCGCTGGGCATCGCCACGATCACTGGCCTGGGCATGATGGCGCAGTGGTCGACGCTCGCGTTGTATTGGTATGGCGGGTCAGCAGCGGCGCCCGATTCGGCGACCTCGCTCGTCGATCCGATCTTCGGGCGCCCGCTTTCCTTCTATCTCTTCAACTTGCCGGCCTGGCAGTTGACATCGAGCTGGCTGCTCACGCTCGCCGTCCTGGTATGCGCCATTGCGGGATTCTTCGTGGTGGTGTCAGGCGGAGCGCGCATCTTGTCCAAGCGCAACGTCGATAGCGGCGCGGGAGCATGGCGTGGCTTGTCCGTTGGCTTTGCCGGCGTGCTGGCGCTGCTGGCGGTTCGTGTGTACCTTGGCCGGTTCGGGCAGCTGCTCGACGACAGCGCGAGTGCCACCTTCAGCGGCGTCACCTATACCGACGCGAACGTCACGCTCACCGGCATGCTCGTCGTCTCAGCGGCGCTCGGCGTCGGGGCCATCGTCGCGTTGGCCAACGCCGTGTCGGCGCGCAGGCTGCGCTGGCTCGTCGCGGCCATCGCGCCGGCCGTCGTCTGCTACGCGGGCGTGGGCATCGTCGCGTGGTACGTCAACAGCTTCATCGTCAGGCCGAACGAGCTCGTGCGAGAGACCCCGTACATCACGCACAACATCGAAATGACACGGCAGGCCTACGGGCTCAACCGCTTCACCCATCAGGCCTTTCCCGCCGAGATCGGTCTCGAAGCGGTCGATGCGGCCAACAACCAGGATACGCTCAAGAACATCCGGCTCTGGGACTGGCGCGCGTTGCAGGACACGCTGCGGCAGATCCAGGAAATCCGGACGTACTACGACTTCCCGGACATCGACATCGACCGGTACGAGATCGGCGGCGAGGTCCGTCAGATGATGCTCGCCACGCGCGAGCTGAGCATCGACAAGCTGCCCGCGAGCAGCCGTAACTGGATCAACGAGAAGCTGATCTACACGCACGGCTACGGCGTGACGATGAACCCGGTCAACGGCTTCACGCCTGACGGGCTGCCGGCGCTCGTATTGAGTGACATGCCCGTGCGGAGCACGATCCCGGGGCTGACGGTCACGCGCCCGGAGATCTACTTCGGCGAGCTCACCGATGCCCACGTCTACGTGCGGACCCGACAGAAGGAGTTCAACTATCCACAGGGCGACACCAACAGCGTGACGTCGTACGAAGGCACCGGCGGCATCGTGCTCGGCGGATTCTTCAGACGCCTCCTCATCGCGGCCGAACGCGGCGACGTGACACGGCTGCCCTTCAGCGACGACATCAGCGCGGAGAGCCGGCTGCTGATGCGCCGCAACATCCGCGAGCGCGTGGGCCGGCTGGCGCCCTTTCTGACTCTCGACCCCGACCCCTACATCGTCATCGGCGAGGATGGTCGGCTGTCGTGGATGATTGACGGCTACACGACGGCGAACTCGTTTCCGTACGCGCGGCACTACTTCCTTGGACGCGAACGGATCAACTACATCCGCAACAGCGTCAAGGCGGTCATCGACGCCTACGACGGCACCACGACCTTTTACGTCTTCGACGGCGAGGATCCCATCATCGCCGCGTATCGCGGCCTCTTCCCGACGCTCTTCAAGGACGCCTCGGCGATGCCCGCGCCGCTGCGTAAGCACGTGCGTTATCCAGAGCTGCTGCTGGAGGTACAGGCGGCCGTCTACGGCCTGTATCACATGACCGATCCGGGCGTGTTCTACAACCGCGAGGATCTCTGGACCGTGGCCAGCGAGGTGGGCCCCGACGCCCAGCGCCGCCAGGGCACGCAGGCCGTCGCCATGGAGCCAAACCTGGTGCTGATGCGGCTGCCGGGCGAGACGAAGACGGAGTTCATCGAGATTCTGCCGTTCACGCCGGCGAACCGCAACAATCTGATCGGCTGGATTGCCGGACGGAGCGACGAGCCGAACTACGGGACGGCGGTCGTCTTCGATTTCCCGAAGACGAGGCTCGTGGACGGACCGCTGCAGATCGAGGCGCGGATCGACCAGGACGCGCAGCTCTCAGGCCAGCTGTCGCTGTGGAACCAGCAGGGATCGAGCGTGCGGCGCGGGAGTCTCATCGTGATCCCCATCGGGCGGGCGCTCCTCTATGCCGAGCCGATTTACCTACAGGCCGAGCGCAGCCCCATGCCGCAGCTTCGGCTGGTCGTCCTCGCGCTGCAGGATCGGCTGGCCTACGGACCGACGTTCGAAACCGCCATGGCCAGCCTCTTTGGCGGCGCCCCGTCCACGCTCACGGCGGGCCCGACAGCCTCTGCGGCGGCACCCACCGCACCAGGGCCGCGGGGGCCTGCGGCGGCGGGCGGCTCGTCGGCGACATCCATTCCGGCGGCGGGCGACGTGAATGCGCTCATCGCCGAAGCTGCGCGCAACCTCGCCGACTACCAGCGCCTGACCGCGGAGGGAAAACTCGGCGAGGCCGGCCAGAAACTCGAATCGCTCAAACGCACGCTTGAGGTGCTGGCCAGACAACGCCGCTAGTCTGTAGAATGCTCCTCGAAAGGATTGCTCATGCGCATCATGCCGACCCTTGTGTTCGCGCTTGCCGCCGCGGCGGCGGCCGCCGCCCAGACTGTGACGCTTAAGGTTATTCCGCCGCCCTCTGACGTCGCGGCGCCTCCGGCCGACGCCAAGAAGGAGAGGTCCGGCGTTGCGACGAAGGTGCTGCAGCCGGGAACAGGCGGCGAGAAGGACCGGCCCACCAAAGACGATTTCGTGACCGTGAATTACACGGGCTGGACGACGGATGGAAAGATGTTCGATAGCTCCATCTCGCGCGGCCGTCCGTCCACGTTTCCTGTCAATCGCGTGATCCCCGGCTTCACCGAGACGCTCCAACTCATGGTGCCCGGTGAGAAGCGGCGCACCTGGATCCCCGAATCACTCGCCTACAAAGGACAGGAAGGCCGGCCCAAGGGGCTGCTCGTGTTCGACCTCGAGTTGCTCGAGATCCCCAGTCGCGCGCCCTCCGACGTCAAGAGCGCTCCAGCCGATGCGAAGAAGACCAATAGCGGCCTCGCCTACCGGATGCTGCACGAAGGGACGGGCGGCCGTCGCCCTAAACCCGGCAACATGGTGACCGTGCACTACACGGGTTGGACGACCGATGGCGTGATGTTCGACAGCTCGGTTGTGCGCGGTACGCCGGCAACGTTCGACCTCGACGGCGTCATCGCCGGATGGACCGAAGGCCTGCAGCTGATGTATGAGGGCGAGAAAACGCGTTTCTGGATTCCAGTACAGCTCGCTTACAAGAATGAGGCAGGAAAGCCGCGCGGCATGCTCGTGTTCGATGTCGAGCTGATCAAGATCAACTGAGAACCAGTAAGTCTCAAGTCTGAAGTTTCAAGTCTGGGCACTTGAGACTTCAGACTTCACACTTGAGACTTATTTCTTCTGACCTTTCTCCGAGATCCAGCGGCACGCACGGTCGAACCGACCCGTGAGCGCGCGGCGCGCGGCGTCGGGCACCGGGCCCATTCGCGCCCAACTCGACTGCGCGCGACGGACCTCCTCGGCGGCGGCGCGCCACCTGGCGCCATCGTCGACCTTCCCACCAATCGTGTTCGCGGCGAGCGCTTCCTTCAACATCGCCGCGAGCCTCGTCGTCGGCGAGAGCGCCGCATCGCTGCCAGCCTCGCCGGACTTATGCCCGAGTGAGGCCGCCAGGTCTTCCATGCGACGAACGAGCGTCTCCATGCGCTTCTGATTCGCCGCCGGATCCAGATCGCCGCCGGCGAACGCCGCGGGCCAGCGCGCAACGACGGCGGCGAAGGCGGCGGCAAACCGCCGGTCGAGCGCGAGGGCGCGATCGCGATCCACGCCGCGGGACGCGATTTCCTGCTGCCACCGTCCGCGAAGAGACTGTACCGCTGCAAGGACCTCTTGTGGAGTCCGGCTGAAGCCGGACGCCACGTCTGTCGCAATATCTGCTTCCGCGGCTGCCTCGGCGGTCGCAATGTCCTGGTTCAGCCGGACCTCGTCCGCCACAGGCGTGGGGTCCGGCTTCAGCCGGACCTCGTCCGCGGGCGCGGCAAGCGCTTCGAGCTCGGTGCAAATCGCCTCGCGCGCCGCCACGCGCTCCTCGCGCGCGATGTCGTGCCGTCGGGCATAGCGCGTGAAGAAGTGATCGCAGGCCGTCCGGAACCGCTGCCAGATGGCTTCCGAACGCGTCTTCTTGACCGGACCGACGCTCTTCCATTCGGCCTGCAGCGCCTTGATGGCGCCGGCCGTGGCCTCCCAGTCGGTCGAGTCGGCGAGCGCTTCGACCTGCGCGCACAGGGCTTCCTTCCTGGCCAGGTTCGACGCCCACGTCTTCTTGCGTTCGACAAGGTCGGTCTGGCGGCGCGTGAAGAAGCGATCGCACGCCACGCGGAACCGCTCCCAGATCGCCTTCTCCCGGCCTCGCACGACAGGACCGATAATCTTCCATTCGGCCTGGAGCCCCTTGACCGCCTCTGCCGTCCGCACCCAGTCGGTCGAGTCGGCCAGGGCTTCGGCTCGCTCGCATAATGCAACCTTCTTCGCGAGGTTGGCTTCGCGGGCCTCGCTCTCGGCGGCGAGGTGGGCCGCGACGCGCGCCCAGACTTCGTCGTGCGCGGTCTTGAACCGTTGCCAGAGCGCGTCACGCTGCGGGCGCGGCACGTCAGCCGCCTGCCGCCACTGCTGCTGCAGTTGATGAACCTCTGTGGCGATCTTTTCGGGATCCTCGGCCTGGCGAAGCGCTTCCATCTGCTCGCACAGGTGCTCCTGGATGCCGACGTTGGCCCAGCGCTGCCAGCCGACGAGATCGCGCAGCTCCTGCAGCCTCGGTGTCAGGACTGATTGCGCGTTCTTCAGCCGGCGAGCAATGTCGTCGTGCTCCGCCTTGGACATGAGCGGCGGCAGATCTGCGAGCGCCGCGCGGACTTCCCCGATCGCGCGCTCTCCGGCCTGGAGCGTCAGATCGGGTTTGACGAGCAGCGGCTCGACGCGTCCCAGCAGACCGTGCAGGCGTGCGAGCACCTCGCGCCTGGTGTGCGCCTCCTGCTCTCTCGTTTCGTTCTCTCGCGCCGCGACGCGCGCCGCGGCCGATCGGTACCGCTCGGCGACCTCCGCGTCGATCGGGAGCCCTGAAGTGAGATCTTTCCACTCGCGGCCGACGATGATCAGCCGGCTTCGCGCGGCCGCCAAGTCCGGATCGGCCGATGCCGCTTCGGCTTCCTGCAGGAGCTCGGTCAGCCGGCTCTGACGGCGCTCGGCCTCTTTGCGCCTCTTCTCCTCCGCGGCTTCCTCCAGCCGCCGACGCCCAGCCTCGGCCTCGGCCCTGGCCTCTTCGAAGCGGTGCACCGCCTCGGCCGCCGTTCGCACGCGTTCAGCCGCCGCCCGCTCCTCTTCCTGTTCGTCCCTGAGGGGCGACACTTCAGACACCCCATCCGGCCTCTCGACGAGAACCGGGGCTGCCTCGGAGATGAGGGTCGCCGCAGCCGCCGCTTCGGCCGCCGCGCGGTCGTCCATCTCGCGCAGCAGCCCGCGCGCGCGTTTGACGGCGCTCTTGTTTCTGCTGCGCGAGGCGATCTGCTCGAGATCTTGGCGACTGCTCAGCCGCTCGACCGCCGCCATCGCCGTGTCCTTGAACTGGCCGTTCATCGCCACCAGGACGATCTCGCCGTGATCCTGCAGCGAGTCGAACGCCGCCATCCGGATCGGGTCGAGGGCGGCGTGCCGCGCGAGGCTGCCGAGCGCGTGCTCGTCGTG
>JBAUGX010000060.1:0-8582 GCA_049679965.1 Vicinamibacterales bacterium
CACTTGATCCATCCTGAGCATCCTCTCAGCGGACCCCAGATCCCTCGATCTGGCAAGTCCGCCGTCAGACCCTCAGGTGGCCTACTTTCCGAGCGGCGTTTGGCCTACTTTCTGAGCGGCGCGCCCAGATTCAGACAAGAACTGCGGGTTGATACCGTTGAAGACTCTCACGCTCCTGGCCTTGCTGTTGGGCCACGTGTTCCTGAACGCGCAAACTCTGTTGGCTGACCAGCGGATAGTCGTGGTCTTTCGCTATGACGACTACTCGAGTACGAGCCGCTCGGATCTCGAAGACATGCTTCTCGAGGCTTTCTGGCAGCGCGGACTGGCTCTGACAATAGCGGTGATGCCATTTGGCGATCCTGTGCTCACCAGCGATTCAGGACACCAAGATGCTCCCCCGCTGAGCCCAGAGAAGGTCATCGTCCTCAGGAATGCCATCGAGAACGGTACGGTGGACGTGGCCCTGCACGGATTCTCCCACGAGGCCACCGCCCGATGGCAGGGGAACACTGAGTTCAGAGGGCTTGATTACATAAGTCAGTTGCTGAGGATCGAAAAAGGGAAGAGCCGGCTGGAGAGCGCGTTGGGGGTAGAAGTGACGACCTTCATACCCCCGTTTAATTCCTTTGATCTGACGACGTTGAAGGCGGTTGAAACATTGGGCTTTGCCGCATTCTCCGCACACGTAGATGAAGCAGCCGACATAAAAGATGCCTCGCCGTTACACTTCATACCCGCAACAACCGACCTGGGCGGCTTGCGAATCGCCGTCGAATCAGCAAGGACTCTTTCGGATCCTCAGCCACTCATTGTCGTGCTCTTCCACCCTACTGATTTCCTGGAGGTCGACGCAAATCAAGGATCGGTTACCTATCAGGAATTTGTCGATTCGTTGGAGTGGCTGACCGGCCAGCCCGACGTGGACGTCATGTCCATGAGTCAGGCTGGCAAGGTCGTGAATGACTTGAGTGCCCGGCGATTCAGGGAGTTCACAGATCGGTTTCTCTTGAGGTTGGTCCCCCCGATGTTGCAGGAGCGGTATCATTTTCCGGTTGGGGCCTACTACCTTGATCAGGGCTGGGGTCTCAAAGCAAGGCTCCTGCTGGCCTTGTTCGTACTCTACGGGACTATCGGCCTCACCGCAGGGGTTGTCGTCTTCGTCGGTGCCGCCGCCCTTTGGCATCACTTCCCGTTTCCCGCGCGGCCGTTGCTGGGCATCGGACCGTCTCTGTTCGTTCTGTTCTTGGCCTATGAACTTCGAAACGCCGTGGTGAGGTATGAGGGCGCGTTGATCCTCGTTGTCCTTTTCGGTGCGTCGATTGGAGCGTTCTATTCCTATCGGCAAACACGAAGGGCATCGTCAGGCGCACGCGATTTCAAGTTCCTGAGCCACGGGCCGCTCGACGATGTCGGTTGAACACGTTGCGCTAGATTGCCAAGCTAGCGACAGCACACCATGAACTTCCTCCAAGTCGCCATCTTGCGCTGGCAACTTCGGCAGCAACGATGTGACCAGGTTGCGGGCGAGCGACGGCGCAAATCTGGGAACATTTGCCGTGGGGAATCAGCCCCGTTCGGTGGCGTTTGACGGAACGCACATCTGGGTGACGAATCGCCTCAGCGACAATGTGACGAAGCTGCGGCCCGGTGACGGCGCCAATCTGGGAACATTTGCCGTAGGGGCCTTCCCGCTTGGCGTGGCCTTTGACGGCACCAGTATCTGGGTGGCGAACGCGAACAGCAACAATGTGACGAAGTTACGCGCGAACGATGGCGATCATCGTGGGACATTTGCGGTGGCAAGCGGGTCCAGAGCCGTGGCGTTTGACGGGGCAAGTATGTGGGTGGCGAATACCTTCAGCAACGACGTGACCAGACTGCGAGCGCGAGACGGTGCGAATCGCGGAACATTTGCGGTGGGAAACGCCCCGGAAAACCTGGCGTTTGACGGTGCGAATATCTGGGTGTCCCACTCTGCCAGCAACACGGTTTCAAAGCTATAGAGTGGCCGCCTGCAAGAGCTCGAGTTGGCCGATCACCGCCCGCTCGACCATGTCGGTTGAAATCAGATCCATGCAGTTCGGCACGAAGTCGCAGCTCGTCTTGTAGCAGCTGAGACACGTCATATCGGGCACGACCTTCTCGCCCAACCCATACAACTCAATCTCCGCGGCGCTCGTGGGACCGAAGAGGACCACCGTGCGCCTGCCCAACGCCAGCGACAGGTGCATGGCCAGCGTGTCGCCGGTCACGACGACGTCGCTGCGGCTCAAAAGGCCGGCAAAGTGCCGCACGGTGTTGTCGCACCCGGGATCGAGGAGCGGCACCGGAGACATCTTCTTCAACCGATCGTTGCGGTCCTGCTCCGCCGGTCCGCCCAGCAGCAGGAACTGCACGCCCTGACGCCGGCCGAGCCGCGTCACCAGCTCGACGTATCCGTCCTCCCGCCACTGCTTGAGGGGCCAGCGCCCCCCAGCCCCGGTATTCAGGCCAATCACCGGCCTTCTCACATCAAGACCGATCGATTCCAGGTGGGCCTTCGCACGCGCCCGCTCGGCCTCGCTCAACTCGAACACGTACCGGTGGCTCCTGCCGCCCAACCCCAGAATGTCGGCCATCCGATCCTGGTAGGTTGACCTGCCCTGCCGCTTGATGTCGTCGAACACCCCCGCCTCGAGCCAACCCCGCGCGGCCTCGTTGGTCGGCTGCACGTAACCCCGCTCGTCCAGCACGAATCCGTCTTTCCTGTCCGACCGCGCGGCGGTGGCCAGGGCGGCGCTCGTCTTCGACGCGTCAAGGTTGATGACGCGATCGAAGGTCCGCGTCTGCAGGTGCACGAGCGCCTCGGGCCCGAGCTCCAGCACTTCGGTCACGTAGGGATTGCGCTGGAGCAGCGGGACGGATTCTTTTCGCGTGATCCAGGTGATGGCCGCATGGGGATGCACTTCGGCGAGCGGCGGCAGCAGCGCCGTCGATCGCAGGACGTCGCCCATCGCGTCGAGCTTGACGATGAGGAGCCGCTCTTCGATCTTGTCGTAGCGATCGCACGTGCACAGCACGCCCGTCTGCTTGTGCCAGACGCACGGACGGTCACCGAGAAAAAACCGGCAATCCCACGCGATCTCGCGGGCACCGGGCGGTGATGCGAAAAACGGCAGATCGCTCAAGAGCCCGTGGCGACGCCGCTCGTCTGCAGGGCGTCTATGAGGTTTGACGTGGACAATCCGGGGATGCGGCCCACGATGTGGATCGTGCCGCCGCCGCGCCTGACCGTGTCGGCCTCGATGCAGTTCTCGCCGTACTCGGATCCGTTGACGTGCACGTCGGGCCGGATTTCCCTGAGAAACGCGATCGGATCGGCCTCGTCGAAAATGTGGACGTAATCCACCATGCGGAGCGCCAGAAGCATCTCCGCGCGGCGCCGCTCGGGCACCATCGGCCGGCCGGGCCCCTTGTAGCCTCTGACGGACGCGTCGCTGTTGAGCCCCACGATGAGCACGTCGCCTTGCTGACGCGCCTCGTTCAGAATGTGCAGGTGTCCGCTGTGGAGCAGATCGAAGCTGCCGTTCACCGTCACAATTCGCTTGTGCTTGGCCTTGAGCGTCGTGGCGAGCTGTGCGAGGGCGGCCCGCGGCACGAGGCGCAGCGCGTCGGTGTCCTGAAGAATTTCCGCCGGCGTGACGGTGGCGGTGCCGAACTTGCCGACCACGACGCTCGCCGCCCTGTTGGCAATCGCCACCGATGTCACATGGTCGGCGCCCGATGCTCGGGCCAGAGCGAAGGCCGCCACGACGGTGTCGCCCGCGCCACTCACGTCGAACACCTCGCGGGCGAGTGTCGGCTGGGTGAACTGCTCGGCGCCGTCTCGGCCGCAGAACAGGATCCCGTGAGAGCCGAGCGTGAGCACCACGTTGGTCTGGAGTGCGGCCGCCAGGTCTTGAGCCACCATGGAAATGGATTCGGGCGTCGGTTCCGCCTCCGGCAGGCGCAGCAGGGCGCGTGATTCCTTCCAGTTCGGCGTCAGATAGTCGCAGCCGCGGTAGAACTCCCGATTCTGGGGGCGGGGATCGACGATGACGTCGAGGCCGGCCTTGTGCGCGCCTTCGATGATGGCCTGGCCGAGCGCCGCCGACAGGAAGCCCTTGGCATAGTCCGAGATGACGACGATGTCGGAGGTCGGCACGCAGGCCTCGAACAGCGCCAGAATGTCCGCTTCGAGCGACGCGGTGATCGGCTGGATTTCCTCGTAGTCCAGGCGAACGATCTGCTGCTGCTGTCCGACCACGCGGGTCTTGCGGAGCGTGGTCAGCCCATGATCCACGGCCAGCAGTTCGACGCCGGCCTCCGAGGCGCATTTCTTGAGCGTCCGGCCGCCATCGTCACTGCCAACAAGGGCGATGAGCGTGGCGTGGCCGCCGAGCGAGGCGATGTTCGCCGCCGTGTTCGCCGCGCCGCCCAGTACGCGTCTCGACGTGTTGACCCGAAGCACCGGCACCGGCGCTTCGGGAGAGATGCGGCTGCAGTCGCCCAGCAGGTATTCGTCCAGCATGGCGTCGCCCAGGACGAGGACGCGCCTGCGCTTGAACTCGGAGACATGGATGGCCAGCGGATCGGTCAGCTCGTTGAGGGTCATAATGAGTTCCCGAGGCCGTCGGACACTGCATCCGAGAGTTGGCCCGGTACCTTCAAGAAGGCAAAGGTCGCTCCGACCGGCATATGGGGCGATGATGGCTCTAAGTCACTGTAATTATTGATGTTATTAGACTAGTCTGGCAGCCATGAATCATCTGGATCCGCGATAAGTCTTCTTGTTGGCGGATTTTAGTTCCTAAGTGGAGAGACACATGTCCGTTGACCCGACCGGTACCATTCGAGCGATTTTTGACGAGACGGCTGCCACCCACCAGCGATTCGCCCTCTACGGGCTCGAAGGCATCGTCCAGGCCGCCACGGCCATCAGCCGCGCCGTCCTCACCGGCCGCAAGGTCCTGGCCTTCGGTAACGGCGGGAGCGCGTCGGATGCCGAGCACCTGGTGGCCGAGCTGGTAGGGCGCTTCGAAGGCGAGCGCAAGGCGCTCGCCGGCGTGGCGCTGACGGCGGACTCCAGTGTCGTGACGGCGATCGGCAACGACTACGGCTACGAGCGCGTGTTCACGCGCCAGGTCGAGGGGCTGGGCCGCGAAGGCGACGTGGCGTTCGGCATCTCGACGAGCGGCCGCTCGGCCAATGTCGAGACCGCGCTGCGGGCGGCCAAGGCGCTGGGCATGGTGACGATTGCGATGACGGGCCGGGACGGCGGGAAGATGGGGGCCGAGGCCGACATTCATCTGAATGTCGCGGAAGCCTCGACGCCGCGCGTGCAGGAGGTGCATCGGACCATCATGCACGCGATGTGCACGCTCATCGACCAGCACGTTCGAGCGGCGCCGAACGCGTAGCCATGGCGATTTCCCTACGCCGCGCCGCGGTCGCGCCGGGTGGCCGCGGCCGGGTCGCTCGCCGGGAAGTCGGGCCTGCGCTCATGGCCTTCGCGCTGGCCGCAGGCGCTTCGCTCCCGCGTTGATTACCAGCTGATTCAAACGACATCTACGGTGCGCATGCACCGACACAGCTAGTTCCAACGCCAGGATCGCACGGACCGTAGTCAACGCGCGGAATCGCTTCGGCCCGACTTCCGGTCACGGGAACATCGGCGAGCTCCAACGGCCGCCGCCACCCGGCACGACTGCTGCGCACCATCGACGTTCGATAGCCGCACGAGCCACGCCGCGCCTTATGGCTCGATCGGCCAAGGGCGTTCCCACGCTCGCAAGGGCCGCTGTTTCCGAATGAGCGGGAGGTCCTGCCGCTGCAGCTCGAGCAGGATGCGCACCTTGTCCCGGATCGGCAGAGCAGCCCGCGCGCGATGCCAAGCCTCCTTGCTCTGGATGAGCTCCGGTGACACGGCGGCGGCGCGATTACGGTTCATCGTCGATGTCTATCTTCATCCCGTGCGCCGTCAGCAGTGTCCGCAGTTTCTGGCGATTCACGGCGCCGGCCTCAAGCAGCTGCCAGGCTCGTTCGCGTCGCCGAGCCCGCGGCAGCGGGAGGGTACGAGCGAAGACTTCACTTCCCGGCACGCGACCCGGCCGCAGCCGGCCGGCACGACCGCTGCTGGCCATCGGTTAGATGGGAGGCCTCTCTGCTCTGGATGAGTTCCGATGACAGCGTGCGTCAGGCCGAAGCCGGGAGCGTCACGATGTCGAGGCGCACCCCGGCCCGCGCGAGCATCTCGATGAGCGCGTCGATGGTGAATCGCTCGACGCGGCCGCGCACGATGTCCGACACGCGCGGCTGCGAAACGCCGAGGAGGCGCGCCGCTCGTACTTGCGTCAGCTTTCGGTCGGCAATCAAGCGCTCGACGATGAGCATGAGGCGCGAACGGAGGAGAAGGTACTCCGCCTCCGCAGGGGAAAACCCGAGATCGAGATAAACGTTGCCGCTGGACGCCTCCAGCCTCACGCTCCGCCCTGAGGCCGCTCGGTCAGCGACGCTTCTTCGTCCGCGCCGCAACGACTTGGCGGTAGCGGGCATGGCCAAGGGCGAGGTCCTGCCGGTTCGTCTTCTGACTGCGCTTTTCGAATGCGTGAAGGACATAGATAGCGTCCTCGAACTGTGCCAGGTAGAACACGCGATGTTCTGTTCCCGCATGAATCCGGAGCTCGACGACGCCCGCGCCGACGTCGGGCATTGGCCGCCAATCGCGTGGCGAGCCGCCGCCTTGCACCAACCAAAGGTCGTGTCCCGCCTCGCGCCTAGCCAGCGTCGGGAACCCCTGAATCGCCGCCCTCGACGAACCAACCCACACGAGAGGCTTCAGGCCCACAGATATATAAGATCGGATATAGGTTCGTCAAGCATCGTCAGGATGTGCCCAAGGCACATTCACTTGAACGTCGCGGAAGCCTCGACGCCGCGCGTGCAGGAGGTGCATCGGACCATCATGCACGCGATGTGCACGCTCATCGACCAGCACGTTCGAGCGGCGCCCAACACGTAGAACGATTCTCTCTTCTTCGTCGCGGCATGCTACCGCACAGCGATCGTTGGGCCGCCTGAGACTGGTGGATTTCGGCGCCTAGCCGGACATTTCGGATATTCTCAGTCGGTGAGCCCGACGGTCCTGCAGAGTGGCCCGTACCGATTCTTCTTTTTCGCCAGCGACCGAGCCGAGCCTATGCACGAAGCAACACTTTCAAAGGCGTGGCATGACTACTTCAAGCGTCGCGACGGAAACGGCAGCGGCCAAGCACGTTCGGGTGACTGATCGCGAACTCGTGGTCGAGTTGCGGGACGGTCGTGTCATGTCGGTTCCCCTGGCGTGGTATCCACGTCTCGCCGAGGGTTCACCACGTGAGCGACGCCGGTGGGAGCTGTTGGGTCCAGGCATCGGGATTCACTGGCCAGATCTCGATGAAGACATTTCCGTTGACGGGCTCTTGCAAGGTCTGCCGTCAGGGGAAAGTCCTGCCTCGCTCAATGAGTGGCGGGCTACTCGCAAGAGACCGGCCGCCAACAAACGCGTGGCATCGGCGCGACATGGCAGGCGCCGCCATGGGTGAATCGAACGCCACGGATCCTGGTGCCGGAGATCTCGACGAGCTCAGAACCCTACCCGACGGGATGGTGGTTGAGCTGGTTGCTGATGACGAAGGTGATGACCTCACCGACGCGGAGCGCCGCGCGCTGCACGACACGCTTTCGATATCCTGGAAATCGGCTGAGGCGGGCCGTCTTCGCCCGGCAGCAGCAATCCTGGACGAGCTGCGCCAGCGCCGGTGAGCCTGCCGGTCCGAACCAGGCACGCGTCGCGTTCTGCTCAATGG
This sequence comes from Vicinamibacterales bacterium, assembly GCA_049679965.1. Taxonomy (GTDB): domain Bacteria; phylum Acidobacteriota; class Vicinamibacteria; order Vicinamibacterales; family CAVVIG01; genus 2-12-FULL-65-11. Next base: position 7,869 of record JBAUGX010000060.1, read on the forward strand.
AACTCGCTATCACGTCTACTACGTAGCGGGCGTCCACGAGGTCAAAGTGCTTGCCGTGTGGCATGCGCAGCGTGGCGTGGGACCACCACTTCGCGCGTCGTGGGATAGCGAAAGGGATGCACCGTCCGGCTGAAGCCGGACGCCACGTCAGATCGAGTGGGTTACTGGTTGTCGAACGCCAGAACGGCGTTGGCGAGCAGCGGAATCATGATCTCGTGGTGGCCGACGAGCGAATAGCCGCGGCGGCTCGTGACGGTCGGCCGTGCGACGACGTTGGTCATGGGGCGATACATCCGCATGAAGTCGAGATTGACGGTCGTGAGCTCCGCGAAGGTCACACCGCGATTGCGCGAGAGTGCTATGGCCTTGAGGAACACTTCCGGCAGCACGACGGCCGAGCCGCAGTTCATATAGACACCGCGCTCGAGCCTGGACACATTCGTCACGAAATAGCGGAAGTCGCGAAGGCTGCCCTCGCCAATCGCGGCGCCGGACGCGGCCGGGTGCATGTGGATGATGTCGGTGCCAATCGCCACATGAACGGTGACGGGAATATTGAGCCTGGCAGCCGCCGCCAGAACGCTGGCGTGCGCGAACGGCGCCGCGGCCGTCTCAAGATACCGGGCAACCGACTGCCCCAGGCCAAGCCCCTCCGCTACGCCCTTGGTAATGGTGTCGTTCAGGACGCGTCCGGTTTCATCAGCCATGCCGAAG
>JBAUGX010000061.1:0-10875 GCA_049679965.1 Vicinamibacterales bacterium
GGCCCGACTGGGTGCTGGTCACGAGACTGCCGGCGAGCACCAGCAGTACCGTGCAGCCGGCGACGAACTTCGCGAAACGGTGGAGCATTTACGCCGGCTTGAAGGTGAAGCTGACCTCCTTGGTCTCCTTCGCGGCGATCGTGACCTTCTGCTCCTGCACGCCCAGCTTCTCGTGCCACGCTTCGATCGTGTACGTGCCGGGCGGCAGCGTCTTCAGCGAGAACTTGCCGGCGGCGTCGGTCACGGCGAAGTAGGGGTGATCCATCACGCCCACGTACGCGTTCATCCAGCCGTGCACGTCGCACTTGAAAGGCACCATGACTTCCTTCGCGGTGAAGGTCTTGGTCGTCTTCATGCCCTGAATCGGCTGGCCCTGGTTGAATTCCTGGTTGGCGGTGGGCTGCGCATGGATGTTGTGCAGCGTCGGATCGCTGTTCGAGATCTCGAGCGGCTGGCCCACGCGGATCCCGAACACGTGCGGTATGTACCGGCACTGCTTCTGATCGATCTTCGCCAGCTCGGTCGGCGCGTCGTAGACATAGCTGCCGAGGCCGTCCTTGACGTAGACGAACACGTTGCCGAGCGACTTGCCGTCGCTGCCGACGAGGTACGTCTCCTGGGTCTGCGGTCCCTTCGCTTCGCGCAGGCAGACCGGGTCGGCGTTCATTCTAATGGCCGCGTTCGCGGGTGCCGTGCCGTCGAGCATCACCATGCCCGTCACTTCGCCGGCCGTCGCCGCATCGACCCGCTGGCCGCTCGGCGCTGCCGTCTGTGCGGGCGGTGCGCTCGTGGTCGTGCCGCCGCCGCCGCACGCGGCGATCGAGGTTGCAAGCGCCGCGCTCAGGATCAGAGCCGCGCCGCTCACCTTCGCATTTCGTAGATACATTGATCTCTCCTCCGGAAGAATAAACAACTAGCAGGACAACCACATATTCAATCACAAAACGGGGCGTTCGGGTGTTGACCGATCCGTTAGGGGAGACTAATAATTGAGGCGCCAGTCGGCTTGTGGCGGTATCGTCTAACGGTTAGGACGGATGGTTCTCAACCATCAAATCGGGGTTCGATTCCCCGTACCGCTACCACTTCTGTTGGTAAACCGGCCACGCCGGCGAGCAGGCCCCCGAGCGCCACTTCTCCCTCAAACCGATACGTTCGGCCCTCTGGCGTGAACCTGAGCGGCCCCGCGAGCACTTCTCGCAACACCTGACGTCCGTCCGCGACGTGCTTTGTGAGCAGAGCGCGCCAGTCTTCGACGTGCTGTCGCACCCGCCGCTCGATGGCCTTTCGGTCGAACTGGCGGACGTCGATCGTCTCCTGGGCTGCGGTGGTGGCCACGAGCTCGTCGCGTCGCGTTTCGCACAGCTTCAGTTCTGCCAGAAGCCCCTCGAGTGGGCCGCCCGCCGCGATGGCCTTCGCCAAGTTCCCGATCTCGCGCTGGACGTCCTGGAGGCTCAACCGTTGGCGGTCCAGTTCTCGCGCGAGCGTCTGCGGCGAGAGCTCGGCGAGCACGCCGTCGATGATCGCCATGACGACGGCCGGCCGGAGTACCTCGCCGCCGAGCGTGGTCAGGACGGCGTGGTCGACGCGTTCCATCGGCAGCTTCAGGCCGTTCCCGCACACCGACGTCCCGCGTTTGTGATACGCGAGGCAGCCGTACGCGTGCGTCCGCGCGCTCTGGTGACTCCCGCCCATGACGCCCAAGCCGCCGCCGCAGACAGCGCAGCGTGCGAAGCCCGAGAGGAGGTACGCCGAGTCGATGTCGTGCCGCCGGCGGCCGAGCGTGCCGCCGCTAGTGCGGATCAGGTGCTCGCGAATGCCGTCGAGGCGACCGTGCGCCGCCTGCCACTGGTCATCAGAGATGATGCGTAGCGCCGGCGCTGGCCGACAGATCCAGTCGGCCTCTGGCCGGTGACTCTGTCGCTTCTGGCCCCAGTTGTCGGTTTTCTTAGTCCGATTCCAGAGGATCTCGCCGAGGTACAGACGCCGCTCGAGGATCTCTTTCACCGACGTCGGCGCCCAGCCGGCAAGGCGCCCTCGCTTCGGCCGTGGGTGCGGCGCGCCCTCCGCGTTCAGCTGCTTGGCGATCCTGGTGTAGCCCGTGCCGTTCGCACACAGGGAGAAGATTCGCCGGACGATCACCGCCTCGGCCTCGTTCACCTGGCGCTCGACGTGTGAACGTCTCCCTTGGGAATCGAGCACTTCGAGGTTGTCGTAGCCGAAGACGCGACCGCCGCAGCAGTGGCCCGCGCGAGCCCTCCGAGTCATTGCGTCCACCACGCGCTGCCGACCCTTCTCTCGTTCGATTTCAGCCGCGAAGTTCACCGCTGACATCAGGAATTTGTCGGTGGGCGTGTCGAGAAGGATCTCTCGGTCCTCGAGATACGAGTAGATGCGCACCCCGGCCTGCGCGAGCTGCTTGACGGCGTACCCGGTCTCGAGCTGCTCGCGGCCGAGGCGCGATAGCTCCGACACGATCAGGATTGTGAACGGCGCACGCGGCTTCAGCGCGTTGAGGAGACGCATGTAGCCGGGCCGGTTGGTGAACTCGGCGCCGGAGATTCCGTCATCGACGTATACGTGCGCGTCGGCGACGGTCCAGCCCTTCCGCGTTGCATACGCGGTCGCGTGCTCGATCTGGCGCGCGACCGATTTCTGATCGTTAGCGACGCCGGTTTGTTCGTTCGACTTGCGTGCGTACACAGCAGCGATCATGACGCCCTTCGTTTATGTCTCGCTGTTTCAAGAGATGGTCGAGCCGTCGTCATCGGTCCTTCGGACCGTGGCGTTCATTCGACGTGGTGGCATCTTACGCCGATGCGCCGGTTTTCGCATCGGCTGCTGTGAGTCGGCCCGCAGTTCATCCACGAGCGCGGATACCAGCGCGCTGATAATGGCGCGCTCGACCGGCGAAATCGACGCTTCGTTCGGATCCAGGTGAAGGTCTCCGACTGACGATTTCGAGGACTGTCTTTAGGCGCGGTCTGGTCGCCGGCTGACGGCGAGTCTGGCCCGGTGCTCGCCGGCGTCAAGGCTCGGCGCTTCGCTTGACCCGCCGGCTCGACCGGGCTTCGGCCTTGACGCCGGCTCCGCGCCGGGCACCGTTGGCTCTTACGCCGGCGCTCCTCGGACCCGATCCTGACTGCGGTGCGTCACCGTTCGCTTCGCGCATGCCGATTGCAGCATCTCGGTGGCAAGTTCCGTGCGCGTGAGGTGATGTGGTGTGGCTTCCCCTCTCTGGTGTGCGCCGGGGACATCACGAGGTCGGCACCAGCAGAGGCGGCGTGGCCATACTCACGACCTGACAAGGCTTGCGGGGAAACGTCTCGGGCCTGGTGGCCCTGGTAGTGGCCCTCGTGTATTCGGCGACACGCGCATCGTTGAAACAGATCGGACTCAGCACGCCAATTTCAGGAGGTCAATTTTGACCTGGGCCCATTACCCTGGGCCAGATCTGACCCCGATGGCTTCGGCGATCCGAAGTCGAACACCGCGCGATCATGTGGACGCGTGAGGCGCGTGTCGAGCCAGCGCAGGATGTCCGCCTTGGAACGGAGTGGTGGGACGCCTTCATGGTCAATCGCGGCAAGAATTGCACCGCCAATCAGGATCTTGCGACGCGTATCGCGTTTGCGTTCCGTCTGGCTCGCGCGCGCCAGGAGTCGGTCCTTCTCCGCCCGCAGCCGCGCCAGGCGTTCGTCGAGTGTGTGGATGCGGGCACGAAGTTCGCGAGTTTGCGACATCGTTTCCTCCGAGTCGCTCCCGGATGCAGCGGGTGTGCCACTGGCAGGCGGTCGCCCATAGAGGCTTCGTGAGCGCGCGCAGAACCCGTGTCAAGGCCGTCAGCCCTGCTATGCAGGGTCGGAGCGACGCGGAGAGCCTTGACACGGGTGAGCACGCGCCACCATGGGTTCGACAGGCGACCGCGTGTCGAGGGTCGGGCATGAAACCCCGGCCGGTCGGGTAAGGCGCGGCCTGACGGAGGCGTGAGCCGAACGGAAGGCGCACTTTGGCGTTTCTGCGAAACGCCCCCTCGTGCGCCTTCCGTTCGGCAGGTGGTGGTGGAGGCGTCATGACGAAATTTCTGGATCGGACGATCGCCCCGCCCGGCGGAGGTCGCGCCGCCAGCGGCGGCAGCTTCTACCACGTCTCGTTTCGATCGGGGTCGCGATCGAGAGGCTCGTGTGCCGCATCCGCGCACGACTACATCGCGCGCGAAGGCGAGTACGAGGGCGCCGAGCGCGACCTCGCCATCTACACCGAGTCCAATCATCTGCCGGCTTGGGCCGATGGCGACGCCCGCGCGTTCTGGGATGCCGCGGACCTCTACGAACGCGCCAACGGCCGCCTGTACATCACCGCTGACTACGCCCTGCCGGCGGATTTTGATGAGGACGAGTGGATCGCGCTTGCCCGAGGCTTCGCCCAGGAACTGACCGGCGAGGAACGGCTCCCGTACACGCTGGCCATCCATGCCGGTCGCGATGAGGACGGCCACGCGCACAATCCACACGCCCATCTGATCATCTCCGAGCGCCAGAACGACGGCCTCGGCCGCACGCGCGAGGGCTGGTTCCGTCGAGCGAACTCGAGGGACCCGGCCCACGGTGGAGCACCGAAGAGCCGGACCTTCCACGGACGGGAGTGGGTCGAGCGAGCCCGCGAACGGTGGGCTGACCGCCTCAACGAGGCGTTCGAGCGCAAGGGGAGCCCCGAACGCGTTGACCATCGCAGCTACGAGCGGCAGGGCATCGACCGGGAATCCGGGCAGCACATCGGGCCGTCGGCTGCGTATCGGACCAATCGAGGCGAGCCTCACGACCGGCTCGAGCAGGCGGCGACGACCCGGGACGACTGCGACCGGCTGAACGCCATCGAACGAGCGATCGCGAACCTTGAAACCGAGCGCGGCGGCCTGGCGCACCAGCTCGAGCGGTTCGAGGAGTATCCGGTCTCACGTGGTGGCGGTGGCTGGGGTGCGCCTGGCCGCGACGACGATTCATCGCGCGGGAGGTAGCCATGCCGAATGCCCTCGACATGTTTCGCGCCCATCGGGAGGCCGCCGATCAAGTCCACGCACGGCTTCGTGAGGTCACGACGCTTCTGACTGAGCTCCAGGCGCAGGTGCATGCCGTCGCGGGGAACCGGGAGTTTCGCGCCCTGCTCCGGGACCAGGCGACGCTGCTTACGCGCACGGAAACATTGTTGACAGAAGTCCGGCGTGTCCGCGAACAGGAGGTCACGCGCTTTTGGCCGGCGGCGTGGCGGAGATGGGCGGTTGCAATGGTGTTCGCCCTGGCTTCGGCCACGGCTGTCGGCGCCGGCCATGCGTGGGCGACGCGCCCGTATACGAGCGAATTAGCGGCCCTCCGCGCGCGGGCCGACTTCGGGGACGCGGTTGTCAGACGAACCATGACGATGACTTCCGCTGAGCGCCGTGAGTTCAGTACCCTTATGAGATGGAGCAACTGATTTCAGTGAGGCAGGCCGCGTAGCTACGAAAACATGGTTGCCACAGACTCTTTCTTGACAAGAGATCTCGCGATCGACGACACAACTGCGCTGGAAGGTGGCTCAGTTTGGCGTTGGCAACTGCACCGAATCGATGACCATCACCTCAAAGGGTGTTCGAGGTGTGCTCATTTGGACAGCGCGACCGGCAGTGCCTTGCGAGACTGTGGGAGGTGCCTAAGCGCAAGTCGATGATTCCCGCCGCTCTCAAGAAGTTGGGGAAACTCTCCGACCAGCTTGACACCGCTCGAGAATCGTCCGAGGCCACGACGAAAGAAGTTCAGCACGCGCGTCGAGCAACCGACGACGTCAAGCGCGAGGTGCGTCTGCAGCAGAATCCCACTGCCGCTAAGATCAAACGGAAACGCTCCAAGGTCCGCCACGCCGAAGACGGTAAGAGCCAGGCGGCCGTCGAATTGGGGCGGAAAGGTGGGGCGGCTACAGCCAAGACACGCACTGGACGGGAGCGGTCAGCTCTCGCTACGAAAGCCGCTAAGACCCGCTGGAACAGGGTACAAGCGTAAGCGGGGTATCTGCAGACGCGCCCAAGGCCGGACACCTCAGCAACGCTGGCATCAAGTTCATTCGGGAAGGTAGCAGTCACCCCTTCAACGGCCCTCCGTACCCCATCGGCTACCAAAGGCCGAGTCTTTCATGTCCCCGGTAGCAATACGAACGACGCGGCTCTGTCCAATGACATCGGTAGGGCATTTCTTTCTCACCGTCGGTACCTTGCGACCATGCCCACCGCTGAGCACAGCGCGGAGGTGTTCAATCTAGAACATCTAGACGGGGTGTGTTCTTGGAGGTTACGATTGCCGCCCGGCGAGCCACATCTCTGGTGATGAGTGGAGAACGTAGACGTGAATGGCGAGTAAACCTCGAAGCATCGCTCTCGGCGATTTCCTTCGAGAGACGGGCCCGGGGCGAAGTACTGCGGGTTATCTGGACAGAGAAGTCATATATTCACAAGAACATTTAGCCGACGCTATTTTCTACATCAAGAACGGCACTGTAAAACTCACGATAGAAGATACGCGTCGTCGCAAGCACGCGGCGATCGCGATTCTGACGAAGGGCGCCGTCTTTGGCGAAGGCTGTCTCCTGCCAGGTCGGGCATCTCGTCGAATGTCCACGGCGACATCAATTGGTTCGTCCACGATCGTACGGGTCGAGAAGGCGGTTTTTCGTGACGGTATCGAGCGAGACCCGGTTCTTGCTGGCCTCTTCATCAGATATCTGATCTCCCAAGCGACTCGGTTCAAGATGGACTTGGCGGATCACCGACTCAATTCTGGTTTCGGTGAACGGCGGCTGGCACGAATTCTCTTGGCCTATGGCAAGTCTGCAGGGAATTCACCCGGCGGATTCTCGAGTCACCTGCTCAGCCAAACCACCCTTGCGGAGCTCGTGGGGACCACGCGCTCTCGATTAAACCTCTTCATGAATAAGTTCAGGAATCAGGGTTACATCCGATACAACGGCGTCTTGGAAATTGATGCCGCACGGCTCAAGGCCTTCCTTCAAGGTTGAGCCATGTGCTGCCCTCTTAACCTGCACCCGACATCCAGACCTTCGCCAAGGATCCATTGGGACCTCACTTGAAACGTCAGGGAAAACAGGCGCGACTGAGCCGCGTGGACGCAAGGGTGTGAAACTAGCGACGGACGGCGCGCAGAAACCCTGCCCTAAGGGAGCGTGCTGCGGGATCCTCACGTTTCAGAGCGAGACGCCCGTTCCTGGCACTGGCGGGCGCGTCGGAGGCAAGGCAACGGACCAGACGGCTATCCAGCCGGAGACTGCCCCAGGATGGTCATGTTCGCGTTGCCAACATACTGAGTGGGTACTTGACTGACCCTCAAATTGCCAGTTGCCCGCCTCGTCTCGCGCGAAGACGCCGTCCAGCACGAGCGCGTGGACGTGGACGTTGAGATTGAGCGCGGCGCCGCAGCCAGCCCATCACGGCGCGCATCGTCACGCCGACGACGGCGCGACACAGATCGTGGTCCCACGCCAGCTGGTACCGCACGCGATAGGCAGACTCAGGGCCCAAGTACTAGTGCCGATTCAAGAACGCACAGTGTGCTATTTGAGACGGTGCCCCCCTGTTGGACGAAATAGGAGAAGAAACCTTCGTGAAAAAGCGCCCCAACCTCATCACAATCGACGAAGACTTCGTCAACATCGAGAAACTGCTGAGGGCCCTCCGCGAACGGATCTCTGAGGTCGCGGAGAGCGTGCGGATCGCGGCCAGTATGAAAGCCTCTGCTCGGCGCAGGAGCCGCAGGCGTCGTCCCTAGCCTAGGATCGTTTCCTCGCGTTCCCTTTCTTCTTCACGGCGTTTCGCGGCTCAGGTTTGGTATGTCAAATATATTGCTACCCTCAGTAGGGGTTCAAATCGAGCTGGCTGGCTCGGGGACCCAAGCCACCAGACCCATCGGAATTGCCCCGACGTGTTTCTGACCCGAGCCAGCCGTTGAAGGATCTGCCAAGCGGCTCAGGTTTCTTAGTGTCTGAACCCGAAGATGTCAGGGCCGAGGTCTAAGGCGGTGCACACCGAGCGGATAACCGCGAGCGGGACAAACAGCGACTTGTCCCAGATGTAAATCACGGCGAACTTCAAGTCGTCGCCCGCGCCTCGCTCAATGGCGTACAGCGTGCCATTGTGGGCGTCTTCGAGCAGTTCGCTCCAGCGACAGCCGCAGCGTTCGAGCACGTCTCGAAACTCTTCCACCGTCAAGAGCGGAAACGGCTGCACGCCTTCGGCGACTTAAAGAGCGTTTACGATCAGTTCTTGGGTGATGGCCTGGATCACATAGGCCGGTGGGGCAGCTGGATCACTAAAGCCGAGGCGCTCCGTAAGACGCTTATTGGTGACGCGCTCGAAGGCGGCCCAAAACACGTCGGGCGCTCGGCGCATGGAAACAAGCGGTTCCTGATGGTGTTTGACGGCAAGCTGGATGTATCCGCTCAAGGTTCGCTCGAAGGCGATTCTTGCCTCCTCGATGCTCCGGCCGTGAGCCGCAATATCTCGCTCCAAGCCCTGGGCGACCCAAGTGTCGCCTTCCTGGAAGAACAGCACGCTCAGGACGATGTGGTGCGTCACGTCTAAGTTATCGTCTAAGAGGGGGTTCGCCTTCAAGCGAAGGTCCGCAGGGGCTCCATTCAGGGGTCTGACGGGGCCAGGTCAGGCCGCAATCCCTGCAAATCGCACCCTACACCCTTGGCCGATTCCCCGTACCGCTACCACTTCTGCGCGAGCAGCTTCCGGGCCTCGGCGGCAAACAACGGATCGTTGTCGGCCGCGCACAGCGTCACTGCCGCCTCCAGCTCCTGACGGGCCACGTCCCGCTTCCCGGCTCCAAGCGCCAGCTTGCCCAGCTCGAGCCGGGTGCGTCCGTGCACCCACATCCGGCCGTCGAGTGACAGCGATTTCCTCAAGTCCTGCTCTGCAGCCGCCGCCTGACCCAAGGCGGCGCGGGCGGCGCCGCGCTTGTAGTACCAGAGCGCATCCTCGCCGAACATCCGGGGGCGCACATCGCCGGCAAACCGGGCGAGGCCTTCGCTGATAAACCGGTCGGCCTCCTTGGGCCGCACGGCGCGGAGGTTGGTCGATCCACTCTCGAGCCACGCCAGACGGTTGTCAGGATACCGTTCCCGCAGCACGGAAAGCTCCTTGAGAGCCGCGTCGTACCGCTGCTCGCGGTTGTAGATCAGTACAAGCGCGAACCGCGCGTCGGCCTGATTGTCGCCGCCGTACGCGACCGCCTCTTCAATCATCCGGATCCCGCGCTCCTTGCCGCCGCCGAAACCGGCCGCGTACGCGGCCAGGCGGACGGGAAGCGATTGCGTCGACACGATGTAGCGGTAGGTGCCGATGATCAAGCCGGCGTCCTTGCGGCGCGGGTCGAGTTGCAGCACGCGTTCGTGCGCGTCGTACGCGTCGCCGGCCGCCCGGAACGCCCTGATGACGCTGCCCTCCACCGTCGCGATGTAGGACGCGCGCAGGCCGATGGCCGCGCCCAGTTCATAGTGCGCGTCCGCGTCGCGCGCATTTGCCGCGACACGCCCGCGCGCCAGGGCGATGGCGCGGTCGATCGCATCGGCGAAGGCGGCCGCTGTCTCCGGCGGCGGTGCAGCCATCGTGGTGCTCGGGCGGTTCACACGGCCCACGTAATCGTCCACCGTCATGTTGCCGCGGCGGAAGGTGATGCTGAGCCACAGCGCGCTCGCCAGGCCGCGGTAGGCACCCGCGTCCTGCGGATCGGCCACGACCGCCTCACGGAATGTGGCGATCGCGCGCTCGCGGTCGAGATTGTAGAGCTCGGCGGCTGCGCGGGCTCGCAGCCTTTCGGACGCTGGGTTGGCGCGGCCGGGGGCAGCACCAGCGGAAAGTGCGATCACGAGGACGAGCGTCCGTGCGCGCCACCATACCATCGCGTCCATCTTAGCCCTCAGCCGGATGCGAAGGCACGACTCGCTGGCGTTGGGTCCCTTGCGCCGCTTGTACCTTCTGCATACAATTGCCCGGATTATGGATAAGGCCACCGTTGACGGCGTCGCGCACGGCCACGCGCACGACCACGCGCACGAAGAGCTGGGGTTCTGGCGGAAGTACGTGTTTTCCGTCGACCACAAGGTCATCGGGATTCAGTACGCCGTGACCGGGCTCCTCTTTCTGCTCTTTGGCTTCACGCTGATGATGATCATGCGGTGGCAGCTGGCCTACAACGGCCGGCCGATCCCGATCATCGGAGGCCTCTTTGGCGAAAACAGCCCCTTCGCGCCCAATGGCATCCTGTTGCCCGAGTCCTACAACATGCTCGGCGCGATGCACGGCACCATCATGGTGTTCCTCGGCGTGGTGCCTCTCGCCGTCGGCGGCTTCGGCAACTTCGTGATGCCGCTGCAGATTGGCGCTCCTGACATGGCGTTCCCCAAGCTCAACATGATGAGCTACTGGGTGTACTTCCTCGGCGGCATGACAATGCTTGCCAGCTTCTTCATGCCGGGTGGCGCGGCGCAGTCGGGGTGGACGTCCTATCCGCCGCTGGCCGTCATCGCGCCTGGCCAGACAGCATGGCTGTTCGGGATGGTGCTCCTCATCACCTCGTCGCTGCTCGGCTCGGTGAACTTCATCGTCACGATCGTGCAGCTGCGGGCCAAGGGGCTCACCTGGATGCGACTGCCCTTCTTCGTGTGGGCGCAGCTGGTGACGGCGTTCCTCCTCCTGCTGGCGTTCCCCCCGCTCGAAGCGGCGGGCGTGCTGCAGTTGATGGACCGGCTGGCGGGCACCAGCTTCTTCATGCCGAGCGGCCTGGTGGTCACGGGCCAGCCGCTCGAGATCTCCGGAGGGGGGAACCC
>JBAUGX010000062.1:0-10457 GCA_049679965.1 Vicinamibacterales bacterium
GCTCTGGTTCTACCCAGCCACGATGCTCTGGCCCAACAACCTGACGTTCATGTACCCGCGCTGGACGATCGACACCCACGTCTGGTGGCAGTACCTGTTTCCGCTCTCGGCCGCGTCTACTGTCGCCGCGCTGTTCCTCGCCCGGCGGCGTATCGGCAGAGGACCACTGGTCGCGGCGCTCTGCTACGCCGGTGTGCTGACGCCGGCGCTCGGCTTCATCGACGTCTTCCCGATGCGGTACTCCTTCGTCGCGGATCATTTCGCGTACCTCCCAATCGTCGCCCTGATGGTGCTCGCCGCGGCCGTGGGTGCGCGGATCGCGGACCGCGTGCCGGATCGGTTGCGTAGGACCGCGACGGTCGCGACCGGTGCGGCCGTCCTGCTTGCGCTGGGCACAGTGACGGCGTCGTACGTAGGCGCCTTTCGCGATCCGCGGACGCTGTGGACGGACACGCTCGCGAAGAACCCGGCGAGCTGGATGGCGCACAACAACCTCGGCACCCTCCTCGAGGGCGAGGACGGGAACGCCGACCGGGCAATGGTGCACTACTTTGAGTCGTTGCGGCTCAGCCCCAACGCGGAAGCGCACGTGAATCTCGGCGTCGCGCTCGCAGGCAAGGGGCGGCTCGACGAGGCCGTCAGCCACTACCGCGCGGCGCTGCAGCTCGATCCCCGCTTCCCCCCCGCGCACCTCGATCTTGGCCTCGCGCTGCAGGCACAGGGACATGTCGACGAGGCGATCAGCGAATTCAGAGCAGCTGTCAGCCTGCAGGCCAATTTCACGGAGGCGCACTACGCGCTCGGCCTTCTGCTGGCCGCCCAGGGGAACGCGGATGAGGCGGCACTCGAGCTCACGCAGGTCGTCCAGGCGCAGCCGGACCGCGCCGAGGCCCATCACAACCTTGGCGTCACCTTGCGGGAGGCCGGGCGCCTCGACGAAGCGGTCGTACAGTTCGCGGAAGTGGTGCGGCTGCGGCCCACCGATGATCAGGCTCAGAGCAACCTGCGCGCAGCCATGGCTGCGCGAGACCAAGCGAAGCCGGCCGGGCCGAATCCCTGAAGCCAGAGGCTATCGCGGGCGCGGGTACATCCGGCTGGGCCACATCCTGCGGTTCGGCCGGACGCGGACGACGTTGCGCGACGACCGGCACCGGGATCAACAACAGCGTGAACTCGCTGTGGGCGCCGACGACCATCCTGCAGGCGCGCTTCTACAAGCGGACGGCGACGTTCTAGCACCACTCGAACCCGCGGGTACTACAGAGCGGGGGCTTCCGCCTCCGCTAAAGCTTCGGCGAGACGCGCCGGAGCCTCGGCGAAGGCGGTCGGCCCCCCGCTCTTTTTTTATGGTCGCGTTACGAACCCTCCAGAATCCACGATTCCAGGATCCATGTTTGTAGAGCCTACCAGGGGTCCAAGGGATATTCCTCATAGGAGCAGGGGTATTCCTGATGGATCGGCGAGGCGGTGAGACGTAGGGTCATACCCTGCGAACAGCAATCGCAGGCCTTTGAAGGAGGCAAGTTCATGCGCGGATTCTTGAGGGTTCTCGGAGTAGTGACGTGTGCCGTCCTGCTCCCCACAATAGTGTTTGCCCAAGGCGGCACTATCGCGGGTGTGGTAAAGGACACATCCGGCGCCGTGCTGCCGGGCGTGACCGTAGAAGTGGCGAGTCCGGCGCTGATTGAGCGCGTCCGGTCGGCTGTGACCGACGGAAGCGGTCAGTATCGGATCGTCGATCTGCGTCCGGGCACCTACACGGTGACGGCCGCGCTCACCGGATTCAACACGTTCAAACGGGACGGCATCGAGATCTCCGGTATTGCCGTCGTGACGATCAACGCCGACATGAAGGTCGGCGCGATCGAGGAGACCGTCACAGTAAGCGGCGAGACCCCGGTTGTGGACCTGCAGAGCACGACCAAAGAGCGGGTCATGTCGAAGGATGTCATCGACGCTCTGCCGACCGGGCGGATGTATAACAGCCTCGGCGTGCTGGTGCCCGGCGTCAATTCCAGCCAGCGTGATGTCGGCGGCGCGCTCGGCGACACGATGGCCAGCTTGACCGCGCACGGCGGCAGCGGCGGCGACCAGCGGATTCTGCAGAACGGCCTCAACGTGATGACGCTGCAGACCGGCGGCGGCAACATCGGCGGCAGCGTGCCGAACACGGCGGCGGCCCAGGAAGTGGCGATTGACACCTCGTCGGCGTCGGCCGAACGGCAGACGGGCGGCGTGAGCGTCAACTTCATCCCGCGGGATGGCGGCAACACGATCCGCGGATCGGTCTTCGCGACGGGTGCGACCGAGGGGCAGCAGTCGAACAATTTCACGCAGAGCCTGGTCGACGAGGGCTTGACGAATGCGAACAAGTTCAAGACGAACTGGGACGTCAACCCGGGCATCGGCGGCCCGATCATGAAGGACAAGCTGTGGTACTACTACACGTACCGCAACAACGGCGCGTACAACTACGCGGCCGGGATGTTCTATAACCAGAACGAGTTCCTCGCCAACAACTACGTGTATGTCCCCGCCAACGGCCTGAACGGCGCTGGCGAACGGCCGGCCCTCTCCAACCACGCCAACTGGTGGGACAACCAGCTCCGGCTGACGTGGCAGGTGAACGCGAAAAACAAGATCGCGGCGACGTGGGACCAGCAGTACAAGTGCGAGTGCGCGCGGACGATCAGCTCGACGAGGGCGCCCGAAGCGGGCATCGAATACCGCTTTCCTGTGCAGCGGCTGATGCACGCCGAGTGGTGGTCGCCGCTGACGAGCAAGGTCCTCCTCGAGGTCGTGGCCCTGCACCGGACCGAGCGGTGGGGCAACATGGAGCTGAAGCAAGGCACCAATGCGGGATCGCAGCACCTGACGCCGGCGCAGTTCGCGCTGTATCCGTCGATGATTGGCGTCACGCAGACCAACGGCACCATCCCGGGCTTGGAGTTCCACGGGCCGGCCGGGACCTTCAACAACAACTGGGTGCCCAACTACACCTACCGGTGGGCCGTGTCGTACATCACGGGCTCGCACGCCTTCAAGGTGGGCGGCCAGGACTCGTTTGGCTTCCTGGCGAGCACCGTCTTTATCCCGACGCTCGATCCGGGCTCCGTGATGCAGGGCGGGCTTCAGCGGCCCGTGCGGTATCGGTTCGCCTCGCAGAACACGCCGGACCAGGTGACCTTCTTCCAGACGCCGTACACGTCGAAGAGCGACGAGAACCACGACCTGGGGCTCTTCGCGCAGGACCGGTGGACGATGAATCGGCTCACGCTCAACCTCGGCATCCGATTCGATTATTTCAACAGCAGCGTTCCCGCGCAGACGCTTCTCCCGTCGACGATGGGCCGGCCGCAGACCGACTTCGCCGCGCTCGACAACCTGAACTGGAAGGATGTCACGCCACGGTTCGGCATGTCGTACGACCTGCAAGGGGACGGGAGGACGGCAATCAAGGTCAGCCTCAACAAGTACGTGGCGGGCCAGGCGCTCGGCGGGCTTGGTGGGAACGCCAATCCGATCGGGCGGCTCACGAGCAACCAGAGCCGGACCTGGAACGACAGCTTCTTCGGCGTCGGCGATCCGCGGACCGGGAATTTCATCGTGGACTGCGACCTCAATAACCGAACCGCGAACGGCGAATGCACGAACAACGGAACCGCGGTGAGCGCCTATCAGCTTGCGGCGGGCTGCAGTGCGGCACTCGGCGCGGTGGGCTGCGTCGTCCCGAACCCCCTCACCGACACGGACATCCGCTCGGGGTGGAACACCCGAGGCTACAACTGGGAGTTCTCGGCGGGCGTGCAGCGCGAGATCATGCCGCGCGTGTCGGTGGATGTGTCGTACTTCCGGCGCTGGTTCGGCAACTTCACCGCGGTCGACCAACAGCAGTTGGCGGTGACCGACTTTGACAGCTTCGACGTGACGACCCCGACCGATTCGCGGCTGCCGGGTGGCGGGGCACAGAAGATCACGGGATTCGTCGATCCGAAGACGAATGCCCTCGCCGCAGCGGGTGCCCTGAACAAAACCGTGCTGACCGACAGCATTGGGGCGAATCAGATCGATCACTGGAACGGCGTGGACGTCACCGTCAACGCGCGGCTCCAGAACGGCCTGCTGCTCCAGGGCGGCACCGGCACGGGGCGGCGCTACACCAACAACTGCGAAGTGTCGGCGCTGCTGCCCGAGACGCTGGGGACCAGTCCGCAGTCGTTCTGCGAGGTGACCGAGCCGTTCGTGACCCAGGTCAAGTTCGTGGCCGCGTACACGCTGCCGCGGTACGCGGCGTTGCCAGGCTCGGTGGCCCAAGTGCTCCAGAACATCCAGATCGCCGGGACGTTCCAGAGCATTCCCGGGGCCTTCAAGACGGCGACCTACGTGATGCCCAACGCCGAGTTCTCCAGCCTGGCGTTGTCGAGTCTATTGACCGTCAATCCGTTGCACGGCGACGGCATCGCTGATACCAATGGCGACCTGATTCCGGATGTGAATATCTCGAACGCCAACAACAAGAATCTCAACCTCATCGCCCCCGGCTCGGTCCTGGACGAGCGGCAGAACCAGCTCGACCTGCGGTTGGGCAGGATCTTCCGAATCGGCCGGACGCGGACGTCGGTGAACTTCGACGTCTTCAACCTGACAAACGCGAATACGGTGCTGACCCGGAACAACGCATTCAGCAAGACGCCTGGCAATGGCGTCAACAACGCGGTGAATAACTTGTGGGCGCCGGCCACCATCCTGCAGGCGCGCTTCTACAAGATCAGCGCGACGTTCGACTTCTAATCACGAAGGACACGAAGACAGAACGAAGAACACGAAGGAAGACCTAGCGTCCGGGGCAGCCGGACGGGAGAGCGGGGGGCTTCGGTCCTCCGCTCTTTTTTTCTAGATCCGAAAGAGTCTGTTGATCTTGACGATGAACGCGCGGTTGGCGAGTCCGGGGAAGCCCGCGGTGGCGGTGTCCCGCTGCTCGTTGAAGACGATGAAGATCTCGCTGCCAGGCTGATATTCCCAGCGCAGGCGGACGTTGGCCGAGACCGAGCGGGCCGCAGAGTTGTACTGCACGAGCGAACTGACGAACATCAGCGGCGTCACGGTATAGGTGATCCGCGAGCCGGTCAACTGCGTGGTGAACGATCCCTGCGGCAGATCGAGCCAGTTGACGCTGTACGTGGGCTCGAGGGAGAGCTGCGGCGAGACGTTCAGTTTCCCTCGGCTGACAGTGATCGCCGTTCGGTCGCCGCCGTAGAACGTGCCGTGATCCACGTCAACGGCGGCTGAAACCCTCCGCGACCGGGCCAGACCGAACCCGGCCCGCACGTTGGCGTACTTATAGCCGCCGGCTGGAATCGTCACCACCGACGCGATCTGTGACGGCACGGGCACGAACTCATACGTGTTGGCGTAGCCGACGCTCACGGTATCGCTCGTCTGGAACTCGGTGGAGAAGTCGCCGTTCAGGGTTCTCCCCTCGAGCCGGCCGGCGCCGTTCTCGATATAGGTCCCCGATCCGCTCCAGGAGAACTTCCTCACCGCCTTGAGGGACTTCGGCCGCGGGCTGAATCTCAGGCTGCCGAAATTCCGCTGGATGTCGTCCCGCCGTAGGAAGCCGATTTCCGGGTTGAAATGGTCGCCCACGACCAGGCGATCGAAGACCAGGCCGTAGCGATCGCCGTTGTAGTTGAATTCCCCGCGATAGCTCGTGTTGTCGTCTCGAGCGCCGGTCGTGTCGGTCCGCGCCCAGTAGGTATTGATCGACAAGTTGTCGAAGAACCCGAAGGAGGCATCCAGCCCGTACGCCGCGTTGCTCCCGAGACCGCTCTTACCCACGGATCGCTCGGTCAGGATGAGCCCGAAGCTGCTACGGCGCAGCACGTCCCGCTTGATGCGGACAGCCGAGAAGTTGGTCGCCGGCGCACCTGAGTTCGCCTCGTCGGTGGTCTGGATGTTCAGCACGCCGAGCGTATAGCGCCCGAGCCGGCCGCTGACACGACCGCCGCCAGCGATCGGCACCGGCGTGCCCTGATGGAGACCGATGCTCCGGCTGTAGAACAGAATCGGGGTGTCGCCGCTGGCCTGCCCGCCGCCGCCCGCGCCGCCAAAGCCAAACGTCCCCTGATTCTCCAGGAAGAATTCACGCTTCTCGGGGAAGAACAGACTGAACCTCGTCAGGTTGATCTGCTGCTCGTCGGCCTCGACCTGCGAGAAGTCCGTGTTCACCGTGAGATCCGCCGTGACGCCTCGCGTGATGGCCAGTTTCGCGTCGAGGCCGACATCTCCGCCCGGATCGTTCGAGATGACCGGCGTGGCCTTGGCGTCGCTCGTCAGGTTCGACGTGATGTACGGCTTGACCTCCAGATTCCTCGTCACCAGCGGCGCCTCCAGGCCGACCAGCGTCGCGGCCCGCGAGGCCAGAAAGAGCCCCTGCTGGCCCCGCCCGGGCGGGATGGGTGCCAGAAACGAGAGCTCGTTCTTCCACCGGTTCGTACGGAAGGCGTTGAATCCCCAGATCTGGGCACGCCCGGGCCGATAGCGCAGCGACTTGAACGGGATGGCCGCTTCGACCGACCAGCCGCCCTCGAAGTGCGCGACCTTGACCTCCCAGACCGGATTCCAGTCGCCGCCCCACTGCCGCTCGTTGGTGATCTGCGCGTCCTGTCGGCCACCGATCGGATTGACGGCGAAGTGAACGGGGTTCCGCCGGTCGTAGAACGTGTCCAGGATGAAGGAGACCATGTCATCCCCGTTCCACGTGTTCGGACTGTCGCGGCGCATCTCGTTGCCGACCAGCCGCTCGGGCTGGCTCTCGTAGCAGCGGAACGACACGTAAATCTGCTTGTCGTCGAACGCCACCCAGACCTCGGTCTTCTCGGTCGCGTCGGCGCCCGCCCGGGGCTCCGTCTGGACAAAGTCCGAGATCGCCGGCACCTGCGTGTAAAAGGCTTCGTCGAGCGCTCCGTCAATGCGCAGCGGTGTCGTCAGACGCACGGCGCGCATTGTGATGCGGCCGGCCCCGTCCCGGGCGACGACCGCAGGGGCCATCGGCGGCGCCGGCCCATCGAAGGCGAACGGCAGCACGGGCATCACTTCGTCGGGCGCAGCGGACGGCGGTTGAGGGCCGAGCGGGCCAGAAACCTGGCCTGCTTCGGATGAGGCGGCTGCCGCGAGGAAGAAGAAAAAGAGGAGGAAAACGATGCGCGCGGCCCGCGATAGCCTGTGGTTCATGGCTCAGGACTCACGGCTAGGGATTATACCCCTGAGCCATGAGCCTGAAGCCATGAGCGGTCTCGTATCGATTCGCTGCTACCGTGCGATTGCCGCTTTGAGATCCGCGACCGTCACCATCCGCGGACCGTGGCCCGGCAGGATCTGGCTCACGTCGAGCTTCATGACCTGCAGCTGATCGTAGAACGCCGCCGTCACCGGATTGGCCGCCGCGGGCGTGGCCGGCGGCGGCGCGTTCGCTGCCCCTGGCGTGTACACGTCGACCTCGAACAACACCTTCGCCTTCGGCAAGTACCCCACGAGCATCGTGGACGTGTGATTGGTCGGCAGCGGATAGATCTCGAGGGTTTGCGTGGCGTCGCTCATCACCCGCTTGGCGGCCACGGCCTCGACCGTCGGGGTTTTCGGCGACTTGGCCAGCAGGTCGGGGTTGATCGTGTGCGGCATCTTGGCAATCTGCTCGTAGTACGGCTTGTTGGCCGCCGCCGTGATGATCGTGATGCCCTCGGCCATCGCGGCGCGCACGCCGCCCAGGTGATCGAAGTGATTGTGTGAGTTGACCACGTACCGAATGGGCTTGCTTGGAACCGTCTTCCTTGCGGCCTCGATGACCGCCATCGCGCGCGCGTCGGTTTGCGGCGTTTCGAACAACACCAGGTGGTCGGCGAACTCCACCAGCATGCTGTGATGCGAGCCGCCCGTCAGGTAGTACACGCCGTCAGCCACCTTGGTCGTGACCACGTTTTGTGGAGGAGGCGTTGGGGCGGCGTTTCGCGCGGGAGGCGGATTGGCCGTGTAGGATGCCTGGACGCTCTGCGGGATCGGGACGCTCTTGATGACCCCGTTGATCTCGACGTTCGTGACAGCGATATCAAGGATCGGGAAGCCGCCTTGCCGTACCGTGATGTGCATGGGGAACTTGCCCCGAGGGAACTGCTTGTACTGTGTGTAGGCGATTTCGGTGAGCGTGTCGCCAACGACCGGCTGGGCCGTGCGGTATTCCACCCTTGACACAGAGTTATCGGCGCCCAGCGTCACTTTGACCGGAGTGGCGAACATCGTGAAGCTGATCACCTTTCCGGCCAGGGTCGCGGTGTTCGCCTCGGTCGCGGCATCGGCCGCGTTGAGCACGGCGTGCGGCGTGGTCCAGAACTCGAGCAGCCGCGCCGTGAGCGCGGCCTGCTGCGGAACGTTGGGGTCGGCGCCCGGCGCCGGGTTGGTGTTCACGTTCCAGGCGGTGCGGTTGTTGAGCGCCTGATTCAGCTTCTGCGGATTGCCGGCTCCGAAGAGTGGGATGCCGCCGCCGCCGCGCGCTGGCCCATCCGGGTTCGTCCGCTCGATCAGGACGCGCATGGTGTTGCCAACGTAGTCGAGCGCGACGTTGTAGTCGGTGACCTTGAACACCGGCCATGCGCCGCCCGGCGCGTACGCCTGCCCGAAGGCGGCGTTGGTGCCGGTGCCCGAATACTGCACGTTCTGCACCGAGCCCATAGCCGCGGACGCCGCGGCGAGGGTCGCCTTCACGTCCTGCGCGCGAGCGGTCAGCAGCGTGGCCGTGATCATGATCGCGACCGCCAAGACTGTCTTTCGCATGGTGCCTCCGTGTTCGGGTGTTGTCGATCCGCGATTAGAGAACACGCAAGCATAGTCTCGCCGCGGCGGCAGCTCAAGCGAGATGCGCCGATTTCACAACTCGCCCGTGGGATCCGGCTTCAGCCGGATTAGGTCCGCCTCAAGGCGGACCCCACACTCCGAGGGACGCCGGTAGCTGCTTGAATGCGCATAAGATAGTAGGGAAATGTCGCGCTTGCTTCGACGTCTGTCCGGCGTGGGGCTGGTGGCGGGCCTCGCCGTCACGCAGCCGCATGCGCAGCAGGCGCAGCAGCCGACCTTCCGCACCGGCATCAACTTTGTCCGCGTCGACGTCATCGTCACCGACGGAACCGGCCAGCCGGCATTGGACCTGCGCCAGGACGAATTCGAGGTGACCGAGAACGGCCGGCCGCAGACGATCGAAACCTTCAAGCTCGTGAAGCTGGACGGCGGCGCGGCGCAGTCGGTGGAAGGGCCGCCCAAGGCGATCCGGAACGACTCGGACGAGGAACTGGAAGCGGCGCGAGACGACGTCCGGCTTTTTGCAGTGTTCCTGGACGACTACCACGTGCGCGGCGTCAACGCCGTGAGGGTGCGCGACGCGCTGTCGAACTTCATCGAGACCGACCTCGGGCCGTCCGACATGGTGGCCGTCATGTCCCCGCTTCAGCCCGTGTCCTCCCTGCGCCTGACGCGCAATCGCGCGGCTGCTGCACAGGCGGTGCGGGGGTTCGTCGGACGGAAGTACGAATACACCGCGCGAAACGACATCGAGCGGCAGTACGCGCGGCAGTGCCCCGAGACGATCGAGCGCATTCGCAGCCAGGTCTCGCTTTCGGCCATCAGGGGATTGGCCACGCACATGGGCTCGCTCAAGGAGGGCCGGAAGGCGTTGATTCTCGTGAGCGAGGGCTTCACGTATACGCTGCCGGCCGAGCTCGTCAACGACTTGGGATGCCGCAACGGGATGGTCACGCCGCTCGTGGCGGCCGCCGAGATGCAGAAGGATTTGCGCGAGGTGTACGACTGGGCCAATCGCAACAACGTCGCCATCTATGCCGTGGATCCTCGCGGCCTGGCCGCCTCGGAGTTCGATATCGAGCAGAGCGTGCCCAGCCGCGCGGATCGCGACTTCCTGAGCGGGACGCTCGACACCCTCCGGACGCTCTCCGATCAAACCGACGGCCGCGCGCTGGTCAATCGCAACGATCTGGGCGCGAGCCTGAAGCCGATCGTTCGCGATAGCAGCGGGTACTATCTGCTCGGCTACAACTCCACGCAGTCGACCTCCGACGGCAGGTTTCACGAGATCAAAGTGCGCGTGAAGCGGCCGGGCATGCGGCAGGTCCGCGCGCGCAAGGGCTATTGGGCCTTGACGGTGGCGGACACGGCGCGTGCGGCGGCGCCGCCCGCGCCCGTCGCGTCCAAGGCCATCGAATCGGCGCTCGCCTCGATCAGCCAGCCCGCCGACGCGCGCGTCATTCGCACGTGGATTGGCATGGCCCGGGGAGAGAACGGCAAGACGAGCGTCACCTTCGTGTGGGAGCCGACACCGCGGGCGCCCGGTACGCGCGCGGCGGCGGAACCCGACACGCCTGCGCGCGTGTCGCTCGTCGCCCTGGGGCCCGACG
>JBAUGX010000063.1:0-9314 GCA_049679965.1 Vicinamibacterales bacterium
CCCCTACGCCCCGCTCCGCTCCCTCGCGGGCGCGCTTTGCGCGCCGTTAACGCACTTTGTACATGCGTGGCGTACGTAGGCCGGGTCCTTCTGAACCCGGCTTCACATGATCAGATTCAAGGTCTCCCAAGCGCAGCAGCCCAATTGATCACGAGCGTAATCGGCGTTGGGGTCGTCTCCTCGATGGCAGCGTTCACGAGAAAACGCTGACCGTCCGGAGAGACGTCGTAAGCACTGCCAGCACTGTGGCGGAAGTATGCCCTCGTCCTCGGTCGGATCTCAAATAGAGGGCGCGAGGTACCCACGCGGAAATCGGGTCCCTGGCCGTCGACATCCACCGCCATGAGCCGATTGTCGAGAGTCAGATAGAAGAGTTCCTTGCCGTCACGCCGCCATCGAGGCGCCGATCCGCCCGCCACAGAAACGAGCGACTTGCCGGCCGCGCCGGGAAACGGCACGACGAAGACCTCGTTGCGACTGGACTCGTTGGATGTATAGGCAACCCATCTGCCGTCCGGAGAGAAGCGGCCGTCCCCCTCATTGAAACGAGTCTGAACGAACGATGTCGGCCTTCTGTCGCCGAAGAGCGGCAGGATCCAGAGGTCGGTCTGGACGTTGTTGGCGACGGTGCTTGTCCAGAGAACGAACCGGCCATCAGGAGACCAATCATCCGCGTACGCGCCCATATCGGCACGCCACAACAGCTCTTCTGGCCCGGCACCTGTCGCGGACTTCTGGAGCACAGCAGGCGTTCCGCCACGCACGGAACTGAAGATGATGCGGTTGCCGTCAGGTGACCAGATCGCGCGCACTTCATCGCCCGGGTCTGTCGTGAAGCGTGTCCTTAGTCCACGCGCAAGGTCGTAGATCCAGAGGTCCCTGTTGCCAGCTGCATCCAGCAAACTCGCTGTAGCACGTGCACCGCCCGGCGACATAGACAGTGCCATCTGGTCGGTGATTTCGCCGACGGTTGAAAGTGGCTTCCCCGAACGATCGAACCAGGTGAGCTGCGAGCGGATGTCTCTTGTGTCGCTCTGATAAGCCAAGACGCCGTTCGTCGACACGGCATGAGCGCCAATCTGCCCTGTGCCACCGCCGAGCGCAATCCGTTCGACGAGAGGCTCCGCTTCGCCGGTCAGTTCCAGCCGCCCAATATCGAACGGCTGAGCCATTAGTGTCGCATCACGGATAAACAGCAAGTGGCCCTGCGCGTACATCGCGTTCGAGCCGCCCTCCAACAGCAGCTTGGGCTTCTCACTTGGAATAAGCGAGCCCACGTACACCGCACGCGCATCGCGAGGGCCCCGCGGAGTGGCGCCGATGGCCAGATAAAGAAAATGACGGCCGTCAGGCAGGAAGTACGGGTAGAAGTGTCGCTGATCGCCACCTGAAGCATCGATCGTCGTGACTGGAGTCACGGTACCGCCTGACGCTGAGACGCGACTGATTGGGGAAGTCACAGTGGGAGAGAAAAGAATCACGTCGTCTTGTCCCCACGTGCCTCCGCCACCGCCCACAACATCCGCCACGGTGAAAATCGAACCTCCGGACGCGTCAATTCTCTTGAGCTTGTTCCCGTCATGAAAGGCGATGGATCGACTATCCGGCGACCAGAACGGAGAGTCGCCAATTTCCGTACCCGCGAGTGGCTGTGCATCGAGTGAATCGAGCGATCGCACCCAGAGGCGACGCTTACCGCTCGCATCAGTCCCCACGAACACGATGCGGCGACCGTCGGGCGAGAGCGCAAATCTGTTCCCCGGAGGCGCTGCTGCGGACAGGGAACCTCCTTCCGGAGGAACAATCGAGACGCGATACGTGGGTGTATCAACCGACAGACGCAGCAAGTACACCGCGGCGCCCAGGGCAACCGTTGCCAGCATCAGTACCGCGGCGACGGTCCACGCCAGGCGCTCACGATTCGTGCGGGAGCCGGCCTGTGTCGCGTTCATCGATCGGGAAGTCGGAGCGCCCGAGGCGGCACCCGCGTTCTCGACGATCCACTTCAGTTCGTCATGAAGATCCTTCGCGCCCTGCCAGCGCTCGTCTGGATCTTTCGCCAGGCACTTCTTCACGATGCGGTCGAGGGCCGGCGGTGTGAGCGGCTGGAGCGTGGAGACGGGCGGCGGGTCAGCGTGCATGATCGCAGCGATCAGGCTCGCGTGGCTCTTCCCTTCGAAGGCCTTCCGGCCCGTGAGCATCTCGTACACGACCGCGCCAAATGCAAAGATGTCGGTCCGCCCGCCGGCGTCGTGCCCTTCGAGTTGTTCAGGGGCCATGTACTGGAACGTGCCGAGAATCGTTCCCTGAGCCGTCAGCCCCGGCCCTTCCGTCGGCAGCGCGGATAGCGTCGTCGTGGCGACGGCCGATGCGGCCGTTTTCGCCAGTCCGAAGTCCAGTAGCTTGCTGCCGGCCTTGGTCAGCATCACGTTCCCGGGCTTGAGATCGCGATGCGTGATGCCGACGCGATGCGCCGCCGCAAGCGCATCGGCCATCTGAGTCGCGTACGTGAGCGCCTGATCAAGTGGCAGTGCGCCCTTCCGCAACCGATCGGCGAGCGTCTCGCCTTCGAGATACTGCATGACGAGGTACGCAGTGCCCCGCCCTGAGCCTGTCGAAGGGTGCTCGCCCACGTCGTACAGCACACAGATATGCGGATGATCCAGCCTGGAGATCGCGCGGGCCTCACGGTCGAAGCGTTCGCGGAACTGCGGATCGGCCGCGAGTGTCTCAGGCAGGACCTTGATCGCAACAATACGGTCAAGACGCGTATCACGGGCCTTGTAGACCTCGCCCATCCCCCCCGCGCCAAGGGAGGACAGAATCTCGTACGGGCCGAAGCGCGTGCCGGGGACAATCATCAATCACCAATCCCCAATCAACAATCAACAATCCGCAATCATCAATTCACACGCGAAGCGACGTACGCGTCCACCTGGCGCTCCAGGATTTCGAGCGGCGCCGTCCCGGTCGTGAGGACCACGTTATGGAACTCTTTCGGTGAGAACCGTGTGCCCAGGGCCTTCTGCGCTCTGTCGCGCAACTCGATGATCTTCAGCTGCCCCACCATGTAGGAGCAGGCCTGACCGGGAATGACCACGTACCGCTCGACTTCGGCCCCGGGCAGTCCGTAATCAATCGCCTGCTGCCGCGTCCAGCGTTTGGCGTGAAGACCGGTATCGACGACGAGGCGTCGCGCGCGGAAGAGTTCCGAGTCGAGCTGCCCGAGCCTTCCTTCGAGGTCGCCGTCGTACCAGCCGGATTCGGCGGCCAGATGCTCGGCATACAGACCCCAGCCCTCGCTGAACGCGGCAATGCCGCCGAACGCGCGGATGCGCCGAAACCGCGGCTGCGCGTCGTTCTCGAGCTCGAGCGCGATCTGGAAGTGGTGGCCGGGAACTGCCTCGTGATAGACGAGCGAGCGCAGCCGGAACTTCGTCATATAGTCCACACGAAGGGGAATCTGGAACGTTCCCGGCCGGGAACCATCCGGCGCGGGCGCGGTATAGCTCGCCGCCGCATTCGCCTCGCGGAACCGGGGGAACGGCTGCGCGACGACGGGCGCCTTCGGCCGCCGATCGAACATCGGCTCCGCGCGGCGTTCGGCGTCGCGTAGCATCCCGTCGATGTCGGCCATGATCTGCGTTCGGCCCGCCTCCGTCAGCGGGTAGGCGAGGTCCTTCCTGAGCTGATCGATCCGGCCGTTCACCGAGCCCTCCGTGCGGCCAAGCCGCCGCAGGATGTCGTCCATCTCCTTCTCGATTCGGTCCACCTGGCGGAGGCCTATCTCGTGGATCTGGTCGGCCGAGAGATTCGTCGTGGTGAATCGCCGCAACGCGTAGGCATACGCCTCGGCGCCTCCCGCCAGCCGCCACAGCCCCGCAGCGTCCGTCGAGCGCGGCACCAGCGATTCCACGAGCGTAATGGCCCTCTGCCAACTCGGATACACGTCCTCGCGGACGATCTGTTCCGCCGTCGTCTTCAGCTCCTGGCGCCTGGCCTCCGAGAGCGAGGGCACGTTCTTCATGCGCTCGGCGAACATCGCCACGAACGGGTTGTCCGCAGGCGGCGAGGCGACAAACTGCTTCATCTGCGTGATCGTGGCGAGCAGGATGAAGCGCGGCGGAATCATGTTCCTGGCAGCCAGGCGCCTGGCGTCGGCGGTCGCCTCATTCATGCGCGTGCCGACCAGACCGAGCCGGGCCACGTAGTTCGCCGCGTCCTTGTCGGTGACCATGGGATGCGACACCGTGAGCGTGGCGACGATGTTCACGTTGACGCCGGAGAACTGCTCGAGCGGAAAGGTGTAGTCGGCGTACGGATCGCCTTTGACCACCGCATCGAGCTGCCATTCCATGATGTCGGCCGACGTGCGCTCGACCTCGCTCATGCGAGCGCGATCGAACCTGCGCAGCTCGGCCAGGCCCCGCGCCGCCTGACGCACGCGCGAGCGCCGCCAGGCCTGCGTCTCTGGCGTCAACTGCCGCTCGAATCGATCCTGCTCCTCGCCCGTGAAGAAACGCGTCGAGGCCGCCTGGCTGGCGTTGCCGCGGATCCACTCTGCGGTGAAGTCGCGAAAGAAGTCGGCGACAGACCGATTCTGGGCGGGCGTGCCCGCCGGCGCGAGGAGCGTGAAGGCGAGCGCGAGGCAGGCTGCTCTCATGGGGACTCCCTCCATTCGGTCTATTCGGTGCCGCCAATCATCTTTTTCGGTGCCGCCAATCATCAATCATCAATCCCCAATCATCAATCTCTTCCGTCCCTCCGGGCAACCCTCGCTCACCGGGCACACCGTGCAATGCGGCTGCGCCTCGGTACACGTCGTCGCGCCATGATGAGCCAGATAGAGAAACGCCCGGCGGTACGTCTCGACGTTGGCCGGCAGCTCGCGCGCGACGGCCGATCGCACCGACCGCGCGGTCTTCGACGACGTCCCGGCCTGCTCGCCATACCCCAGCCGGCGCGCCACACGGCCGACGCTCGCATCGATTGGCAACACCGGATGGCCGGCGGCGAACAGCAGCATCCGGTGGGCCCCGCCTTCGCGCATCCGCGGAAGTCCTCGCAGCGCGCGACGGGCCGGCACCAGCGGACCTCTGATGATCGCGGGCAAGTCGGGAGACCGGCGGAACACGTCGATGCCGGTCCGCAGCGCCTGCAGCCGCGCTTCCGCGTGCGAGCCGGCGAGCTTGACGACATCCTCGAGCTTCTTATGAGGAGTCCGCCATATGGCATCCGGCGTCAGCGCGTGGAGACGCTTGAGCCCGGCCAGGGCCCTGTCGCGCCTCAGCGGCGTCGAATGCGCCGACAGCACTTCCCACACGAACAACGCGAACGGATCGCGCGGCAGCGACGGAAGCAGGCCGTAGAAGCGCCGCAGGTCGCTCAGGAGGCTTTCGAAGCGCGACAATCTGCAATTTCCTGATACAGAATCGCCGACGCGATGATGCCGTTGTGGAAGTTGCCGAGGTCGAGCTTTTCGTTCGGGGCGTGCGCGTTCTCGTCTGGCAACCCCACGCCGAAGAGCACCGAGGGCAGGCCGAGCTCCTCCTGAAACGTCGAGACCACCGGAATCGAGCCGCCTTCGCGCACAAAGACCGGCTTCTTGCCAAACCCCTTCTCAATCGCGCGGCCGGCCGCCTGGATGAACACGTTGTCGTACGACGCCATCCACGGTTTGCCGCCGTGCATGCGTGTGACTTTCAGCTCGACCGTTTTGGGCGCGATCTTCCGCACGTACGCCTCGAAGAGCCCGGCGATCGTGTTCGGATCCTGATCGGGCACGAGCCGCATGCTGACCTTCGCCATCGCCAAGGCAGGCAGCACGGTCTTCGCGCCATCGCCGGTGAAACCCGACAGCAGCCCATTCACCTCGAAGGTCGGCCGGGCCCAGGTGCGCTCGAGTGTCGTGTAGTCGGACTCGCCGAAGACCTTCGGGATGCCGAAGTCCTTCTTGTACTGCCGCTCATTGAAGGGCAGTGTCGCCCACGCCTTCCTCTCTTCATCACTGAGCGGCTTGACCGCGTCGTAGAAGCCGGGAATCTTGATGTGGCCGCTCCGATCCTTCATCTGCGCCAGCATCTGCGCGAGCACGAACGCCGGATTGGCAACCGCTCCGCCAAAGACGCCGGAATGCATGTCCGTGTTGCTCCCGCGCAGATCGATCTGGAAGTAGACCAATCCCCGAAGGCCGTAGCACATCGACGGCACCCCTCGTGCGAACATCGACGTATCCGAAATGACGACCACGTCGGCCTTGAGCTCGGTCTTGTGCGCGCGGATGAAGTCGTCGAGGTGGGCGCTGCCGACCTCTTCCTCGCCCTCGATCATGAACTTCATGTTGACCGGGAGGCGCCCGTTCTGCTTCAGGTGCGCCTCGACGGCCTTGAAGTGCATGAACACCTGGCCCTTGTCGTCGGCCGCTCCGCGCGCGTAGATTTCGCCGTCCCGGATGGTGGCTTCAAAGGGCGGTGACGTCCAGAGATTGAGGGGATCGACCGGCTGCACATCGTAGTGCCCGTAATAGAGGATGGTCGGCGCACCGGGTGCGCCGAGCCATTCGCCATAGACGACGGGATTGCCGGGCGTCTCGATGAGGCGCACGTTCTGCAGCCCGATGCGCCGCATCTCATCGGCGCACCAGTCGGCGCAGCGCCTGACGTCGGCCGCGTGCTCGGGCAGCGCGCTGATGCTCGGGATCGCGAGCAGGCCCTTCAACTCGTCGAGGTAGCGGTCGCGGTTCACGTTGATGAAATCGATGACCTTGTCCATCTGGCTCCCTGAATCTGAGGATCTGAGGATCTTACGTGCTGTCGGCAGCCGTCACAACGTCCATCGCGCTTCAATCGCGGACCTGGCGCTTCGCCTGCTCGAGCAAGTGTCTCGTTTCCGTCGACAGCGGCATCGATTTGCCTGCCTTGTAGTCGTACGCCACCATGACGGTCTTCCCTTCCGCCGTCAGCACGCCTGAGACGGCGTTCACGACTTCGTAGATCAGCGAGAAGCTCGACCGGCCGATCTCGCCGACGCGCAGCCGGACTTCGAGACGATCGCCGAAGCGGGCGGACGCGCGATAGTCGCACTCGATGCGCGCGACAAGGACCTGCGTGTGCTCGGGTGTGCTGGCGAGCTGGCGCCAGAAGGCGTGCCGGCATTGCTCGAAATAGGTCAGGTACACCGAGTGATGCACGTGGCCGAGGAGGTCGCAGTCTCGAAACAGTACGTCGAGCGCATACCGGAACACGGGATCGGCGGCTGGCATGGAGGGTAGAATACATTGGCGTGTCCGCCCCCGCCGACAGATTCACCTCCGAGTTCACGCCTGAGGAAGCGCGGGCGCTCGCGCCCTACTTCACCAACACCGACCGCCCGGTCTTCGCGCTGGTCAACCTGCCGGAAACGGTCAAGGGCGCGCTGTTCGCGCGCTATTCGCGATCCGCCAAATCGCTGCGCCGCCTGTTCCTCGACGAGTTCATGGGCGATCTTGTCGATCGCAGTGTTCGCGACAATACTGCCGGCGTCGGCGCCGAGCGCGCGGCGACCCTCTACGCCCGCGTCCTCAACGAGTACGGCGACGATTCGGTCGCCCAACTGGGCGGCGCGCATCTGGCGTGCGAGGGTGTCTCCAACGTACTGACCAAGGTGCTCGAGTGGGGCCGCCTGATGGCGTACCTCGAGCAATCGACGCGCTACGTGCCGTACACCGATCGACCACACGGCCGCTGGAAGTATCACGTCCCCGCGGAACTGGACGGCTCGCCGCTCCGTAATGCGTTCGTGCACGCACTTGACGCGGCCTTCGAGACCTACGCACGATGGATTCCCACACTCGAGGCGCACTTTCGCGCGAAGCACCCGAAATCCCCTGAGGATTCAGACGGTGTCTACCGCTCGGTGATTCGCGCCAAAGCGCTCGACACACTGCGCGGCCTGCTGCCGGCCGCTACGACGTCAAACGTCGGCCTGTTCGGGACCGGACAGGCCTTCGAAGCGCTCCTCCTGCGCATGCTCGCCCATCCACTGGCGGAAGTCCGCGCTCATGCACGCCTGATGCTCGAGGAGCTCCAGAAAGTCATTCCGGCTTTTCTCGCGCGCGTCGAGCAGCCCGACCGGGGCGGTCGATGGATTGAGTACCTCACGGACACCAGGCGCCGCTTCGACGTGGCGGCGCACGGGTTTCTGGCGGATGCGGAGCCGGAGGAGCGGCCGGAAGTCACGCTCACGGACTTCGATCCGGACGGCGAAATCAAAGTGGCGGCGGCGGCACTTTATGCGAGCTCGGAGCTCCCCGACGACCAGCTGCTGGCGATGGCGCGCCGGCTGTCGGCTGACGAACGCGCCACGCTCCTTCGCGCGTACGTGGGCAGGCGGGCGAATCGGCGACACAAGCCCGGCCGTGCGTTCGAGCGCACGAGCTACAGATTCGACGTCCTGGCCGACTACGGCGCGTTTCGCGATCTGCAGCGCCACCGCCTGTTGACCATCGAATGGCAGCCGCTCAGTACTCGGTACGGTTACACCGAGCCGGCAGCGATAGACGAAGCGGGCGCCCTTGGCGAGTGGCGCGAGGTGATGGATCGTTCTGCGGAGCTGCACGGAAGGCTCGTCGCCAACGGCCTGCGCCACGTCGCGCCCTACGCCGTCGTGATGGCCTATCGCGTCCGTTTCTACATGGAGATGAACGCGCGCGAAGCGATGCACGTCATCGAATTGCGCACCTCACCGCAGGGGCATCCGGCCTACCGGCGGGTCTGTCAGCTGATGCACCGCGCCATCGGCGAGGTGGCCGGCCATCGCGCGATTGCCGCGGCCATGCAGTTTGCAGATCACTCAGAGGTCGAGCTCGAGCGGCTGCAGGCGGAACGGGCGAGCGAGAGGAAACGACGGGGAACTTCTGATTGATGATTGATGATTGATGATTGGCCGCTGCCGACTGCCGACTGATCTACCAGATCACGCGCACGGGATACTGTGCGATGGACGGGTCTGGCGTGACCAGCGCGAGGCCGTGAGCGATGGCTTGGGAGATGAGCATGCGATCGAACGGATCGCGGTGCAGCTTCGGAAGACGCGTCACTTGAAGCGCCGACTCTTCGTCGAAGGCGAGCGGCAAGACACCGCGCAGCTGGCGCTCGGTGGGGATCAATCGGTCGGGGGGCTCGGGCAGCGGAAGCCGGCCAGCCTGGTGCTTGGACGCAATTTCCCAGACGGACACGGCGCTGAGCAGCACGTCGTTTGACGGATCGCGCACCGCCGCGGCGGCGCCCACCGACAACGGGCCGCCGCCGGCCAGCCACAGAAACGTGCACGTGTCG
>JBAUGX010000064.1:0-5534 GCA_049679965.1 Vicinamibacterales bacterium
CGCGCGTTGCGCGTCGGAACCTCACGTCCATCTGATTGAAAAGGAGGAGTCCATGCCAGCCATCAAACCGCGCACAACTCAGAAGCATCTTGTCCGCCACATCACGCGGCTCTATCGGGAGAACAACGAGACGCTGTTCTCCTACGCGTCGTTCATCGGCGAGTCGACCGAGTACGTGCTCAATCAGCTCGTCGAAACGGTGCTGGCCAGAGACCGGGACTTTCAGGCGTGGCGCACCGAGCATCCCGGCTCGCATGTGCCGAAGCCAGGCAGCCGTTCGAATGGCCGGGCGCGTGCGTTCTCGCCCTCGCCTCAAAGCCGGCCGCACACGGCGCCAGTAGCTGCCGCAGCGGAGCGGTAACGAGGACGATGGCCATGCGTCGCGCACTGGAGTTCCGCGCACCCATCAATCTCGGATTGGCCGCCGCCATTGGCGTCGTCGGTCTCCACCAGTGGCCGTTCCCGAGCGGGAACGCCTTCCTGGCCGTGATCGACGCGCGGAAGCCTTGGCTGTTCGACGGGCTTGCCTACCTGTACGCAACGCTCTGGTTCAGTACGCCGCTGATCGGTCTCACCGTCATCAGCGCGCTGCTGTATGTGGCGGTAATGCGCATCGAGAAGCGCGTCGGATACGGACCGCTCCCGGCCTATCCGGAGCCTTCCGCGCGGCAGGAGCCTTTTCTCGTACTCGGAGAGCAGCATCACCCTACGCAACCCATGCGTCTCGCGCACCCGACATGGCTCACGATTCCGCGACGGGGGTTGCATACCGGCATCATGATTCTGGGCGCCGTCGGCTCCGGGAAGACGTCCGCGTGCATGTACCCGTATGTTGACCAGCTTCTCGCGTGGCGCGCATCTTCACGCGACGAGAAGATCGGCGGCCTGGTCCTCGAGGTCAAAGGCGACTTCTGCATACAGGTTCGGAGCATGCTCGCTCGGCATCGTCGTGCGGACGACTACGTCGAGATCGGGCTCGACTCACCGTACTGCTACAACCCTCTGCACAACGATCTCGAACCGTACGCCTTGGCCTACTCGATCGCGACGCTTCTCAACAACCTGTACGGCCGTGGCAAAGAGCCCTTCTGGCAGCAGGCGTACACGGACCTCGTGAAGTTCCTGATCCTGCTGCGGAAGGTGGTCGACGGTTACACGACGTTGTCCGAGATTTATCACTATGCGATCGACGAGAGCTTGATCGAGCGCGATCTGCAGCGCGGCGAGCAGATGTTCGCGGAGGCAACGCCGCGCGTTCGTGTCGCGGCCCACGACTACCATCTGAGCCTCGCCGGGAGCCCCTGGCCGAACTGGACATCGGCGCCAAGCGACCAGTTCGAACATCCTCAGAATGACGAACTGACCGCCTTCCTGAACGAGCGAGGCATTGCGCACACGATTGACCGGGTCGTACCGGACGCAGGATGGGCGGACCGCCAACTGCAACTGGCCGCGGTCAAGCGCTGGTACTACAGCAACTGGATTCGCCTCGAACCGCGCCTCCGGTCCTCTATCGTCGAGGGTATCGTCGTGTTCCTCTCTCTCTTCGACGACAACCCCGCCGTCGGTCGCGCGTTCTGTCCGCCGAAGTCGGCGTACACCGATCCTCCGAAAGTCGGCCAGAAGCACGGCACGCCGCTCCCGCCCCTGGACCAGTTACTGGAGAGCGGAAAGGTACTGGCGCTGAACTTTCCGGTCGGCCTGAATCCGGGGCTGGCGCGCGCCCTGGGTGTGATGTTGAAACTCGACTTCCAGCGCGCGGTCTTGTCCCGCATCCCTCGGATCTCCGCCGCACCGGAACGGCCGTGGCGGGATCTCCTGTTCATGTGTGACGAGTACCACGCGTTCGCGACGACTGGAGACACAGACCCGTCTGGCGATGAACGCACCTTTGCATTGAGCCGTCAGGCCAGACTGATTCCCATTGTCGCGACGCAGAGCATCAGCTCGTTGCGATCAGCCGTCCACGGTGACGAGTCCTGGCGCACATTGCTCCAGTGCTTCCGGACGAAGATCTTCCTGGCCACGTCCGACGAGTTCACAGCGCACGTCGCGGCGGAACTGTGCGGGCGGGCGGAGCGACTCAAGCCGTCATACCAGCTCACGGAAGCGGGCCAGGATGCCCGCGTATCGCTCCTGACCGGCCGCGCGGCGGCGCCCAAGTCAACCGTGACAGCGAGCAAGCACTACGCCTTCCAGATGGACTACGTATTCCAACCGAAGATCTTTGGCGAATTACAGAACGCCCAGGCCATCGTCTTGCCCTATGACGGACTCAATCCGAAGCCCCCGACGTACTGCTACCTGAAGCCGCACTACCTCGACGTGCAGACCAGCTACTTCGACCACGTCGCGCGGGGTTCGCTATGAGCAGTTTCGCGCGCATCTTGCCGTTCGTGAAACCCCTCGAGCATCTGCTGCTCGATCCGAGCGTGACTGAAGTGATGGTCAACTGCGGAGGACGGCACGTCTTTGTGGAACGCGCCGGCACGTTGGAGGAGGTCCACGGGCTCGTCCTGGAGGAGCGCAATCTGAAGGTCGCTATCAAGAACATTGCCCGGACCTGCGGCGACGAGGTGTCCGAAGCACAACCGATCCTTGATGCCCGCCTGGAAGACGGCTCAAGGGTCGCTGCAATGTTCCCACCGTGTTCGGTGAATGGGCCGACCCTCACGATCAGGAAATTCACCCACCGTTACACGCTCGAAGAGCTCGTCGATCTGGGAACACTCACGGCGGATCTTGCGGCCACGCTCACGAGCGCGGTCCGGTCGCAGCGGAACGTCTTGATCTCCGGTGGAACCGGCACGGGCAAGACCACGCTGCTCAATGCGCTCGCGGCGACGATTCCTGACCAAGACCGAATCGTCCTCATCGAGGAGACGTCGGAGATCGTGGTCGACAAACCCAACCTCGTTCGGTTCGAGGCGCGGAGGGCGCAAGTGCCCCTCGGACAGGAAGTCGCCCTACCGGCCGTCACCATCGCGGAACTCTTGCGCGCCACCCTTCGACATCGTCCCGACCGCATCCTCGTCGGCGAGGTCCGTGGCCCTGAAGCGTTCGACCTGCTGCAAGCGCTCAACACCGGGCATCTCGGCAGTATGAGCACGCTGCACGCGAACTCCGCCGAGCAGGCGCTTACGCGCTTCGCTCACTGCGTCCTCACCGCCAATGTCGGCTTGCCGCATGCCAGTGCGCGCGAAGCCATTGCGCTGGCCATTCACCTCGTGGCGCACATCGCCCGCGAGGGCGGGCGACGCCGAGTCACTCAGCTCGTCGCCATCCGGGGATACGAGCCCAAGACCGACGCGTTTGCGCTGACCACGCTGTACCCGGAAGGAGGGAACCCTTGAGACACCCCACACCCGCGCTCCTGGCCCTTGCGGCCAGTTTGCTGGCCCTTTCAGGATGCGGCGACGGCCGCGCGCCGACCGCGCCGTCGCCGACGTCGTTCCTGGCCGGCACGTGGAGCGGAACGGTGACCATTCAACCAGCCGGCGAGTCCGCAAGCACCGGCGCCACGACATGGACGTTCGTGGTCGTGCCGCAAACCAACATGCAGAGCTTCACCGCGACCGTCCGGTCGGAGCATCCGTGGCTGCCGATCACGATGCAGTTGGCCACCGCGCTGGCACCAGCCGCAACACCCCCGACGCAGATCAGCACCCAAGGCGACTACTCGTCTCCGCGAGGCTGCCGAGGCACTCTGGGGAGCCTGGGCACGGCTCAGTCCAACCGGATTGAAGCCACCTTCCACGGGGTTGACTGCCAGATTGGCTTCGACGGGAACGTCGTGCTGACAAAGAACTGAGACGAGTAGTGCCGGCGCACACCGAGGCAAGCCGTCCCGTTCCTGCGGACCGCCTTCGTCGCCGACGACTGGACCTTGTCCTCCTGAACTTCGGATCTGGGCCGGCGCTCAAGCCAGCGTGAGCGCTGTGCTCGCCGGCGTCAAGGCTCGCCGCACTGCGGCGACCCCGCGGGGCTCCGGCCTTGACCCCAGCTCCGCGCAGGCATCCCAGGCCGCTACCGCCGGCCGAGGGGGTGGGCGGACAGCATTGGAGTTGCCCATGATTGTCGATACCGAAGCATCGATGCGTTTTCTCCGCACGGCGTACGAGCGCGACGACTGGATCGCGCTGTTCCTGAAGTCGTACGAGACGGGAAAGACCGTGCAGCGCGTCGGCCCTCTGTCGCTTTTCCTCGAACCCCGCGTCCACGCGTGGCTACGGGCGATGAATGCCCAGCGGTTCAACGTGTACGTCAGCGTGAACACGATCCAGCCCGGCCGCCGCACCCGTACGAAGGACGCAATCGGGACCGTCAGGCACATTTTCCTCGACGCCGACCACGACGGCCCGAAAGTGCTCGATCAGATCGGCATCCGTGACGACCTGCCGCCCACGTCATACGTCCTGGAGTCGTCTCCGGATCGGATCCATGTTTTCTGGCGTGCGGAAGGCTTCACGCCAGCGGGTGCAGCGCGTCTGCAGAAGCACCTCGCACGAGACCTTGCCACCGACGGGGCCGCGACCTCCTGTTCGCAGACCACGCGCCTACCCGGCTACCGTAACCACAAATACTCGTCGCCGAATCTCGTCACTGTCCGCTATCAGGAGGCCGCCGCCCGTTTTAGTCCTGGTTGCTTTCCCCGCGACAGCGAACTCAGATCGACCTCGATGATCGTCAGCGACAGGCGCTCGACCGTGCCGGATCTAATCGAACGCGCCCGTCGCTACCTGGATCGAGTTGCGCCGGCGATCGCTGGACAGCATGGCGACCTCCACACCTTCCAAGTGTGCTGCCGAATTGTCCGGGGATTTGATCTTGACGAGGGCGCGGCCGTGGCGGCCCTGAGGCAATGGAACGACCGCTGTCAGCCTCCGTGGAGTGATCGCGATCTCCAAGCCAAGGTCCGGCACGCCCTGCGCTACGGCCGCGAACCGTTCGGCCGCCTCCTGTTAACCACCAACCAGACAGCCTGCCGGTCCGGTTCGACGGGACGCGCGGAACGGTAGGACGCCGTCTCGTTGGCGTAAGAGGCGCGCTGCGGAACTGCTGGTAAAACGGCCTCTCGCTTTCCGCTCTAGGGATCGGACTATCCCGCGCGCGACGATACCAGCCTCAACGGCACAGGATCGCACTTGACGTCTCTGGTAACTACGATCGGTCCTTGGCGACTCCATCCGTCGAGTTCGATGACGATCGTGCGCCCCTTCTCGTTGCCGGGCCGAAGCTTCCGAGAAAGGAGGTCACCAAAACGTCGGTCGTGGGTGGACACGAACAACTGTCTGCGATCCTTCGTCCGTCGAAGGAGGTCGACCAAGCCAAGTAGGTTGATGTCATCGAGGCTCTGCAGTGGATCATCGAGCATCGCGACCGAGAGCGGCGGCTTCGGCACGCCGATGTTCAGCGCCAGAAACACGGACACGGCAAGCGCATTCACCTGCGAGCTGGACAACACGGTGGCAGGAAGGTCGCACTCCTTCTCAGCGAGCGAATCGGTTATCACCGTCGAGAGCTGGCCTTTGCCC
>JBAUGX010000065.1:0-2001 GCA_049679965.1 Vicinamibacterales bacterium
ATCTAGAACAGAACGTCAACAGTTCACCATTTGTCTTCGAATAACCCGTCAACGTACTCCTGCGCGTCGAAGGGGACCAGGTCGTCGATCCCCTCGCCGATGCCAACATAACGAATCGGCAGCTTCAAGTCGTGCGCGATCGCCACGGCGACGCCGCCTTTGGCGGTCCCGTCCAGTTTCGTGAGCACGATGCCCGTGACGCCGGCGGCATTCATGAACTCCCGTGCCTGCGCCACCCCATTCTGTCCCACGGTGGCGTCGAGCACGAGCAGCACTTCCTGCGGCGCGCCGGGGACCTCGCGGGACGCGATCCGCCGAATCTTCTCGAGCTCGCCCATCAGGTTGGCGCGCGTGTGCAGCCGGCCTGCCGTGTCGATGAGAATGGGATCCCGCCCCTTCGCCTTTCCCGACGTGATGGCGTCGAAGACGACAGCGGCCGGGTCGCTGCCCGCGCGCGCGCGCACGATGTCCACGCCGGCGCGCTTGGCCCAGATCTCGAGTTGCTCCACGGCCGCCGCGCGAAAGGTGTCGGCCGCGCAAATGAGCGGCGTGTGGCCCTCGTTCTTCAGAAGGTTGGCGAGCTTGCCCACAGTGGTCGTCTTGCCGGTGCCGTTGACGCCGACAACGAGGGTGACCTTCGGATGGTGCGCCACGACGACCGGGCGGTCGACGGCGGCGAACACGCTCCGGATCTCGCGCTTGACCAGGTCGCGCAGACCGGGGCCGTCCGACCTCTGGCCCTTGACCGCGGCCAGGATTCGCGAGGCGGCCGCCATGCCGATGTCGGCCGAGATGAGCAGCTCTTCGAGCGCCTCGACCGTCTCGACATCGACCGGCCGACCGCGTTGGCCCGGTTCGTCGGCCCGGCGAACGATCTCATCGAAGCGCTCGACGATTTGCTGCGCCGTACGGGAGAGACCGTCCCGGATTCTGGACAGGAATCCCGTCAACGTCCGTTACCGCGCCTCGGCTTCGGCGCGCTGGCGACGGAGCATCAGGGTCTCGATCGCGGTGCGAACGTCCACGCGACCGGAGAGCACTTCGGCCATCTGCGTTGCGATCGGCAACTCGACGCCGTAGCGGGCGGCGAGCGCCAGCGCCGCGCCGGTTGTGCGCACGCCTTCCGCCACCATCTTCGTCCCGGCAAGAATCTCCGGCAAGCTGCGCCCGCGCGCCAGTTCCATCCCGACGCGTCGATTGCGACTCAGATCTCCCGTGCAGGTCAAGACGAGATCTCCCAGACCGCCGAGGCCAGCGAGCGTCTCGGGCCGGCCGCCGGCCGCGCAGGCCAGACGCGTCACCTCGACAAGTCCACGCGTGATGAGCGCCGACCGCGCGTTGTGCCCGAGGCCCAGGCCGTCGACCACGCCCGCCGCAATCGCGATGACGTTCTTGAGGGCAGCACCGATCTCGACGCCCACGACATCGGTGCTGCCATACAGCCGGAAATAGGGACTGCGGAACTCCGCCTGGACCTTCTCGGTCGCTGCCGGGGACGCCGACGCCGCGACGACGGCTGTCGGCAGCTGGCGCGCCACCTCAGCGGCAAAACTTGGTCCCGAGAGCACCACCACCGGCGAACTGGATCCGATCTCCTCCGCAATCACTTCGGACATCCGCGCGAGCGTGTCGGCCTCGAGACCCTTGGTCGCGCTGACCATCGTCGCGCCCGGGCTCACGCTGGGCTTTGCGGCCCGCATCACCGTCCGACACCCGTGTGACGGCACGGCGGACACGATCAGATCCGAGCCGCCGAGTGCGCGATCAAGGCCGTGGGTGACCACGACGTTCCGTGGCAGGTCGATGTCGGGCAGATAGACGGTGTTCACGCGCCGGGCCATCATCTCGCCGGCCAGCGTCTGGTCGCGCGCCCAGAGGCGCACGTCGTGTCCAATCCGCGCCAGATGGACGGCCAGCGCGGTCCCCCAACTCCCTGCGCCGAGTACGGTGACGGTGGGCATTATCTGGTGGGGGCCGCCGGCGCTTCGGACGCCCTCCGGC
>JBAUGX010000066.1:0-14906 GCA_049679965.1 Vicinamibacterales bacterium
CCCGTACACGCCGCACGTCCGGAGGATGCCCCCGCCTCTCACGACGTTGTAGCAGTCGTTGAGGGCCTGGACGCCGGTCATGTCCGTCGGCGCCTCGACGCCCGCCGGCAACGCGAACCGCGTCACGCCTACCGCTTCGATGACATACATCGGCCCCGCCGCGCGCTGACCGGTGAAGAACCGCCCGGGCGGTACGACATCGGGCGTGAGAGTTCGAAGCTTCGCCACCAGGTTTCTGCCCTTCGGCATTCGGATCAACGACCGTCGTCGCGCCGACCTTCATCGCGAGGTCGCGGCGCGCCTTGATCGGATCGATCCCGATGATTAGAGAACTCCTGAAACAACGTCGCGTCATTTCTTCGGCGCGGGCGCTTTGGCTTTCGCCTGCGCGGCCTGCCAGGCCGCACGCGTCTCTTTGTACACCTCATTAACGTACATGTCCGTCGTCCACGGCCCGGTCGTCTGGCCGTAGAGGCCGTCGTAGTCCAAGGTCGGATGGGCCACCTTGACCTGTTCGAGCGTCATGCCCTTCTTGACCATCGCGTTGATGCGGTCGCGGGTGATGGTCGCCATGTCGCGATAGTCGACGACGTCTGTCTCGTTCAGGATCCGGCCGTATCCGGGGATGATCCGCGTGCCGCCCTGCTGGTTGTACTCGGGGACGGCGATGTCGATGATCTTGTTCAGCGCGTCGAGGATGCCCTGGATGCTGCCGCCCTTCGCCGCGTCGATGAACGGATAGCGATCGTAGCTCAGCAGATTGCCGGCGACGACGACGTCTGATTTCCGGAACCAGACCATGATGTCGCCGTCGGTATGGGCCGCCGGCTGGTGGAGGAACTCGATTGCCTCGCCGCCGTACCAGAACGTCTTCTTCGCCGGGAAGAACGTATCGGTCGGCCAATCGTCGACGGGTCTCGATGCCTGCTGTCCCGTTGGCGCGCTCATCCGGTTGAGGACGTTCTCGTGCGCGATGATTCCAGCGGCTGCGCTCGCAAAACCAGCGGCACCGCCGATATTGCCGCTTTCAGCGAGATCCGCAGCCGCGCTGCGGAGAACCGACTTGGCGACGTTCGCATTGCCGCCCGTGTTGTCCAAATCGGCGCTGGTATTGACGATCCAGCGCAGGGGTCTGGTGCCGTACTGTTTGATGATGGCGACGACTCGGTCGGACGCCGCCGCGGCGCCGGCATCAACCAGCAGTACGCCTTGCTCGCTCACATGCATAGCGATGTTGGCGCCGGCTCCACCAATGAAGTAGACCTTGCCGAGCACCTGCAGGACGACGGGGGGATTTCGCAGGCTGACGTAATCGGGCCGCACGCCAGCCTTGATGTCGTCACGCTTCACGCCCGTCTTCGCCACATCCTCGGGCGTCCTGAACACTGGTTGCGGGTTGAGGATACCTTGTTGGCCACCGACCTGCGCCAGGGTATGCCCCATGAAACCACCGACCACCAGAGACGCCAGGAGAACCACCCACATCACTCTTCTGACAGTTGTCACGAGAACACACCTCCCGACCCTTCCGTTTTCAGTTGTGGCCCGTGGTCCCTCCGCCGGGAGCTTCTGATTCCTGCTTCAACGGGCACCGCGGACTGCTAGAAGTCGAACGTCGCGCTGATCTTGAAGAACCGTGCCTGCAGGATGCTGGTGGGCACCCACAGCGTGTGAGCCCGGTTGTCCCCCTGCAACACCTGGTTGTTGGTGCCGTCGCCCGCCGTCTTGCTGAGGGCGTTGTTTCGTGTGAGCACCGTATTCGCGTTGGTCACGTTATAGACGTCAAAGTTCAGTGACGTCCGCGTCCGGCCGAAACGCAGAATCTTGCCGACCCGCACATCGAGCTGGTTCTGCCGATTGTCCACCACCGAGCCGGGGGCGATCAGGCTGATGCTCTTATTGGAAGCGTTCGAGATATTCCGGCCGAGCGTGCTGCCCACGCCGAGGGCTGGGTTCGGGGCCTGGTTGATTTCGGCGTTCGGCTCCGTGTAGGTTGCCGCCATAAAGCTCCCGGGGATGCTCTGGAACGTCCCGGCCACCTGGATGTTCTGGAGCGCCTCGGCCAGCGTGGCCGGCAGCCGCGCATACCGTGGCAACGTGTAGGCCGCCACCACCTTGGCCTGTGTCAGGAACGGTTCGGTCACCTCGCAGAACGAGCGCGGACTGGACCCAAGCGTTTCCGGCAGCATCCCCGCAACCTCGCAGTTATTGGTGGACGTCCGCCCCGTGCTCGTCCCGCCCTGCAGCAGCAGGCCGTTCTGAAGCCGCGCGTTTACGCTTACGTCCACGCCGTTCCAGCGTTGGATCTGGTTCGCGCCGATGCTGTCGGTCAGCAGCACCTTGTTCACAGCCGTC
This sequence comes from Vicinamibacterales bacterium, assembly GCA_049679965.1. Classification (GTDB taxonomy): domain Bacteria; phylum Acidobacteriota; class Vicinamibacteria; order Vicinamibacterales; family CAVVIG01; genus 2-12-FULL-65-11. Next base: position 2,356 of record JBAUGX010000066.1, read on the forward strand.
CGCGCGGCGATCGCCGCAGTGTTGGCATCCACGTAGCCGGTGATCGTGTTCCCGCCGCCACCCGGCAGGCGCGAATCGAGCGGCGCCACCACGTCGAAGCTGGTGAAGTCCGTCGCGGCACGCGCCAAATCGTCCGTCGTCGTGAAATTGCCGAACCAGCGGCGGAAGTACGAGACGTCTACCGACACGCGCGGCATGATCTCGCGCTGCACGCCCAACGAGAATTCCCAGTTGTACCCGCGGGTATTCCACAACGCCCCGCCATCCGCGCTCGACCGGATCGCCCGGTCCGCGAGGGACGTGTCCCCCGTCTCGGGGTTGATAGGTAGGGCGCCGTTGACGAAGCTCGCGCTCCCCGCGTTGGTGCATTCGCCGTTGATGGCGGGGTTGAGCAGATCGCAGTCCACGACCCTGTTCCCGTTTACGTCGTTCCAAGTGCGACTATTGCTGTTGGTGAGCCGGCTGATGGGGTTAGCGCTCGTGGGGAGACCGCCGAGTACCTGGCCCGCCACATACTTGTTGAGGGTCACCTTGACCGCCGTCTTCCCGTCTCCCTGCACGTCGTACGACACGCCCATCCGCGGCGTGACGTCCCGCCAATTGAGGGTGTTCAAGGTCTCGTCGAAGTGGATCGCCGGCCGACCGAGCGTCGACGGGGTGAGATCCTGCGCCGGCACCGAGCTGTTGAACCAGTCGAACCGGAGGCCGCCGCTCAGCGTCAGCCGGTCCATCGTCCACCGGTCCTGGGCGAAGAGCCCGAAATCGTGGTTCTGATGGTTCCTAGTCGTGTACGGCGTCTGGAACACCGTCACCTGGTCCGGGGTGTTCTGTGAGGCGAACCGATATCGCACCGGCCGGTTCAGGGTGTCAAGCGTCGGAAGGTAGGTGGTGGCCGCTGCGTAGCCGAACGAGTCCTGGCCGCCAACCTTGAACGCGTGGCCGCCGGTAATGTACGACACGGCCCACCGATAGGTGTAATTGGCATTCCAGTTATTGCTAAACGTCCCCGCCGGCCCATGGAACGAGAATCCGTTCGGCACGCCGGCCGTCCCGCTGGTCTGGGTGACGCCAATCATCGAGGGATACAGCGCGTACTGCTCCGGCGTCACTTTGAGCGACCCGCCCTGGTCGGTCGGCTTCAGAGCCATGAAGCCCCACCGCTCAGTCCGATGCAGCGCCACGACCTCGATCAACACCTTACTTGTCAGCGGCGACCACCATTCGCCGTGTATCAAGCGTTGCGGCGCGAAGCGTCGCTCGTTGAACGCCTCGGGTGCCGATAATATCGGGACGACGTTCGGAGGACTGGGGCAGCGGCAGTAAGCCTGTTGGTCCCACGTGCCCGCGACCTTGTTCTTCGAGTTCACCTGCCACGTCAACCGCAGCTGGCTGTCCCACCAGTCGCCGTGGAGTGACAGCGCCGGCCGCGCGCTGGCGCCGTTCTGGCCGTTGGCCGGGACATACGTGTAGACGTTGGGGAGGAACTCGTTCTGGTTGTAGAACACCCCGGCCGCATAGTTCTGGGCGCCGTTATTGCGGTACGTATAGTAGTACCAGAGCTTGTCCCGCAGAATCGGACCGCCCACGCCGGGATTGAAGTCCCAATTCTTCTTGTACTTGTCCGCCAGGGTTAGCCCCTGGTCCGCCAGGCTCTGCGTAAGATTGCTCGCCTGCTGGCCCTCATACGCACCCGTCGCGAAGACCGAACCGCGCACCGTGTTGCCGCCGTCCCGCGGGATGAAGTTGACGCTCACCCCACCGGTCTGCCGTTCGGCCGTCGCCCCTGAGGTGTCGATCGCCACTTCCTGCGCTGCGCTGGTGTTCGGCACCATGCCGCCGACGTTGCCGACCACCAGCGTCATCACGTTGAGGCCGTTCTGTAGAATGCGCTGATCCCCCACGACTCCGCCGTGTGCGGTCAAGCTGGCCATCTGGTCCCCAAGGCTGCCACCGACATCGCGGCTGTTCGCGTTGACGCCCGGGACCAGCACGCCGAGGTTGGTGTACATCCGCCCGGTCGGCAATGCGTCGAGGACCTCCTTCGACATCACGCGTTCCTTGGTCGTGCTTTGCAGGTCGACCACCGGGGTCTCGCCGCTCACTGTGACCGTCTCTTCAATCGCGCCGACCTTCATCTCGGCGTTGATCGTCACCACGGCAATGCCCGAGATTTCGACGCCGTCGCGCTTGAAGGTGTTGAAACCCGTCAGCGTCGCGGTGACCGAGTACGTGCCGGGTCGCAAATCGACGACTTGGTACTTGCCTGTCCCGTCGGTCACCGTCTCGCGGACTCTTTCAATCAACGCGGGGCTCGCCACTTGAACGGTCACCCCCGGCAGCACGGCACCGGACGTATCCTTCACGACCCCGGCGATGGTGCCCCCTTGGGCGAACAGCGCGGTGGGGAAAAGTACGAAACACGTCAGTACGCCCAGGATTTTCAATGACCCACTCATGAACTTGATCTCCTCACGCTGAAAAGAACAACAAAAACAAAAGAGCGCCGATTCGCGGCCTATTTCTTGACGGGCGTCTTTGCGCGAGCCTTCGAGCCCGTCGGCGACACCGATGACTTCATGACCTCTTTGTACACCGCCTCGATGAACATGTCCGTGGTCCACGAGCCAGTCGCCGCGCCGTAGATCCCGTCGTAATCAAGGGTCGGATGCGCCGCCTTGACCTGCTCCAGCGTCATGCCGCTCTTCGCGAGCGCCTGAATGCGATCGCGAACGATGGTGGCCATGTCGCGGTACTCGACGACATCCGATTCATTACAGATTCGGCCGTGGCCGGGGATGATTCGGGTTCCGCCTTGCTGATTGAACCGAGGAATCGCGATGTCGATGATCCGGTTCAACCCGTCAATCAGACCCTGGATGCTGCCGCCTTTTTGTGCATCGAAGAACGGATACCGGTCGGTCGTCAGGATGTCGCCGGCCGCGATCACGTCCGACCTCCTGAAAAACACCATAACGTCGCCGTCGGCATGGGCAGCTGACTGGTGAAGAATCTCAATCGGTTCACCATCGAACCAGATCGATTTTTTCGAGGTGAAAAACGTGTCGGTAGGCCACGCATCCACGTCTCTGGACGCCGTCTGTCCGACCGGTGCGCTCATTCGATTGAGCACGTTTTCAAAAGAGATAATCGCGGCACTGAAGCCATTGAATCCCGTCCCCCTGGCGCCATTGTCCGGCTGCGGGCCTTCTCCAGCCTTTGCGACCTTCGCGTTGCCGCCCGTGTGATCCATGTCGGCGCTGGTATTGATGATCCAGCGAAGCACATCGGGAGAAAGTTTCCGGAGCTCCGAGATAATCCTGTCGCTAGCGGCTTCAGCCCCACTATCGACCAAGAGCACGCCGTCATCGCCAACCAGCACGGCAACGTTGGCCCCGCCCCCCCCAGAAGGTAGACGCTCCCCTGGACCGGCAACACTTCCAATTGTTCGAGCAGCGCGTTGTAGTCGGGCCTGACACCAGCCTTGATGTCGCCAGGCGAGACGGTGAGCCTGCTCACGTCTTCTGGTTGACGAAGGCTGGGCTGCTGCGCGTGAGTTCCTCTGGCGAGCCAGCCACCAACGAGCGCGAGGAGGCATGCTGCTCTGAGAATCAGCAACATGTTACGAGCGCTCCTCACCGCTTCCTGGCGCCAGTGCCAGGCGTCTTTGCGGACTCGGCAACCGCAGCTTCTCTTGCCGCCTCGTCCTTTCTCCACTGATCAATTTTCGACTGGAACTCCGGATACAAACTCTCCTTGCCGCCTTGCGTGGCTTGGAACGGGATGTTATAGGCCTTGCCAAACTCGGCATGGTGGGTGCCCAACGCGTTAAATGGCACCCAACCGAGCGGCTTGTCACCGAGCTCGTCGACGGGCTCGAACGGATGGAGGTCAGCGATGGTAATGGAAGGATCCCATGCCCATGTTTGCGTACGCACCATCGGTTCCTCGAGATAGATGGGATCGTCCACCGAACTGAACATCGTCAAATACAGTCCGTGCCGGAAGAAGCGCTCGACCATCTTGCCGTAAGGACTGGACGGCACACCGTTGCGTTGAAGGACGCCTTGCTTCATGTGAGTGGTCGTTACGATGAGCACGCCGTTCTCCCAGACGCCGGTGGAGAAACCGTTCCATGTGTGCTCCGCGCGGTCGGATGGATGCTTCCGGCCATCGAGCCAGATCGTTCGGTCGGCGCGTCCGTACATCCCCTGCATGAGGTACGCGATGAGCCGCTGCTGCTCTATGCGCGTCTCGCGGATCTCCGAAACCCGCATCCTCGGCCCCGGCCCCCTCATCGAATACTGCACCGGGTGCGCCTGGGTTTGTCGTTCGGGCTGCGAGAGGATCGTGGCTGCCCACGCTTCCGCCTTTTGACGCCCCGCATCATTGAGCGGAAGCCCCGTGTAGTCTCCAAGCTCAGCTCCCGGGCCCCGATGCGGAAAATCTTCCTGAACCTGCGGCGCCCAGGTGCCCACCAGTTCCATGGTGACACTTGCTGGAGCCGGCTGTTGGGCGACGACTGGGATGATGACAAACACCGCGACAACGACAGTGAGCGCCGCCAAGTGAAATCGATGCACAGCAGACATTGGCCCATCCGAAGGAAGCGGGGTTGGGTGCCGCGAGTCGTGATTACATGAAGGACCTAGGTTCCTCATGACAGGCGCAGATTATTCTGGTTTCGATTGCTGGTGACAATACCCTGCGGAGGGTATGGATCCGCCGCCGCCGCAGGTTCCACGTACTCCCTGTACAATGACGGACGGAAAAGCCGTGAGACGCCTAGGCCAGAGCCTCGTAATTGCCATTGTTTTTCTGAGCTGCGCTGCGGTTCCTGTGCGTACGAGCGAGCCCCGCGACTTGCTCGACAGCTACAGTCTCGCGACGTGGAGTGACAAAGATGGCCTGCCGACGGGCCCAATCAGAGCCTTGGTTCAGGATGCGGAAGGCTACCTATGGCTGGGCTCAGATTCCGGCCTGGTGCGTTTTGACGGCGTGCGATTTGTGCCGTGGGACGAACTGAACGAGGCGCCCCTTCCCAGCGCTTCGGTGTCGACGCTGCGCGCCACACGAGATGGAAGCCTCTGGGTTGCATTTGGGGATTCCGGAGGCGTGAGCCGCATCAGTCATGGACGGGTGCAAAACTACGGCGAGCGAGACGGACTACCCACCGTTCAGGTCGTTGCCATCGTCGAGGACGCGGCGGGTACAGTGTGGGCGTGTAGCAACCGCGGGCTGTACAGATTTTCACAGGGACGATGGGAGCAGTTGGGATCCGGGCGTGGACTTCCGAAAGGCCCGATCTACGCTGGCTACGTCAACCGAGAAGGCAGTCTATTCGTGGCTACCGCAACCGGTGTGTTCAAACGGCACCTGTCACCGGAACATTTTGATCGTATCGCCTCAACCGAAGACCCCGTCTTCTCAATTAGCGAGGACTCTCAAGGGCGAATCTATGTGACGGATCCGGCCACGGGGTTCAAGATCCTCAACGAACGACAGCCACAAGCCCGGTCGCTGAGCCGTGGACAAGGTGCGCAACTCCTACACGATCGCCGAGACAGCCTGTGGGTCGCTACCGTCGGGCAGGGAGTATGGCGCGTTCGGCTAGACACAGATCCTCAGGCGCCGAAAATGGCCTCGGTATCAAGAGGTCGCTCAGATGAAGACGCGTCGCTGGGGGAGGTGGTTCGCGCCCTCCTGGAAGATCGCGACGGAAATGTCTGGGTGGGATCAAGGGGAGGGCTGAGCCGGTTTACCCCGCGCAGAGTCACGCAGCGACTTGATCTCGGCCTGGTGAACGGCGTCGAAGAGACCCGTGATGGCAGCGTATGGATTCAGGCACCAGATGCGTTGGTCCAGCTCACAGAACTCCGGGGCGAGTGGCGCACGGAGCGAAGGTATCTGGAAGGCTTTCGCCCCCGGGCGATGCACGTCGACGAACACGGTACGTTATGGGTTGCTTCAGACCGGGGCGTTGTTCGGTTCACGGGCAGAACGTCAGCTCGAGAAAAGGAGGCTGTGAGCGACGGCCTTCATCAGGTTGATTCCATCACTTCAGACGGTCGTGGCGGCGTGTGGCTTCACGATGTCGAGCAGGGCCTACTTCGGTGGAACAGCGGTCGGCTGGAGCCATTCGCACTCCCGGAGGCGCTCCGGCGGACGAGTATTGTGTTATCGACCTTCCGACAGTCCCGGGTCGTATCGACTTTCACCGACAGTGGTGGCCGCGTCTGGATCGGATTCGTACGAGGCGCGTTGGGACGCCTGGATCGCGACGGCCGGTTTCAAGTGTTCGGCCCCCAGGATGGCGTCACGGCTGGCGCCTACAGCGCCATGTTTCAGGACAGCGCCGGCGTGATGTGGTTCGGTGGCAGCAATGGCTTGACCCGGCATGCGAACGGACGGTTTGTGACCTTCGACGGGAAGCAGGGCTTCCCCGCTAAACTGCTGACCGCCATTATCGAGGATGAGACGGGGGCGCTGTGGCTTGGAACGGCTTCCGGACTCGTCCGGATCGACCGTGGCGAGTTCGATCACGCGATTGTCGATCGCGGATACCAGATCCGCTACCGCTTGTTTGACGGGGTCGACGGTGTCACCGGAACACCCAAACAGTCGGGAAGTCGAGGTGCGATCCGCACGAACGACGGTCGACTCTGGTTCCTGACCGGTTTGGGACTGACCATCGTGGATCCGGAGACGCTTCAACACGGGTCGGCGCCGCCGGGAATCCCGGTCTGGATCGAAGCGATCATCGCCGATCAACGGAAGCTGGCTGTCACCCCTGGGGTTGCGTTGCCGCCTTCGATCAAGCGCCTCGAGATCGACTGGTCGGCGCTGAACCTCACGTTTCCGCTCCGAACGACGTTCCGGTACCGGCTCGAAGGGCTCGACGCCGACTGGATCGACACAGGCAAACGCCGGCAGGCGATCTATACGAACCTCCGACCGGGTAACTATCGCTTTCGCGTGCAAGCCAACAACGGCGCGTGGCTTGAGCCGGGAGCTGCCTTGGCCTTCTCTGTTCCCGTCATGTTTTACCAAACGATCTGGTTTTGGACGGGATGCGCCACGAGCCTGTCTGTGGCCGTCGGTGTTGCATGGCGTCTTCGCTTACGACAAGTCCGCCGGCGGTTCGCGCTCGTGCTCGGCGAACGCTTTCGCGTGAGCCGGGAGATTCACGACACGCTTCTCCAGAGCCTCGTTGGCCTGACCCTCCAGCTCGATCATCTCAGCAAGGAACCCAATCTCACGCCGCAGATGACACGGGAGCAATTTCTGCAGATGAGAAAGCAGACGGAAGCGTACATTCGTGAAGCCCGGCAATCGATCTGGAATCTGCGATCCTTGACGCCACAGCGCTGCGATCTTGCGACTGCGCTGCGTCAGGCCTGGGAGCGGGTGGCCGAGAAGGACGTCGCCTTCGACGTTCGAGTGATGGGCACGCCTCGCCCGTGCGGGTTGGCCGTCGAAGAGCAGGTGTTGCGGATCGGCCAGGAGGCCGTGACGAATGCGATTCGACATTCGCAGGCACACCGGATTGCGATGGAGCTGCACTATCAGGAAGCCGCGCTGACGCTCCGTATCTCGGACGATGGCTGCGGGTTCGCGCCCACCAGCGTCAACAGCGACTCGAACGGCCACTGCGGTGTCATGGGTATGAAGGAGCGGGCGGAGACCATCGGAGCTACGTTTCGAATATCGAGCGTGATCGGAGCGGGCACAGTTGTGGAAACCACCGTGCCCACGTCCGCATCTGCATAGATTTCGTCATGGCGCCAGATCGAATTCGCGTGTTGTGCGTTGATGATCACGCCATCGTGCGCCAAGGCCTCGCGCTCATCATCGAAGAGCAGCGTGACATGGAGGTCGTCGGGTTGGCAGCGAGCGGTGAAGAAGCGGTCGAACTGTTCCGGCGCCACCGTCCCAATGTCACGTTAATGGACCTGCAGCTTGGGGTGATGTCCGGGGTGCAGGCAATACGCGCGCTGCGAACGGAGGATCCGGGAGCCCGCATCGTCGCGCTCACGGTGTATCAGGGCGATGAGGACATCTATCAGGCACTCGAAGCGGGCGCCTCGGCATACCTGCTGAAGGACACGCTTGCGGACGACCTGATTCGAGTCGTCCGTCATGTCTATGCTGGCGGCAATCCTGACCTCGCCGAGGATGTCAAAGCCAGCCTCGCCGAACGCGCCACTCGACCAACCTTGACAGCGCGAGAGCGGCAGGTTCTCGAATTGATCGCGCTCGGCATGCAAAACAACGAGATTGGCGCGGCGCTCATCATCAGCCCAGAGACTGTACATGTCCACGCCAAGAGCATCCTCGCCAAGCTTGGTGTCAGGAATCGGAATGCAGCAGTCAACGTCGCAGTGCGACGTGGCATCATTCACATTGCGTAGGGGAGATCGGTGTACCGCGGCCAGTCCGGTGTCGTCGACACGAGGTTCTCGGAGTAAAACGTGCCGTCCGCCTCGGAGAAATCAGTCGCCAGCTTCCAGAATTCCTGTCAATCCCCATAGCGCCGCGCCCGAGTCGCGGTTTCGTCCAACCCGTTTTTAGTCCACCGTCGCGGCGGCCAACATGTCGCCACGCTCCCGACGTCTTCGCGCCGCGCCGCCAGACTAAAAACGCTCTGCGTTCTCAGATCCCCAGGGGCTTCTCCCCCTAATCTAACCAACAGGGATAACCGAACGTACCGCGACCTTAGAGTTAACGCTTCCTGCAGGCCGCGGCGCTCGCGCCGGATGGCAGCGTGTGGTTTTCGTCTCGCGTCTCGAACTCCGTCATTCGACTCGATCCCAAACAGCCCGATCCCCTCAAGCGCTGGAGGGACTATCCCATCAAGGGCGATCGGTGGGTCGCGGTCAGCGGCATGGCCGCCGACAGCAAGGGCAAGATCTACTGGAGCGAGCTCAAGGGCGGAATGCTTGGCGAGTTGGACCCGGCCACCGGCAAGCAGATTCGGTACGTCATTCCGCAGCAAGGTGTCGATGTCGGCATTACGGTCGACAAGGACGACAACGTTGGCTTCGCCCTCATCTGGGGCGCGCTGTTTGGCCGGCTCGACGCGAAGACGCGCACGATTCACACGTATCCCACGCCCACGCCGGACAACGGCATCTACGGATTCGCCTTCGATCAGCGCGGCAACCTGTGGGGCGCCGGATGGCAGAAAGGCACGATCAGCAAGTGGGACGCGGAATCGCACCTGGTGAAGGAATATCCGGTCCCGAACGCATGGGGACAAATCCGCCGCATGGGCGTGGACTCGAAAGGCATGGTGTGGGGTTCGGAGTACAACGTCGGCATGATGGTGCGCCTGGATCCCCAGACGGGGAACCTCACCGAATACAAGATCCCGGTGAGCGGCGCCATTCCGTACGAGGCATGGCCCGACCACGCCGACAATATCTGGTCCGCCGACGAGGTCCACAGCACACTGCTCAAGCTCGATCCGACGAGCGGCACCTACACGTTCTATCCGATGCCCCAACCGCATCAGAGTGTGCCGAAGATCGAGGTCGAGGCCAACGACACCATGTGGTTCGGCAGCCGCGGCGTGCAGTACGTCGTCGCGGTGCACTTCTACCCCAACGGCTACACGGCCGCCGCGCCGCCGTTGCCCTAGGCCGTCACAAAAAAAGCGGGGGGCCAAGGCCCCCCGCTCCCCGTCCGGCTGAAGCCGGACGCTACGGCTGTGTCCTTCGTGCCTAGAAGTCGAATGTCGCGCTGAGCTTGAAGAACCTCGCCTGCAGGACACTGCTGGGCACCCACAGCGTGTGGGCCAACCCATCCGACTGCAGCACCTGGTTGTTGACGCCGTTGCCCGCCGTCTTGCTGAGCGCGTTGTTCCGGGTCAGCACCGTATTCGCGTTGGTCACGTTGTAGAGGTCGAAGTTCAGCGAGGTTCGGGTGCGGCCGAAGCGCAGAATCCTGCCGATCCGCAGGTCGAGCTGGTTCTGCCGCTCGTCCACCACGGAGCCGGGGGCGATCAAGCCGATGTTCTTGTTGGGGTTGTTCGAGATATTCCGACCGAGCGTGCTGCCCACGCCCAGCGCCGGATTCGGCGCCTGGTTGATTTCGGCGTTCGGCATTACGTAGGTCGCCGACATGAAGCTCCCGGGAATGCTCTGGAACGTCCCTGCGATCAAGACGTTCTGGAACACCTGGGCCAACGTCGCCGGCAGTACCCCATACCGCGGCAGCGTGTACGACGCGACTCCCTTGAACTGCGTCAGAAACGGCTCGGTCACTTCGCAGAACGATTGAGGGTTGGTTCCCAACGTCTCCGGCAGCAACGCCGCGACCTCGCAGTTGTTGGTGTACGTGCGGCCCGTACTGGTCCCGCCCTGGAGGAGCAGCCCGTTCTGGAGCCGCGCGTTGACGCTGAGGTCCACGCCGTTCCAATGCTGAATCTGGCTCGCGCCGATGCTATCGGCCAGCACGACCTTGTTGATGGGGGTCGCCGCGGCGAGCGCCGCGGTCTTCGGATCGACGTATCCCGTGATCGTGTTCCCGCCGCCCCCGGGTAGCCGCGAATCGCGCGGGAGCACGATGTCGAAACTGTCGAAGTCGGTGGGGGCCAACTGCAATTGGTCGGTCGCGGTGAAGTTGCCAAACCAGCGCCGGAAGTAGGACACGTCAACCGACACGCGCGGCAAGATCTCGCGCTGCACGCCCATCGAGAACTCCCAGTTGTACGCGCGGACGTTCCACCCCTGGCGGATGGCCAGGTCTGGCAGCCCCGTGCCGCCGGCCAGCTGATTGCCGTCGGGCCCGATGTTGGTGATCGGGAGCGCGCCGGTGACGAAGTTGGAGTTGCCGGCGTTGCGGCACTCGTTGTTGATCGCGGTGTTGCTCAGGTCGCAGTCCACAATGAAGTTCCCGCTGCGCGGATCGCCCGCGCCGAAGAAGTTGTCGTTCCAGGTCCGGCTGTTGCTCTGGGTCATCCGCTGGACCGGGTTCGCGGCAGTAGGGAGGCCGCCCAAGCCCTGGCCCGCGATGTACTTGTTGAGGGAGACCTTGAGGGCAGTCTTCCCGTCCCCCTGCAAATCGTAGGACGCGCCGAGCCGCGGCGTCAGGTCTTTCCAATTCACCGTGTCGTCGATCGCGGCGAAAGACTTCTCGGGCCGGCCGAGCGTCGAGGCCTGGAGCGTCTGCGCCGGCGAGCTGGTATTGAAGTAGTCGAGCCGGACGCCGCCGCTGAGCGTCAGACGGCTCACCGTCCAGCGGTCCTGCACGAAGAGCCCGAGATCGTGGTTTTCGTCGACCACGAAGTTCCACGGGGTCTGGTACGCCGTGACCTGATCCGGCGTGTTCTGCGAGAGGAACCGATACCGCACCGGCCGATTCAGCGTATCGAGCGTCGGGAGGTAGTTCGTGCGGGCGTGGTACCCGAACGAGTCCTGGCCGCCGACTTTGAACGCGTGGGCCCCGGTGATGTACGACACCGCCCACCGGTAGGTGTAGTTCGGCGTCCAGAAATTCGTGGGGGGCGCACTTGGCCCGTGGAACGAGAACCCGTTCGGCACGCCCACCGTACCGTTGGTCTGCGTCACGCCGATCATCTGCGGATAGAGCGCATACTGCGCCGGAGTGACCGCGAGCGAGCCGCCTTCCGAACCGGGCCGCAGGTGACCACCCCACCGCTCGGTGCGGTGCAGGGCCACGAACTCAATCAGGACTTTGTTCGTCAGCGGCGACCACCATTCGGCATGTATCAGTTGCTGGTTCGCGGAGCGCGTCTCCTGCGCCGCCTCGGGCGAGGTGAGCGAGAGATTCACCCCTGCCGGCAGGCTCGGGCAACGGCAGAGATACTGCGTATCCCACGTGCCCGCGAACTTGTTCTTCGGGTTGGCCTGCCAGGTCAGCCGGAGCTGGCTGTCCTGCCAGTCGCCGTGCAGCGCGTAGCCGGGCCGGTTCGGATTCGGGACGTAGGTGTAGACGTTCGGGAGGAACTCGTTCTGGTTGAAGAACAACCCGCCCGCGTAGTTGCGCGCGCCCTGCGTGCGGTACGTGTAGTAGTACCACAGCTTGTCCTTCATGATGGGCCCGCCCACGCCCGGGTTGACGTCCCAGTTCGACTTGTACTTGCTGAGCGAGGTCAACCCTTGATCCGTCAGGCTCTGGGTGAGATTGCTCGCCTGCTGGCCCTCGGAGGCCGCCGTCGCGAACACCGAGCCCCGAATCGTATTGCCGCCGTCCTTGGGGATGAAGTTGATGCTCACGCCGCCCGTCTGCCGCTCGGCCGACGCCCCCGAGGTGTCAATCGCCACTTCCTGCGCCCCGCTGCTGTTGGGCACCATGCCGCCGATGTTCCCGCCGGCCGTCACGAGCGTCATCACGTTGAGGCCGTTCTGCAAGATGCGCTGGTCGCCCGTTGAGCCGCCGTGCGCCGTCAGGCTGTCCATGGCGCCGCCAGCACTACCGCCGACGTCCCGGCCGGTCGAGTTGACGCCGGGGACGAGCACGCCGAGCGCGAAATATGTCCGTCCGGTCGGCAGCGCGTCGATGACGTCCTTGGACATCACGCGTTCTCTGGT
>JBAUGX010000067.1:0-3617 GCA_049679965.1 Vicinamibacterales bacterium
GCAAGAGGCTCGTCGGGCGCGCGCTGCTGGCCCTCATAGCGGTCGCGGGCGTGGGCTATGCCGCCCACACGGTGGCGCCGCGTCTCTCGGGCGCCGTGCCTCAGCGCCCTCGCGTGGTGGTGCGCAGCCAGCCGGCCGACCAGTCTGTACGCGTCGCGCAGGGTGGACCTCAGCGCTTCGCGCAGGGCGGGTTCGGGGGATTCCCGGGCGGGCAGCAGGACCTGCAGCTCGTCAAACAGTTCGACAGGGATGGCGACGGCCGCCTGAACGCCACCGAACGAAAGGACGCTCGCGAGTCGCTGGCTCAGGCGCCCAGGCCCGGAGGCCGCGGCTTTGGCGGCCGGTTCTCGTTCGGGCCGACTGACCCAGGGCCACGGCTCTCAGCGGCCCAGGTCCGCTCGTATCCGGCCGCGCCGCTGTACGACGCGTCGACGCTCCGCACGATTTTTCTGCAGTTTGAGAACCCGGATTGGGAGGACGAGCTGGCGGATTTCTACCACACCGACGTGGATGTGCCCGCCACCGCGATCGTGGACGGCAAGACCTACCGCGATGTGGGCGTCCACTTCCGGGGGAATTCGTCGTTCCGCATGGTGCCCGAGGGGCGCAAGCACTCGCTGACCCTGTCGTTCGATTTCGTCAACGACGATCAGAACCTTGCCGGCTATCGCACGCTCAATCTGCTCAACGCCAACCAGGACCCGACGCTTCTCAGGGCCGTGCTGTACAACGAAATCGCCCGCGACTTCATTCCCGCGCCGAAGGCCAACTTCATGCGCGTCGTCATCAACGGCGAGAGCTGGGGCGTCTATCCGAATATCCAGGTGTTCAACAAGGACTTCACGCGAGACTGGTTCGACAGCTCGAAGGGCGCCCGCTGGAAGGTGCCGGGCAGTCCACGGGGCCGCGCGGGACTCGAATACTTTGGCGACGCCTCTGGCCAGTACAAGCGCATGTTCGAGATCAAGACGAAAGACGACGAAGCATCGTGGGCGGCGCTCGTCAACCTCTGCAAGGTGCTCAACGAGACGCCGGCCAGCAGGCTCGAAGCGGCGCTCGCGCCGATCCTCGACGTGGACGGCGCTTTGAAGTTCCTCGCCCTCGACAACGCGCTCATCAACAACGACGGCTACTGGACGCGCGCGAGCGACTACAGCATCTATCTGGACGTCAACGGCCGCTTCCACCTGATCCCGCACGACTTCAACGAGACACTCGCCGTCGTAGAAGGCCGGGGCGGCCAGGGGGGCGCTCGGCCGGGGAGCGTCGAGCTCGATCCGCTCATCGGTCTCGACGACGCCGGCAAGCCCCTGCGGTCGAAGTTGCTGGCCGTGCCGGCGTTGCGCGCGCGCTACCTCGGGTACGTGCGCGACATCGCCGATCGATGGCTCGATTGGAGGAAGCTCGGGCCGATCGCCACCCGCTATCAGGCGCTCATCGCGGCTGACGTCAGGACCGACACGCACAAACTCTACGGCTTCGAGCAGTTCGATGCCGTGACGAGCGGAGAAGGCATCAAGGCGTTTGCGGACGCCCGGCGCGCGTATCTCTTGAGATACCTGGCAACGCAATAGCCCGAATCTAGTGCGCCGGGTTGGCGATGCGGGGGGCGGTTGCCTCGTGAATCAACCCGTACTCGAAGCTGTCGACCAGGGCCTGCAGGCTGGCCTCGATGATGTTCTCGTGCACGCCCACGGTGGTCCAGGTCGAGGTCTCGTCGCGTGATTCGATGAGCACCCTCGTCCGCGCGGCCGTTCCCACCGACGAGTCTACGATACGCACCTTGTAGTCGGTGAGCCGGACGGCGGCCAGACGCGGATAGAACTTGACGAGGGCGGCCCGCAGCGCGGCGTCGAGCGCGTTGACCGGGCCGTCGCCATCGGCCACGGTATGGGCATGCTCGGCGCCCGCGCGGACCTTGACCGTGGCTTCGCACACCGACGCCTCGCCCTCGGCGCGCATCGAGACATGATAGGCGTCGATGCTGAAGGGGGCCGCCTGCTCGCCGAGCGCGCGCCGGATGAGCAGGGCGAGGGAGCCGTCGGCCGCCTCGAACTCGTAGCCCTCGTGCTCGAGCGCCTTGACGCGCGTGAGGATGGCGCCCAGCTGCGGCGTGTCTTTCGTGACGTCGAAGCCCAGCTCGCGCGCCTTCATGATGATGTTGCTGCGGCCGGCGAGCTCGCTGATGAGGACGTGGCGGGTGTTGCCGACGACCGCCGGATCGACGTGCTCGTAGCTCCGCAGCAGTTTCTGGACCGCATTCACGTGCGTGCCGCCTTTGTGCGAGAACGCCGCCGCGCCGACCCACGGCAGGCGCGGGTTCGGGCGCACGTTGGCGACTTCGTCGAGAAACTGCGACAGCTCCTTCAACAGGGGGAGCGACTCCGGCGGCACTGATGCCTGATGGAGCTTAAACGCCAAATTCGGGATGAGCGTGGTCAGGTTGCAGTTGCCGATGCGCTCGCCGTAGCCGTTCAACGTGCCCTGCACGTGGGTCGCGCCCGCCTCGAGCGAGGCCATCGCGTTGGCGACACCCAGGCCGATGTCGTCGTGGGTGTGAATGCCGACCGGGATGCCGAGGTGCGCGCAGGCGTCGCGCGTAGTCGCCGCGACCTCGGACGGCACCGAGCCGCCGTTGGTGTCGCACAGCACGACAATGTCGGCGCCGCCCCTGGCCGCGGCCTGCCAGGTGGCCAGTGCGTACGTGGGATCGTCCTTGTACCCGTCGAAGGCATGCTCCGCGTCGTAGACGACGAACCGGCCGCTATCCTTGAGATAGCGGACCGTGTCTTCCACCATCGCCATGTTCTCCTCGGGCGTGGTCTGGAGCACCTCGCGGACGTGGAGGAGCCACGTCTTGCCGAAGATCGTGACGACTGGTGTGTCGGCGGCGACGAGCAACCTGACCTGCTCATCGGTCGCCGCGCGCACGTCTTTGCGGCGCGTCGACCCGAACGCCGCGAGCCGCGCCCGCCGGAACGTCCGGCGCCTGGCTGCGTCAAAAAACTCGATGTCCTTGGGATTTGATCCGGGCCAGCCGCCCTCGATGAAGTGCACGCCAAAGGCATCCAGCCGTTCCGCGATGCGCAGCTTGTCGGCCGTCGAAAACGACACGCCCTGGCCCTGGCTGCCGTCGCGGAGCGTGGTGTCGTAGATCTCAATCATAGGCAGGCGAGGCGCCAATCTAGCGTGCGCAGCCGGCGCCGACTTCGGCGGCCATCGCGCCCAGCTCCGACGCGAAGCCGCCTGGGCCTGCCGGGATGCCAGCGCGCCCGATGCCGCCGCGCATCGAGCGGATGAACGTGCTCGTGGCGTCCATGGGCAAGGTCGTGACGTTGGCGCAGAACTGGCCCCAAATCCCGTCCTGTCTGAGGTACTGCTCGACGTTCGACAGGTAGAAGGCGGACACGACCTGCTCCTTCAGCTTCAGATAGGCGCCAACGGCGCGAATGGCTTTCGGACCGGCGAAATTACCCACCACCGGCACGAGCATGTTCCGCGTGTGAATGTCCTTGATGAACGCAAACGACTCTTCGGTGGCCAGGTAGCTGCGGGCGCGGCCGTTTCCGTCGGTCGCCACCATCAAATCGGCGTAGGTCGGGAAGCCGCCGGGACGG
>JBAUGX010000068.1:0-10873 GCA_049679965.1 Vicinamibacterales bacterium
TCGGTCGTGATCGCCGCGATCACGAGCTGCACGAATACCTCGAATCCCAGCGTGATGATCGGCGCGGGCCTGCTCGCCAGGAAAGCGGTCGAGCGCGGATTGTCGCGCCGGCCGTGGGTGAAGACGAGTCTCGCGCCCGGGTCGAAAGTCGTCACCGAGTACTTGCGAAAGGCCGGGCTCGACACGTACCTGGATCAGCTTGGCTTCAACCTTGTCGGATACGGCTGCACGACGTGTATTGGCAACAGCGGCCCCCTGCCAGACGAGGTCAGCGCGGAAATCGAGGCGCGCAACCTGGTGGTCGCCTCCGTGCTCAGCGGCAATCGCAACTTCGAAGGACGGATTCAACAGCAGGTCCGCGCGAACTATCTCGCCTCGCCGCCGCTCGTTGTCGCGTATGCGATTGCTGGACGCATGACGATCGACCTGACGACCGAGCCCATCGGCGTGGGCAAGAAGGGCGAACCGGTCTACCTGCGCGAGATCTGGCCCGCCGAGCGCGAGATTCAGCAGGCGATGCTGAGCTCGGTGACGTCGGAGATGTTCCGGGAGCAATACGCGGATGTGTTCAGCGGTGACGACCGCTGGAAGACGCTGAGCGTGCCGACCGGCAGCCGCTTCGCCTGGGAACCGGATTCCACTTACGTGCGCAATCCGCCGTTCTTTGACGGCTTGACGCTCGACATCAAGCCGCTCAAGGACATTCGCGAGGCGCGGGTGCTGGCGCTGCTCGGCGACAGCATCACGACCGATCACATCTCGCCGGCTGGATCGATCAAGAAAGACAGCCCGGCAGGGAAGTACCTCGTCGAGCACGGGGTCGATCCGCACGATTTCAATTCGTACGGCGCGAGGCGCGGCAACCACGAGGTGATGATGCGGGGCACCTTCGCCAACATCCGCCTGCGCAACCAGCTCGCGCCGGGGACCGAGGGTGGGTTCACCATCTATCAGCCGGGCGGCGACGTGATGGCGATCTACGACGCCGCCATGAAGTACCAGGCGGCGGGCGTTGGGCTGCTCGTTATTGCGGGCAAGGAGTACGGGTCCGGATCGTCCCGCGACTGGGCGGCCAAGGGCACGCTGCTGCTCGGCGTCAAAGCGGTCGTCGCCGAGAGCTTCGAGCGCATTCACCGCAGCAACCTCGTCAACATGGGTGTGCTGCCGCTCGAGTTCGCGGCGGGCGCGTCGGCGGCCTCGATCGGCCTCACCGGGCGCGAGCGCTTCGATCTGACCGGCATCGCGGACGGCCTGCGCCCGCGGGGCACGGTGAAGGTCCGCGCGGTCGGCGACGGCGGCAAGGTGATCGAATTCGATGCCGTCGTCCGGATCGATACGCCGGAAGAGCTGGTCGCGTTCAAGAACGGCGGGATCCTTCCGTACGTGGCGCGCCAGCTTGCCGCGAAGAAAGCGTGAGCCTTGAGCCCTGAGCCTGAGTCCTCGCTTTCATCGCCAGATATCAAGGCGAAGGCTCGTGACTTGGGGTTCGACGTGTGCGGCATCGCCCCGGCAGGCGACCTGCCCGAGCTGTTGTTCCTCGAGACGTGGCTCGCTCGCGGATACGCCGGCGAGATGACCTACCTCCACAGATCGGCCGAGCGCCGGGCCGACGTGCGTCGCGTCCTGCCGTCGGCCAGGACGGTCATCGTCACCGGCACGGTCTATAACACCGACGCTCCGTATTCGACCGAGGTGGCGGATCCCGGTCGCGCGCACATTGCCAGGTACGCCTGGGGCGACGACTATCACGACGTCCTTGGCCGGCGGCTCGCGGCGCTGCTCGCGTGGATGCGGAACGTGTCGCCCGACCCGTTTGAGGCGCGCGCGTACGTCGACACCGGTCCTGTGCAGGAGCGCGTCTACGCGCAGCATGCCGGCATCGGCTGGATCGGCAAGAACACCTGCGTCATCAATCCGGCGCTCGGGTCGTGGCTGTTCCTGGGCGAGATTCTCTGCAGCCTGCCGCTCGAGGTTGACGCGCCCGCCTTCGATCAGTGCGGTGCGTGCTCGCTGTGTCTCGAGGCGTGCCCCACGCACGCGCTTGTCGCGCCGGGGGTGCTCGACTCCACCCGGTGCATCTCGTACCTGACCATCGAGCAGCGCGGTCCCATCCCGGACGAGTTCAGAGGCGCGGTCGGCTCGCGCGTCTATGGGTGCGACGTGTGTCAAGAGGTCTGCCCGTGGAATCAGGCCGCCCCGCGATCCGGCGACCCGGCCTGGCAGGCCCGACCGGTGTGGAAGGAGGCCGGCGTCGCGGACCTTTCGCAACGCAGCGATGATGAGCTTGCCAACGCGATGCGCGGCGGAGCGATGCGCCGAGCGAAAGTCGCGGGACTTCGCCGCAACATGGCCGCTGCATTGAGAAACATCCAGTAATGCCTTCATCCCTTGCCCCGGCCCTGCTCGTCTCGATGCCGCAGCTGTGCGATCCCAATTTCCATCGCACCGTCGTGCTTCTCTGCCGGCACAGCGCGGAAGGGGCGCTCGGCCTCGTCGTCAATCGGCCGCTCGTGACGAGCGGCCACGTGGTCGTCAATATCGAGGCGTCCGAGCAGATGTCGACCGATCGCGATCTGGAGGTGTGGGTGGGCGGTCCGGTCGAGCCCCACCGCAGCTGGATGCTCGTGGGCGAGCAGGCGGGCCAGGAGGTGCAGGGCGCGCGAATCGCCGAGCGCCTCTACCTGTCCACGTCGCCCGATTTGCTGCGGCGGTTGCTCGAGCCGTCGCCGCCGCCCTATGCGAGGCTGATTGTCGGCTATGCCGGATGGGGGCCGGGCCAGCTCGAGGCGGAGCTGGAGGAGTCGGCGTGGCTCGTCAGCGAAGTGGACCGCGACCTGATCTTTGGCGTCCCGGCCGAAGAGATGTGGGAAACCGCGATTCGGCGACTGGGCGCGGATCCCGCCGCGCTGCAAATGTCCAGAGGTGTCCATTGAAGATTCAGGGACTCGGCGTGATGATCGCTGTTGCCGTGGCCGTGTCGCTCGTTGCCCAGGAGGCTGTGGTGCCCAGTACGGTGAGACTGCAGAGCATGGCGGCGCGTTTTGCGCCGACCGACATCGGCGCCGACCTGTCAGCCCTGTCTGCTGCCGACCGGCAGGTGCTGGCCAAGCTGGTCGAAGCCTCCAAGGTGATCGACGCGCTGTTTCTGCGGCAGGTCTGGGTTGGCAACGAGGCCATGCTGCTCGACCTCGTCCGGGACCAGACCCTCAGCGGGCGCGCGCGGCTGCACTACTTCCTGATCAACAAAGGTCCCTGGTCGCGGCTCGATCAGCAACAGATCTTTGTCGCCGGCGCGCCGGCCAAGCCCGAGTCGGCCAACTTCTACCCGACCGGGGCGACCAAGGCGGAGGTTGAGCGCTGGATTCAGTCTCTGCCCGAAGCGGAGCGGGCTCGGGCAACTGGTTTCTTCACGGTGATTCGCCGGAGCGGCAGCAGCTTCACCCTGGTGCCCTACAACGTCGAGTATCAGGCCGAACTGGCGCACGCCGCGGGGCTGCTGCGCGAGGCGGCAGCGCTCACCTCGGAGCCGACACTCAAGGCCTATCTCACCAAGCGAGCCGATGCGTTTCTCTCGAACGACTACTACGACAGCGACGTCGCATGGATGGAGCTGAAGGGTGCCATCGAACCGACGATCGGTCCCTACGAGGTCTACGAGGACGAGTGGTTCAATTACAAGGCCGCGTTTGAATCGTTCATCACGGTGCAGGACGCGGCCGAGAGCGCAAAGTTGCAGAAGTTCTCAGGAGAACTGCAGGACATCGAGGATCATCTGCCGATCGATCCGAAGCATCGCAATCCGAAGCTTGCGGCGCTCTCGCCGATAGCCGTTGTCAACGAGATCTACGCAGCAGGCGATGCCAACCGAGGCGTGCAGACGGCCGCCTTCAATCTGCCGAACGACGAGCGCGTCATTCGCGAGAAGGGGGCCAAGCGCGTCATGCTCAAGAATGTGCAGGACGCGAAGTTCGCGAAGGTGTTGACGCCCATTTCGAAGGTGGTCCTTGGGCTGGCCGACCAGAAGCGTGTGGCCTTCGATGCGTTCTTCACGCATATCCTCGCGCATGAATTGATGCATGGCCTCGGTCCGCACAACATCACCGTGGGCGGCCGCCAGACGACGGTGAGGCAGGAGCTGAAGGAGACCTATAGCGCGATCGAGGAGGCCAAGGCCGACATCTCGTCGCTCTGGGCCATCCAGTACATGATCGACAAGGGTGTGTTGCCGAAGTCGCTCGAGCAGACGCTCTACACGACGTTTCTCGCGTCAGCCTTTCGTTCGATTCGTTTCGGTATCAACGAGGCCCACGGCCGCGGCGTCGCCATCCAG
This sequence comes from Vicinamibacterales bacterium, assembly GCA_049679965.1. Lineage (GTDB taxonomy): Bacteria > Acidobacteriota > Vicinamibacteria > Vicinamibacterales > CAVVIG01 > 2-12-FULL-65-11. The sequence goes on from JBAUGX010000068.1 coordinate 4,331, forward strand.
TTCAATTACCTGGTCGATCAAGGCGGATTCATCGTGCGGCCCGACGGGACGTTCGCCGTCAACCCGGCCAAGGTGAAAGAGGGCGTAGCGTCGCTGACTCGGGAGATCATGACGATCCAGGCCGAGGGTGACTACGCGAAGGCGCTCGCCCTGCGCGATCGGCTCGGCGTGATAAGGCCGCCTGTGCAGAGGGCGCTCGCCAGGCTCACGGCCGTACCGGTCGACATCGAACCGCGGTTCACGACCGCTCAGCAGCTCCTCAGTGGTGGTTCGAGAAGCTCGCGGGGCCGATCGTAGTACTTGCGATCAATCGCCCAATCTTCATCACGGTCCCGTTCCTCGTTGATTTCCCGTCTGGACGATGGCATCGTCGTCCATCGATCTGGGTGATCGAAATTCTGGCTGCGCCAGGCTGCTGGAGCGTGGCAGGTTCTGCAGCAGTCGACGCTGTAACCCGTTGAAATTGGGGGGATCGAGGGGAGGAGCGGTTCGTGCAGATGACGGTCGCATGCCGCCACTCGATGAGGACATGACTGAACCCGATCGTCCGGTGACTCGCCGCGACATTCGCGAAGAACTCGATTACCTTTTCGCGCGCAACCTCGAAGTGTTTGCCACGAAGGAGGACCTCAGAGGGGTCCCGACGAAGGACGACCTGAAGGGATTCGTCACGAAGGACGACCTGAAGGGGATTCCGACGAAGGACGACCCGAAGGGGTTCGCGACGAAGGACGACGTCAGCGAGGGTCTCAAGGGCCTTCGCGACGAACTGCGCAGCCATTTCGACGCGGTCGCCGAGAGCTTCACGTCACAATTCGGAATCCTGCACGATGCGCTCAGGGCGAACACGATAGGTCTGGACAAACGCGTGAAGGCCACCGAATCAGGGTACGGCAGCCGATTGCTGCGCCTCGAGACGCGCGTGACGGCTGTCGAATTGGGCCACCCTCGCAAAAAGGGGCAGTAGGTCTTCAGTGGCCCGCGATATCCTGCGCGACGATGAGCGCATGAGCCTCACTGCGGATCGACGGCAGGCGGAGCGCGAAGATCGCCCCAGCTCCCGCACAGACCACGCCGCCGACTGCCACGGTCGTCGACGCGCCCAACCTGTCGGCGGTCCAACCGGCGACCAGGGCGCCAAAGGGCGTCATGCCCATCAGCATGAGGGCGTAGGCGCCCATCACACGTCCGCGCAGCACGTCGGGCACCATGGCCTGAATCAAGGTATTGGACGCCGCCAGCTGCACCATCATGGCCGCGCTGGCCGGCACGAGCAGAAACGCCGAGAACCAGAAGTTGCGTGAGAGGGCAAACAGGATCAGGAACACGCCGAACGCCGCCGCCGAACCGGCGATCCATTTGTCCAGGCCGCGCACGCCCTGCCGAACCGTCACGGCGAGCGCGCCGCACAAGGCGCCAAATCCCGACGCGGCGCCCATCAGGCCGAGGCCCCTGGGGCCGCCGTGCAGAATACCGTCGGCAAATATCGGCATCAGAGCGGAGTACGGCAGCCCGAAGAAGCCGATCAAGCCGAGCAGCAGGAGCAAGGCCCGAACCGGAGCCGTCTTGACCACGAACCGAAAGCCTTCGATGGTGTCGTGGAGCGCGGATGGGCGACGTTCAGCCTGCTTGGGCGCCGGCACCCGCATCATCAGCAGTCCCCAGATGACGGCGAGATAGCTCAGGCCGTTCAGCAGGAAGCACCAGGCCTCACCGACCTCTGCGATTAGCAGTCCGGCCACCGCGGGACCAACAACACGCGCGGCGTTGACCATCGAAGAGTTGAGCGCGATGGCGTTCATCAGGTCGTCGCGCCCCACCATCTCGACAAAGAAGGCCTGCCGCGCGGGCATGTCGAAGGCGTTCACCACGCCGAGGGCAGCGGCGAGCACGAACACGTGCCACACGCGGACGAGCCCGCTGAAGGTGAGCGCCGCGAGCACCAGTGGCAGCAGCATGGAGACCACCTGGCTCGCCAGGACGACGCGGCGGCGGTTGACGCGGTCGGCCAGGATGCCGCCCGCGGTGGCGAACAGAAAGATGGGAAACTGGCTGACGAACGCCGTCGCGCCCAACAGCGCCGCCGATCCGGTCAATCGATAGACGAGCCACGCCTCGGCCACCGTCTGCATCCACGTGCCGGTGAGCGAGATGATCTGGCCGCCGAAGAAGAGCCGGAAGTTCTGATGCCTAAACGCGCGAAGGAACGGGGCTGAGGCTGTCAATTCATCGAGCAGGAACCCGGACCACGCGGATCGCCGCACATCCCGCATCCGCCGACCGCCTCGCTCGCGGCCGCGCCGTTGCCATTGGCGCCGTTCGTGTTGACGGCGAACACGGACAACAGCTTCTGCAGGTGCTCGCTGGTGCAGGTAGGGCAGCTCGGCTGTTGGTTGGCTCGAGTCAGGAATTCGAAGTGGTGACCGCAGTCGCGGCATTCGTATTCGAACAGTGGCATGCCGATATTGTGCGCCGACCCCGCCTGAGATGTCCACTAGCGTTGGCGCGGAAGGTCGCCCGTTACCGGTATACTGGTAAGATGATTTCGCCCACGGAAAGCTCCTCTTCGACCCTGGCTCCGGCCAGTGTCGCCAATCCGCTCCGGCGGAACGTCGCCATCATCGCCCACGTCGACCACGGCAAGACGACGCTGGTTGACGGGTTGCTGCGTCAAAGCGGAGTGTTCCGGGCCAACGAGCGCGTCGCCGAGCGCGCGATGGACAACACTGATCTGGAGCGCGAGCGCGGCATCACGATTCTCGCCAAGAACACCGCGGTCCACTACAAGGACCTGCTCATCAATATCGTCGATACACCGGGCCACGCCGACTTCGGCGGCGAGGTCGAGCGCACGCTGTCGATGGTCGACGGGGTGATGCTGCTCGTCGATGCGTCCGAGGGCCCGCTGCCGCAGACGCGCTTTGTGCTCCGCAAGGCGCTCGAGCGCGGCCTGCCGCCCATCGTCGTCATCAACAAGATCGACAGGCAGGATGCGCGGCCGCAGGAAGTGCTCAACGAGATCTACGACCTGTTCATCGATCTCGACGCGGCCGAGAACCAGCTCGATTTTCCGGTGCTGTACACTAACGCAAAGACTGCCACGGCGAGCCTCGATCCCAACACACCCGGCGAGGATCTCCGGCCGCTATTTGAAGCCATCGTCAGTCACGTGCCGCCGCCGAATGGCAATCCCGACGCGCCGCTCCAGTTGTTGGTGGCCAATCTCGACGCGAGCGACTATCTGGGCCGGATCGCGATCGGCCGGATCTTCAACGGCCGCGTGAAGATCGGCGACGCGGTGGCCGTGTGCAAATTGAGCGGCGCCGTCGTGCCGACCAGGGTCACCAAACTCTTCGCCTTCGACGGTTTGAAGCGCGTCGATATCACTGAAGCCGCCGCCGGGGACATCGTGTGCCTCGCCGGCATCGAGGACATCACCATCGGCGAGACGATTGCCGACGTCGAGCGGCAGATCCCGATTCCTCCGATCGCCATCGACGAGCCGACCGTGTCGATGATTTTCGGCATCAACACGTCGCCGATGGCCGGGCGCGCCGGGCAGTACGTCACGTCGCGGCAGTTGCGCGACCGGCTCGACAAGGAGCTGCTCGGCAACGTCTCCATTCGCCTCGAGCCCACCGATACGCCCGAGCAGGTCAAGGTCGTCGGCCGGGGCGAGTTGCAGCTCTCGATTCTCATCGAGATGATGCGGCGCGAGGGCTTCGAGTTGCAGGTGTCGAGGCCGGACATCGTCACCAAAGAGATCAAAGGGCAGATCGTCGAGCCGGTCGAGGAGCTGATCATCGACGTTCCTGAGGACTATCAGGGTGTGGTCATCGCCCAGGCGGGGGAGCGGCGCGGCACGATGACGAAGATGGTCAGCCATTCGCCGACGCGTCGCGTGGGACGCTCCTCGGGCAGCGGGCGCGTGCGCCTCGAGTTCCGGATTCCGGCCCGCGGGTTGATTGGCTTCCGCGCGCGGTTCATGACCGACACGAAGGGGACCGGCATCATGAACCACATCTTCTCGAGCTGGGAGCCCTGGCATGGCGCGATTCCCTCGCGACAGAACGGGGCGCTCGTCGCGGACCGCGCCGGCATCGCCACGGCCTACGCGATTTTCAATATTCAGGAACGCGGCGAGGTGTTCATCGATCCCGCGACCGTCGTCTACGAGGGCATGATCGTCGGTGAGAACTCGCGTCCCAACGACATGGACGTCAACATCACGAAAGAGAAGAAGCAGACCAACATGCGGGCGTCCAGCGCCGACGAAGCCATTCGTCTCGTCCCGCCCCGCAAGATGGGCCTCGAACAGGCGATCGAGTTCATCAACGACGATGAGCTCGTGGAAGTGACCCCGACGAGCATCCGCTTGCGCAAGAGAATCCTGGCGGCGAACATGCGGCCGCGCAGGGACTGAGGTGCGAAGGTATCATGCACTCCTATGTTTGAACGTCGAACATCCGGCTCGGTAGTGTGTCCGGCGTGCGGATCGCTCGTGGGCGTCCGTGACGAGAAGTGCTACACGTGCGGCCGCGCCAACCCTGGGCTCTGGGGCTTCGCGCCCGCGCTGCGGAAGCTGGGCGCGGACTTCGGGTTCGTGCCGCTGGTCATCGGCGCATCGGCGACGCTCTACGCGCTGACGCTGCTGATGTCGGGCAACCGGATCTTTCAGGGTGGCGGCATGTTCGGGTTCCTGTCGCCAAGCCTGCCGATTCTGCTGCTGTTTGGCGCGAGCGGCGCTATTCCCGTCTTCACGTACGGCGGCTGGTGGACCGTGCTGAGCGCCGGCTGGCTGCACGGCAGCCTGATGCACATCATCTTCAACATGTATGCGCTCAAGCAGCTCGGCCCGACGATGATCGATATCATGGGGCCGGCGCGGACAGTCATTATCTACACCGTCGCCGGTGTCACGGGCTTTGTCTTGAGCTCGCTGGCGGGGCGCTACCTGGGCGGGTTGCCGCTGCCGTTCTTCCTGCGCGGCGCCGGATTCACCGTGGGGGCGTCAGCGCCGCTCTTCGGCCTGGTCGGCGCCCTCGTCCACTACGGGAACAGGGGCAGCAGCCACGTGAAGCAGTGGGCGATGTCGTACGTGATCGGCGCGGCGCTGTTCGGGATCTTGATGCCCGGCATCGATAACTACGCGCATGCCGGCGGATTCGCGGGCGGCTACATGATGTCGGCGTTCCTCAATCCGATGACCAGCGAGCGCGGCGACCATCTGCTGGCCGCCTTCGTCTGCCTCGCCCTTACCGCGCTCGCCATCGTCGCGTCAGTCCTCCACGGACTCCCACTCTTTCGATGAGATTGCAGATTTCAGATTGTTAGATTTCAGATTTCAATCTGCAATCAATCTGCAATCTGAAGTCTGAATTCTGCAATCTCACCGAGGCGAGCGCTATTTCTTCAGCGCCAATTCCTCGTCGATGATTCGCTTGAACGCCTCGATCGGCTGGGCGCCGTCGAGCAGCCGGCCGTTGATGAAGAACATCGGCGTGCCGCTGACGCCGACTTCGTCTCCCGCGGCGACGTCGGTCTCCACGTCAGACTTGTATTTGTGCGAGTCCAGGCACGCATTGAACTGCGCGGCGTTGAGCCCCAGCTTGGCGGCGCCCGCTTTGAGATCCGGGTCGGTCAGCCTGGAGGGATCGGCGAACAGCAGATCGTGGTACGCCCAGAACTGTCCCTGCTCGGCCGCGCACTGAGACGCCTCGGCCGCCGGCCGCGCGTGTGGATGGATGCTCAGGGGATAGTGCCGGTGGACGAAACGGATCTTGTCTCCGTAGGTCTCGAGCACCTGTTTGACGGTCGGATATGCACGGAGGCAGAACGGACACTCGAAGTCCGAGAACTCGATGAGTTCGATCGGCGCGTTGGCCGGTCCCTTGGAGGACTCGACGTATTTGGCGGCCGCAACCGTCTGGCGAGGTGGGTCGAGCAGCATCCGAACCGTCGCCTTGCCTCTGAGCTGGTCGAGATACTGCCGGCGGGCCGCCCTGGTTCGTTCCTGCATCAGGAAGGTCTGAATCTGCGGGCGCAGCTGATCGAGCGGCGCCCCCTGCAGGCGGCCCTGGTTCGTCTTGTACCACGCGGTGATCTCGGCTTCGCCGAGCGGCGGCGCCTTGGCGTTGATCTCCTGCTCCACCAGTGCCGCGGTGGCCAGGCTTCTCGCCTTGGCTTCCTGGTCGAGAAGGAGGTCGTCGACAATCGCGTCGAGCGCTGCCCGGCGCGCTTCGTAGAGCGCCTGCGACAGTTTCAGGTTCCCGAAGTTCGCGGCCGGCACCTGCAGGGCCGTCCGATCGACTTCGGCCAGCGTCACGGAGGTCGAACCCACGGAGGCAACCACATCGGTGGGCGAGGGGTTGCGCGTCTGCTGGGCGGGGCTCCGCGAGCATCCGGCAATGGCGACGAGCGCGGCCAAGGCCGGCGCGCCCGACACGACGAGACGTGTTCTCATGGCCTTTATGATACTCTGAGGATTATCGAAATGTGGGATCCGGCTTTAGCCGGATTGGTCCGCCTGAAGGCGGACCCCAC
>JBAUGX010000069.1:0-3057 GCA_049679965.1 Vicinamibacterales bacterium
GTGCTAACGCGCGCAGACCGAGCCTCACGCGCGAGCCGGCGGCCACGTAGAGGCCTGGCCACTCCGACGGGTCGCGATCGAGCAGCGACCAGACCTCCGGCGCCGCCGTCGGGTCGGCCAGCGCGCCAACGACCTCTCGTCCGAGGCGCTGCACGCCGCCGGGCGCGAAGAGTTCTGTGGTCAGCACGAGCAAGCGACGCGTGGTCATCGCAGTGCGCGCGAATAGGCCTGCAGCATGTCGGCGGCAAGGCGGTCCCAGCCGAGATGCTCGCGGATCGCCCGGCGTCCCCGCTCGCCCATCTCGCGAGCTGCGGGCCGATCGGCGGCGAGCGACGTGAGCGCAGTGGCCACGGCGTCCGCCGTGTTGTCCACCCACAGGCCGGCGCGCCACGTCTCGATCTGCGACCACGGACACCCGCGGCTGACGACAACGGGCAAGCCGGCTCCGATCGCCTCGGCGACACTCAACCCGAAATTCTCGGAATGCGACGTCAACGCGAAGGCGTCGACGCTCCCAAAGGCTGCGCGCCGGTCGTCGCCGACCAGGTGCCCCGCAAAGCGCACGCGGCCCGCCTCGACGAGGTCGCGGGCGGATGCGGTGAGCGACGCGACATAGCGCGGGTCGCCGCCGCCGACCATGAGAAGGCGTGCATCGGAGTGGAGGGCGCCGACCCGCCGCATCGCGTCGAGCAGCGTGTCGAGGCCCTTCTTGGGGTGAAGGCGGCCGAGATAGAGAATCACGAAATCATCGCGGCGGAAGCCCAGCTTCGCGCGGAAGGCGTCCCGCTCGCCAGAGGGCGAAGGGCCCAGTTCCTCAAGACCGTTGGGCACCACCACCACGTCGACGCCCAGACCGAGCCGGGCGATCTCGTCGGCTTCGTGCTGGCTGGTCGCGTGAATGAAGCGCGCGCGGCCAAGCGTCGGTCGCTCCATGACCTGATAGCTCGCCCACTTCTTGACCCGCCCGGCTCGGAACGACCAGGGGTACAACATGCCGCGGGGGGAGATCACGTAGGGCCGGCCGGCGCGGCGGCACCAGCGGGCGGCCGCCCATCCGAACGCATTCCAGCAGCCGTGCAGGTGGACGAGATCGCAGCCGGCCGCCTGGCGATCGAGCGTCTCGGCCAACGCGGCGGCGCGAAAGTAGCGCTTGGGAAACGAGCGTGGGACGTAGGTGACCGGCACGTCGTCAAACGTCTTCTGCGCCGAGACGTCCGCGGGCAGCTCGCCATCACCGTTGGCCGTGCTCGTCACCACTTCAACGGTGGCGCCGGCGCGGCGCAGGGCCCGGCAGAGCCCGAGAATGCTGCGGGGCGGGCCGCCGTAGACGAATGCCGGCGCGAAATACGGAGTGACGTGGACGATCTGCATGGCAGATTGCGGATTTCAGATTGCAGATTTCAGATTTCAGATTGCAGATCGAAGGCGGCCGTGTCGGCTGGCTCGTCGAACCGGCACAGGTAGTAGTCCAGCAGGAACGCCGGAATAGCCAGATACACGAACATCGTGCCCGACAGGCCGATCGTCTTCACCCACGACCGCTCGAACAGATACAGACCGAGCCAGAAGATCACCACCAGGAGACCCGAGCACAGTTCGTCATGGCGGACCTTCACGCTGAGCATCTGATAGGCAATGCCCATCAACAGTCCGAAGGCGAGCATCGGAACGAACATCCAGGGGATGCCGAAGTCGATATACGACTCTGCGGCGTAGCCGAAGGCGATACTGGTGCCGCTGGCGTCGCCGGCTACCCACACGCCGGAGTACTTGCGCACCATGTCGCTGTCGTTCTGCAGTTCAGCCTTTGATGGAAAGAACACCCGCGGGCTGAACACATGCTGCAGAGCCCCCGACATCAGCGCGCCGTCGGTGTGCGGGAGAGCGGACGGCACGCGGGTGACGGCGAGCGCAGGATAGTAGACGACCCAGAGCCGATCGATGAACCGATCGACGTTGTCGGCGAGCTCGCTCGCGTCCTGCTGGAACCACGATTGATACAGCGACGACAGGCGCTCCAGCTGCTGGCTGCGTGACTGCGAGAACGTCTCGTTGTCGAACTCCGCGCGGTAGTCCCGGCGCACGCCAATCCAGAACACGCTGATGGCCAGCATGAGTGCCCCGCACCCGGCGACCGCGATCCAGTGCTGGACGCGGCGCGCGTCGAACACCTGGAACAGCGCGATGACCGTCAGGATGAGCGGCTCGCGGAAGCCGGCAAAAAACCCGGTGATCCCGAGAAGCAGCTCGAGACCCACGAGCGGGATCAGGAAATGCAGCAGCAGAACGGGCCGGACCAACCGCCGCAGCATGATGAACAGAATGGCCAGGTGGACGAATCGGATCGTCAGGATCGGCTGGGTCAGAGCCGGGTACTGATACGCCAGTTGCTGCAGGAACCCCTGGCCGGCCAACGCACACACATACAGCACGATCAGGCCGAACCAGCCGAGCGGCAGGTAGGGGTGACGCTCGGTGCCGCGCCCGATATTCGAGCGCCTGATGAACGTCAGCCCGCCCCAGAGGCCCGCGGTGAGCGAGGCGACGCACCCCAGACCGATCAACACCATCGGCCGATAGTCGCTGATCTCCATCGTCTCGAGACGCCGTCCCGTGGCTGCGAAGTACCAGAGACCGGCGGTCACCTGAATCCACTGGAACGTCAGCGCAAACGACAGGATCGGCAGCCCGTCGTCGGTACGCAGGTAGTGCCAGACCAGCCACAAGACGACCACACTCGCGGCGCCGATCCAGTCGTCGACGGCGTAGCCGGCGATGAGCGCGAGGATGGCGAGCCAGCGCGCTTCGCGGAAGGACCACGGCGTCGCGTTCGCCTGCGGGACGGCAAGGTCAGTCACGGTTCAGTCTCCTTCCGAAGCACAGGCATCATGATGGCCGCGGCAGGCGTGCGCTCCAGGTCTGCGGGCAGCCGGACGAGCGCACGGATACGGTCGCCGGCCGGTGCCACGCGGAGCAGATCGTTCAAGGCCGCCCGGAAACAGAATCGAAGGACGCCGAAGCACGTCGCGAAGTAGAGGGCCGTCACCACCAGGAGAT
>JBAUGX010000070.1:0-26734 GCA_049679965.1 Vicinamibacterales bacterium
CGCGCCACGGCCGGCGGACACGCCGGTGCCGAACGAGAACGCGCCCGCCGCGCCGGCGGCGACCGCAGGGGCGAGGGCGGACGCCGAGGAGGAGACCGTCGAAGTGGATCTGACCGTGGTGCTCGATACCCCCGATCCCTCGCCATCCGACGAGCCGACGAAGGCGCCGGTCTCCGATCTCGACAACATTTTTCAGTCCTTCAGGGGCGAGGCTGCGCGACGTTCCGAGGTCCAGGCGGGTGAAGAGCACTACAAGCGCGGGCTGGCTCTCCATGCGGCCGGCGATCTTGGCGGGGCCGCCTCGGCCCTTGAGGAGGCTTCACGTGTCCCGGGGCTGCGATTTGCCGCCGCCGGGCTTCTGGGCCGCATCAGTCGCGATCGCGGCATGATGACCGAAGCGGTCGAATGGTTTGAGCGCGCGGCCGAAGCGCCCGCGCCCACCCCCGAAGAGATGTACGAGCTGCTCCACGATTTCGCCGATGCACTCGAACAGATGGGCGAGAACGCTCGAGCTCTGGCCGTCAGTCTCGAGCTGCAGGCCGAAGCCGGCGATTACCGCGACATCGCCGCGCGCGTCGATCGGCTCAGCAAAGTCCAGACGAGGGGGTAGCATCCTGGTCCGACGGCTGGTTCTCGTCGCACTCTTCCTCGAAGTGGGTCTACTGCTCGTCGTGTTGCCGTGGTCGGCGTTTTGGGAGCAGAACTACTTCGCCGGCGCGTGGCCACCTCTCCAGGTTCTGGTCACCAACAACTTCGTGCGTGGCGCGGTCAGCGGTCTCGGCGTGGTGAACCTGGTTGCCGGCTTCGTCGATCTTGCCGCGGTCCTGACCGCGCGTCAGCCGGCCGACGTCTCCCTGTCCGAGGGGAGCGGCCCGTCGCAGTGACGCTGTGTCTCGTCACCGACCGCCAGCGTTTGTGTGGTGGGGCTGATGTCGTCCCATTCGAGGTCGCCCGGCGTTGTCTCCTCGAGCAGGCGAGGCTGGCCGTCGCCGCCGGCATCGAACTCATCCAGGTGCGCGAGCGCGACCTCGACACGCGCAGACTGGCGGCGCTTGTTACCGACATCGTGCGCGTGGCGCGCGGCACGGCCACACGCATCGTCGTCAACGATCGACTGGACGTCGCGATGGCATGCGGCGCCGATGGCGTCCATCTCCGGGGCGACTCGATGCCGGCCGACGAGGTTCGCCGGATCGCCCCGACTGGCTTCCTGGTCGGCCGCTCGGTACACCGGCCCGACGAAGCCATGGCGGTGGGCCCCCTCGACTACCTCATCGCCGGCACGGTGTTTCCGACATCGTCGAAGCCCAGGGAGCGAGACGGATCGCCGGGGCCTGAGGGCGATCGCGTCCTTGGTCTCGAGGGGCTGCGGCAGATCGTCCAATCGGCGCGCGCACCGGTGCTCGCGATTGGAGGAATGACGATCGAGCGGGCGGGGGCGGTTCGATCGGCCGGTGCCTCCGGCTTGGCGGCGATAGACCTGTTCATCGACCGAGCGGCCGACGGGCCGTGCCGTGCGATGTCGCTCGGCCCGGTCGTCGAGGCGCTTCGACAAAAGTTTGACAGTCGTCCATGAGCTTTCTAACATAGGCGCGGCCCCCCTTGAGCACAGCTACTGACCGACCCTCCGACTGTGGACGTACGCTGCGCGAGGCGCGCGAGCGTCGAGGCGTTTCGCTGCGTCAGATTGCGAATACCACGAAGATTTCCGTCAGCGCGCTCGAAGCGCTCGAACGCAACGATATTGCGCACCTTCCCGGCGGTATCTTCAGTCGTGCGTTCGTGCGGTCCTACGCGTCGGAGGTCGGTGTCGATCCGGATGAGGCGGTCCGGGAGTTCATGGCGCAATTTCCGCCGGAACCGGTGGCGGCCGGCCATCCCGTCACTGAGCCGGCCGGTGGGGGTGGGGAGGTAGAGAGCGAACGCCGGATGGCGACCGCGTTTCTCTGGCTCATTGCCTTGAGTGTCCCGGTGGCGGCCGTGATGCTCTATCTGGGGATTGCCGGACGCCGGGTCGACGTGAGCGTGCCAGCCGAGCCCCCGACGATCGCCCAGCCGTCATCTGACCTGCCAACCGCGCCGGCCCCGCCACCAGAGCCGGTTGCGCCAAAGGCCACTGCGAACGCGCCGACCGAACGGCTCGCCGTATCGCTGTCGGCTACGCGGCCCTGCTGGATTTCAGTGACCGTCGATGGCGAAAAGCCCGTTGAGCGTGTCCTCCAGCCAGGCGAGCAGCAGGCCTTCGAGGTGCGGAGCGATGTCGTGTTGACGGTTGGCGATGCCGAGGCGCTGACGATGACGCTCAACGGCGAGGAGGCGAGGCCGTTCGGGAAGCCCGGTCAGGTGACGACGATCCGGTTCAACCTGACGAATTTCAAGGAGCGCCTCGCAACCCGATGACCGTTCCGGCGCCGTCGCTCGATTCCTTCAAGCGCGGCGAGGTCGTGCTCGACGTGAAGATGTTGGCGGCGGCCGGTGCGCTCGCGACACCCGCGTCCGAGCAGATGGCCATACTCGTGCTGCTCGTCGAGGACCTCGATCCCGAAGTCCGGAGTCTGGCCGAGGCGACCCTGAACCGGATCCCCGTCGAGGCACTCAAGGGCTTTCTCGCGCAGGAGAACACTCCCGCTGAGGTTCGCGACTTCTTCGTGCGCCGAGGGGTGATTGCGCCAGAGATTCCCGTCGTCGACGCTGAGGTCGAGACGCCACCGATTGACAGCGAACCGTCCGAGGCGCTCGATGACTTGCTCGACGGCACCCTCGATGACACGTCCGAGGGGGTCGAGGCCAGGCGCCAGTCCATCGCGCAGCGACTCTCGAAAATGGGTTTCACGGAGAAGTTGAAGGCGGCCGCGAAAGGTAACAAGGAGATACGGTCGATCTTGATCCGGGATCCGAGCAAGATGATTGCCGCGGCTGTGCTCAGCAGCCCCAAGGTGACCGATGCGGAGGTGGCCGGCTTTGCCCGCATGGGCAACGTGTCGGAGGATGTCCTGCGAACGATCGGCAGCAATCGCGCGTGGCTCAAGAACTACAGTGTCGTCGCCGCGCTCATCAAGAATCCGAAGACCCCGGTCGCGATGTCGATGAATTTTCTGGCTCGACTGAGCGATCGTGATGCGGCCATGCTGGCCACCGATCGGAATATTCCCGAGGCCTTGCGTGCCGCCGCCAGGAAGCGGGCGACGGCGGCTAGAGAAAAGTAAAAACTCAAAACTCAAAACTCAAAACTGGAAAGGCCTTAGTCCTTTTGAGTTCTAAGTTTTACCTTTCTAGTTTGTCGGTTCCAGTCCGATCGCATCTGCGATAGTCCGTCCATGTACACGGCCGCCCGCTCGCGTTCCTCTTCGCTGGCCATGGACTTGAGGAGATCGAGCGCTTTCGCGAGATCCTGCTGAATGGTGCCCGCAGTCGTCTGGTAGTAGAGGCGCTTGATCTCGGCCAGCTTCTGGTCTGGCGTCAGGAGCACGAGCTTAGTCAAACCGTAGACCTTCCGTCTCGATACGGTAGTCGAGGACTCGGGCGCCGCCGCTCGCAAGGGCACTGACGATGGCCGGACGCGCCTTCGGGGGGCCGTAGCAGAACATGCACCCGCCGCCGCCGGCTCCGCACACCTTGGCGGCGGTTGCGCCGGCGGCCGATGCGCGGGCGACCAGGTCGTCTATGGCCGGCGTCGTCACGCCGGGGGCCAGACGCTTCCGATTCTCCCATTCCTTCGCAATCTGACGTCCGACCTCGTCCCAGTTGCCGGCAACGAGGGCCGCGCGCATCGCGGCGGCCGTGTCGCGGATGCGCTCGAAGCAGTCGAAAATCTCGCGGTCGCCGTCCAGGTGGTGCTTGGTAATCGTCCAGTTGTTCGTGCCCGAGTTGCGCGGCAGGCCTGTGTAGGCGAGTACGATGCGCTGCTCAAGATCGTGAGGATCGACGGCGAGCGGCACGCGCTCGACGCCGTCTGCGCGGAGCTCGATGGCGGCGATGCCGCCGTAGAGCGCCGGCCGGTAGTCCTGCACGCCCGTCGGCACTCTGATCGTCTGACACTCGACGTTCATGGCGATCTCGAGCAGGTCTTCCGGTCTGGTTGACGCCCCCGTCGAGCGGCTGAGCGCGCCACAGACGGCGATGGCGAGCGCGGACGATCCCGCGATGCCCGCGCCGGCCGGCGATTCGCCGCGCGTGACAATCGTGGCGCGGTCGAGTTTGTAGTGACGCGCGAGAAGCGCCACGAGCGACAGATCACCCGAGCCGTCGAGATCGGACCAGTGTCGCGCGACAAAATGCCGGTTCGTGTCGATCGACCGGATCTCGAGTCCCTCGTCCTGCCGCGTCTCCACGGTGACGTGCGCCCGCAGGCTAATCGCGGCGTTGAGGGTTGAGGCCCCCTCGTGAAAGAGATACAGCGGCCAGATATCGATGGTGCCGCCTGCCAGGTCGATGCGGGTGGGCGCGGATGCGGTGATGCGCACGGTGTGGCGAATTATATGCTGGAGGCCGGAGCAGATTAGAATCGTGGACGCCATGTCGCCTGCCGCGCTCTGCCATCAGATCGGCCAGCTCCTGATCGCGGGGTTCGATGGAGCCGTGGTGCCAGTCGAGCTGAAGGCGATTGCGAGAGAGTTCGGCCTGGGCGGCGTGATCCTGTTTGCGCGCAATGTCGAGGCGCCCGAGCAGGTGGCCGAGCTGAGCTACGAAATCGCGCGACTGGTACCAGACCTTCCCCTCTGGGTCAGCGTTGACCAGGAGGGGGGCCGGGTGGCGCGACTCAAGGCCCCCTTCACCGAGTGGCCCCCGATGGCGACGCTCGGCCGAAGCGGCGACGAGCGTCTCGTCGAGCGGTTTGCGGGCGCGATGGCAAAGGAACTGCGGGCGGTCGGCATCACCCTCGACTACGCGCCGGTGCTCGACGTCCACACCAATCCGCGGAATCCTGTGATTGGCGACCGCGCGCTCGGGGAAAAAGCGAGCGAGGTTGCGCGGCTTGGCCGTGTGATTATTCGGGCGCTGCAGCACGAGGGCGTTGCTGCGTGCGGCAAGCATTTCCCAGGTCACGGCGACACCGTCTCGGATTCGCATCTGGAGCTCCCGCTCATCGAGCATCCACCCGAGCGACTGCGCGAGGTCGAGTTCGTGCCGTTCCGGGCCGGCATCGAGGCCGGCGTGGCCGCGATCATGACGGCCCACGTGTTCGTGCCCTCGCTCGACGAGCGGGTCCCGGCGACGCTGTCGAAGCGTGTGGTGACCGACATCCTGCGTCACGAGCTGGGCTTTGCCGGCGTGATCGTCAGCGACGATTTGGAGATGAAGGCGATTGCCAACGACTACGCCGTGCCGGAGGCGGCGGTGCTGGCCATCGAAGCGGGATGCGATGGCGTGCTCATCTGCAGCGGCCGACACGAGACGCACGCTGCGGCCCTCGAGGCCCTGGTGCGGGCGGTGGAGGCCGAACGCCTGCCGCTCTTGCGCGTCGAGGACGCGCTGATGCGCCAGCGGCGGGCGAAGGAGCGCTTTCTCGCCGCGCCCGCGCCCGCCCGGCCGCTCCCGGGCCGCGCCTTGCGGCAGCTGCTCGGGTGCGATGCCCATCGCGCCGTGGCCGACGAGATGGCCCGGTTCCTGTGATGGTGAAGCCGCGCGCCATCAGTCCCGGTGATCGACTCGCCGTGGTGGCGCCCGCCAGCCCGTTCTCGCGCGAGGAATTCGATCGGGGCGTCGAAGAATTGCGACAGCTCGGGTTTGTGCCCGTGTACGACGATACCGTGTTTGCCAGGGCGCGATATGTCAGCGGACCGGCGGAGCTGCGCGCGGCGGCGATCCGGCGCGCCTGGCAGGACCCATCGATTGCCGGGATCATTGCCGCCCGCGGGGGTTACGGCAGCGCTCAGGTGCTGCCGCTCCTCGATCGCGAGGAAGCACGCCGTGCGAGGAAGCCATTTATCGGCTACAGCGACCTCACGGCGGTGTTGACGTACCTCACCCTTGAGTGCGGGATCGTCGCGTTCCACGGGCCGATGCTCGACCGCCGGCTCGCGCGGGGCGCGGACGGCTACGACCGCGCGTCATTTCTGAATGCGGTCTGTCGGCGCGAGCCGATGTGTGAGCTGACGGCGCCCGCGGTCGAAACGATCAAGGTCGGGGAGGTGGTCGGACCGATCTTTGGAGGCACCCTGACGCAGCTCGTGTCCTCGCTCGGCACGCCGTTCGCGTTTGCCCCTCCGGCCGGGCACGTGCTGTTTCTCGAAGAGGTCGGCGAGCGGCCGTACCGCCTCGATCGGATGGTCACGCAACTGCGTCAGGCGGGCGTGCTGGCGCGCGCCGCTGCGGTCGTCATCGGCGAACTGCCTGGCTGTGACGAGCCGACGGGTGAACCCATCGCTCGTGCGGTGATGGCCGACCTGTTCCAGGATTTTTCAGGACCCGTGCTTATCGGCTTTCCCTCAGGGCATACCACGGGTCCGTCCCTGACGCTTCCTCTTGGCGTTGCGTGCCGCGTGGTGGCGAGTGCACGACCGTGTCTGGTCATTGAGGAGGCTGCCGTTGAGTAACGAGCGCCTGCGGCCACATCGCGTTCACTTCATCGGCATTTGCGGCACCGCCATGGCGACGCTGGCCGCCATGCTGAAGCGCAAGGGTTTCGACGTGCGCGGATCGGATCAGGACGTCTATCCACCGATGAGTACATTTCTCGAGGCAGAAGGGATTCCCGCCCTTGCCGGCTATCGCGGCGATCACATCACCGACGATCTCGACCTGGTCGTAGTCGGCAACGCCATTTCGCGCGGCAATCCCGAGCTCGAGGCGGTGCTCGATCGTAAGCTGCGGTACTGCTCGCTGCCCGAAGCGATTCGCGAGCATTTCCTCTGGAACGCCCGCTCGATCGTCGTGGCCGGCACGCACGGGAAGACGACGACGTCGTCGATTGTCGGATGGCTGTTGACCCATGGGGGTCTCGATCCCAGCGTGCTCGTGGGCGGCATCGCGCGCAATTTTGACTCCGGAGGCGACGGCGGATCCAGTTACCGCCTCGGCCAGGGGCGAGACTTCGTGATCGAAGGCGATGAGTACGACAGCGCGTTTTTCGACAAGACGGCGAAGTTCCTCAAATACCTCCCGGACATCGCGATCATCGGCAACGTCGAATTCGACCACGCCGACATCTACGCTGACGCCGAGGCGGTGACCCTGGCGTTCCGCCGGCTGGTGAACCTGGTACCGAGACGTGGGCTTCTCGTCATCGGCGCCGATAGCGAGCGCGCCGCGGCGCTTGCGGCCGGCGCCCATTCGCGGGTCCAGACGTTCGGTACCGCCGAAGACGCGGACTGGTGCGCGTCCGAGATCGAGGCGGCGGCCGGCACGACGAAGTTCACCCTCACGCGCCACGGCGCGCCGTTTGGCCGCTTCGAGGTGCCGCTGGTCGGCGTGTACAACGTCCGCAACGCCACCGCCGCCATCATCGTCGCCACCGAAGTTGGTATGGGCGTCGCTCGGATCGCCGAAGGCTTGCGACTGTTTGCTGGCGTGAAGCGGCGGCTCGAGGTTGTTGGTGTGGCCGGCGGCGTCACGGTCTATGACGACTTCGCCCACCATCCAACGGCGGTGGCCGAGACGCTGGCCGGCATGCGGGCGGCGAATCCGAGCGCGCGGATCTGGGCCGTCTTCGAGCCGCGTTCCGCTTCCTCCTGCCGGCGAATCTTCCAGGACGACTTCGCCCGCGCGTTCGCGGCGGCCGACGAAGTGCTCATCGCGCCGGTATTCCGATCGAAGCTGCCCGAGTCGGAGCGGCTGTCGGTTTCCCAGCTTGTTGGCGATCTCGCGAGGACGGGCCAGGCGGCGCGTGCGCCTGAGTCGATCGACGAGATTGTGGCCATCGTCGCCCGCGAGCGCCGGCCTGGCGATCTCGTCGTGTTGATGTCGAACGGCGGCTTTGGCGGTATCCATCAGAAACTTCTGAAGGCCTTAGCCCCACAATGACGTTCTGTTCCAGAGATACACGCGAGGGCGACGGCCCGAGCGTGTCAGGCGCGGGGGTGGGGCCCCGCGCGATAGGTCAATGTTGGGGCCCCACGAGAAGTGAATAGTATGGGGGCAGTTCGAATCACCCCTGCAGGTGATTCAATGTTGCTCGTCGAGTTCGAGGATCGAATCGATCCAAGCGTGAACGCCCGGGCGATCGCGCTGGCCGACGCCATTTCTGGCATCGGTGTGGTCGGCGTGCGCGATGTCGTACCGACGTTCCGATCGGTGGCTGTCCACTACGATCCTCTTCGCACAGACAGAGACGCGTTGGTCGCGAGCATCAGGCGTGAAGCGATGGCGTCTTCTGGTGCGGCGGTCATCGGGCGTGACCCGATTCGCGTTCCGGTCTGCTACGACGAGGACTTCGGGCCCGACATCGCTTCGGTTGCGGCCTTCGGAGGACTGGATACCGCCGACGTTGTTCGTCTTCATGCGGGCCGGGGATATCGCGTGTACATGCTGGGCTTCGTGCCTGGTTTCGCCTATATGGGCGTCGTGGACGAGCGGATTGCCGCACCGCGCCGCCCGACGCCGCGCGTGCGCGTGCCGGCCGGTTCGGTCGGCATCGCTGGCAGCCAGACCGGTATCTATCCAATGGAAACGCCAGGCGGCTGGCAGCTCATCGGCCGGACGCCGATTCGCCTGTTCGACGCGAGCCGGCCCGATCCGTTTCTGCTGCGCGCGGGCGACGCGGTCGAGTTCTATTCCATCGATCGGGCCGAATACGATCGCCTCAGCACATCACACTGAATGGCGAGCCTTCTCGTCGTCAAGCCCGGGATGCAGACGACGGTTCAGGATCGCGGTCGATGGGGATGGCAATCGCGGGGTGTGCCCGTGGCCGGGCCGATGGATCCGTGGTCGCATCGTGTAGCGAATGCACTTGTCGGCAACAGCCCAGACGCGGCCACGTTGGAGGCGACGCTCGTCGGTCCGGTGGTCGGGATTGATGCCGAGCGCGTGATGGCCGTCGTCGGCGCCCAGTTCGAGCTGACGATCGACGGTCAGCCTGTGCCGCAGGATGCGCCGGTTGTCGCGTCGGCCGGATCTTGCCTGCGATTCGGACGCCGGCTGCGCGGCACGCGCGCGTATCTGGCTGTCGCCGGTGGGATTGCCGTGCCGCCCACCCTCGGGAGCCGTTCCACCCATCTCGCCAGCGCGATGGGCGGGCTGGACGGCCGGGCGCTCAAGGCCGGGGATCGACTCCCGCTCGGCAACCCTTCGAGTCGGGGGAGCGCCCGTTCCGTTGAGAGGAGCACCCCTTCCGCGCGTAGGTGGGGTCCGCCTTCGGGCGGACCCTTCAGCGGGTTGACGGTGGGTCCGACGGGCGGCCAGACGGCAACCGTCCGCGTGCTGCCAGGCCCTCATCAGGGGCGCTTCGCGGCGGGGGCCCTCGATGTCCTGCAATCGGCTTCGTACGTGATCGGCCACAATTCAGATCGCATGGGATTCCGTCTCGAGGGACCGGCGCTTCTGCACGCCCGCAGCACCGGCAGTTCTGCTGAATTCATCTCTGACGCGACGCCGCTCGGTTCGATCCAGGTACCCGGCTCTGGCCAGCCCCTCTTGTTGATGGCCGATCGCCAGACAACTGGCGGCTATCCGACCATTGCGATCGTGATCACCGCCGACATCGACCTTGCCGGTCAGCTCGGTCCGGGCGATTCGCTGTCCTTTGTGGCGTGTTCCCTGGGAGAGGCGATGGCGGCCCTCGTTGCTCAAGAACGGGCATTGATGGCGATTGAATCGGAGGCCGCGCCATGACGACGCGTCGTTGCACGTGACAGAACGTACGTGGGGTCCGCCTTCAGGCGGACCTGCCGAGTTCTGGGAGTCGCTGCGCAGTTCATTTGGCGAGCGGGCCCGAACGGACGTGCCGCTCGCGCCGATGACCACGTTTCGTGTCGGAGGGCGGGCCGACTGGTTCGTCGAGACTCGCGGCAGCACCGAGATTGTGGCGGCGATCGAGATGGCGCGCCGCGCCGGCCTTGCGGTGACGCTGCTCGGTGGCGGCTCCAACGTGCTGGTGTCCGACAGCGGCGTGCGTGGACTGGTAATTCGCCCTCGCGGGGGAGAGATCGCAGCGATTGGAGACACTCGCGTCCGCGCCGATACCGCCGTCACGATCAACGGTCTGGTGCGGTGGACGATCAACCGAGGGCTTGGGGGTCTCGAGGCCTGGGCCGGCACGCCGGGAACGGTGGGCGGCGCCATCTATGGCAACGCGCATTTTGGCGGACGCCTCATCGGCGATTGTGTGACCGAGGTGCGTGTCGTGGCTCCCGACGGGACGCTGAGCGACGTGCCACGCGGGGCGATGGCGTTTGCGTACGATCGCAGTCGATTGCAGCGTTCGCGGGAGGTACTGCTGTCGGCCGTCTTCGACGTGTCGCGTGGCGATCCCGCGGCGCTGCGGGCGACAGCGCGCGAGTCGCTGGCGTTTCGCAAGCGGACGCAGCCGCTCGAATCCCCAAGTGCCGGCTGCATTTTCCAGAATCCGGTGCCCGGGCGCGACGGGGTGCCTGAAGGGATTCCCTGGTCGGCCGGCGCCCTCGTCGATCGAGCCGGCCTCAAGGGCACGGCGATTGGCGGCGCCAGCGTCTCGCCCGTGCACGGCAACTTCATCGTCAACGACGGTACCGCGACAGCTGCCGACATCGGTCGGCTCATTGAGACCTGCCGTACGGTCGTGCGTGATAAGTTCGGTATCGAATTGCGCGACGAGATCGTCTATCTTGGCGACTGGTGACTGTTGCCGCAGGACCAACGGCTAACGCCAAACAACTAGCGACTAACGACCAATCATGTCAACACTCCTAATCGAAGGCGGCCATCGGCTGTCTGGTTGCGTTGAAGTCGAAGGCAACAAGAACGCTGCGCTGCCGCTGCTCGCCGCGTGCCTGCTGACGACGGAAGAGTGCACCCTGACGAATGTGCCGCGCATCGGCGACGTCGAAGTCATGGCGCGCCTCCTAGTCGATCTGGGCGCCAAGGTCGAGGGCATCGGCACGACGACGTTGCGCGTGCGCTGTCCGGAAATCGTCAAGGACGAGCCGGACGGGACGATGGTGGGCCGGCTGCGCGGGTCTGTGCTGCTGCTCGGTCCGCTGCTCGCCAGACGCGGGCGGGCACGACTCGCGCCTCCGGGGGGTGACTTTCCCGCCCGGCGCTCGATCTCGACACATCTGGATGCGCTCATGGCGATGGGCGCGCGCGTCGTGCCGGCCGCTGTGGGCCACGAGATCGACGTGCCGAAGGGCCTGCAACCGGCATCTATTTACTTGTATGAGGCCTCGGTCACCGGCACCGAAACGGCCCTCCTCGCGGCGGCCACTGCGCCAGGCGTGTCTGAGATTCGCCACGCCGCCTGCGAACCTCACGTCGTCGAGTTGTGCATGTTCCTCGAACAGATGGGCGTCGGCATCAGAGGGGCGGGGACAACGACGATTCGGGTTGAGGGAATGGCGAAGCCGCACGGCGCCGAGCACCGGCTGTGGGGCGACTACATCGAGGCGGGCAGTTGGGCGGTGGTTGGCGCGATTACCGGCGGCGATATCGACGTGAAGGGCGCCCGGCCAGAGGACATCGAAGTGGTCGCCGCGGTGCTCAAGCGGATGTGCTTCGAATGCGAGACGACCGGCGACGTCTTCAGAGTGACGCGATCGAATCCGAAGGCGGCCGGCCGCATTACGACCGGCCTGTGGCCCGGGTTCCCGAGCGATCTCGTCAGCCTGGTCACGGTGCTCGCGACGCAGGTGGAAGGGCAGACGCTGGTCCACGACTGGCTGTACGAGCTGCGCCTCTTCGCCCTCGAACAGTTGAGCGGGATGAAGGGGGACCTTTTTCTGTGCGATCCGCACCGGATTATCGTGCATGGACCAACACTTCTGAAGGGTCGTCCGCTCGACAGCCGAGATCTGCGGTCGGGGATGGCGCTCATCGCAGCGGCCCTGGCAGCGGAGGGCGAAAGCCGGCTGGCTCCGCTCGAGATGGTTGAGCGCGGGTACGGCAGGCTGGTGGAACGACTGAAGGCGCTCGGTGCGAAAGTGGAGAAGCTACCGTGACGTGTCGGTGACGACGTCGACGCCGCGAGGAATCTTGAAGATAAACTCCTTGTCGGCCAGCCCCACATTTTCCCTTAAGTTGGTGAACGCGAAGCTCGACGTCCCGCCCTGGGCGTCTACCGTCACGAGGCCGCGGATTGCCAGCGTGGCCGGATCCAATGCAAGAATCAGCCAGTCGTAGTCGCGTTCACGCGATCGTGGCACCAGCTTGAGCGCACGGCTGCCGGCCGGGGCGCCGGCAGGCAGCTCGGCGAATGACGGCGTGAAGTCGCGGGTCAGGTTCCCCTTGCCGGTCAGGAACAGGGTCGGCGTCGTCGCCTCGTCTTCGCGCGGCACCGAGCCGACGAAGACCTGTTTGTCCTCGGGAATGTAGGAGTAGATCTTCAGGCCGTCGGACACAAACTGTTTTGGCTCGGGCGCGGTGTAATCCCAGCGCATCTTCCCGGGCTTCTTGATCAACATCTTGCCGCGCTCGGCGAGCTGCTTCTTCAGCACGCCACCCTGGTACGTGTGCACGAAGTCGGCCGAGAAATCTCTGATGGAGTCGTACCGCCGCTGCAGGGCCTGCGCGAGTTCTGGCGCCGTCTGGTCCGCAGCGCGAGGCGTGGGAGCCAACACCGCACTGGTGCACGCCGTCATCACGAGCGCGGCTGCGAGTCGGGGGATGGCCATACGTCAACGATAGCATGACCGTCCCGCACATGGTCCGGCTTTAGCCGGACCTGCTTCGCTTCGCGGCGACGAACCTGCGGATCTCGGCGAGCGGCCTGGTGTTCACGACATGCCTGGGCTCGACCCAGCCGCGGCGCGCGGTGCCGACGCCGAAATCCATGTGACGCTCGAGGACATCCGCGCGGTGACTGTCGCTGTTGACGGCAATCGTCGCGCCCACAGCAGCGGCTCGGCGGGCCAGGGCGCCATCGAGGTCGAGGTGCACCGGCGCGCCATCGATCTCGACCAGCGTGCCGGTCTCGGCGGCCGTGGCGAACAAGCGGTCGTAGTCGAGATCGTAGCCCGGGTTGCGGGGGACCGATCGGTTGGTCGGATGCGTGATGATGTTCACGAACGGGTGCTTCATGGCCGCCAGGTACCGACCCATCAGTTGCTCGCTCGACTGCCCGACACGTTCGTGCAGAGATGCCAGCACGATGTCGAGGCGTTCGAGGACGTGATCGGGCAGGTCGAGTCTGCCGTCCGGTAGTATGTCGACCTCGCAGCCCTGCAGGATCGCGATCCGCGGGTACTGTTCGCGCAG
Organism: Vicinamibacterales bacterium; assembly: GCA_049679965.1. GTDB lineage: Bacteria > Acidobacteriota > Vicinamibacteria > Vicinamibacterales > CAVVIG01 > 2-12-FULL-65-11. The sequence continues at coordinate 13,327 of JBAUGX010000070.1, forward strand.
CCGAGCGATCTCGTCAGCCTGACGGGCCACGTTGGCGATCGAAAGATTGCGCACCGCGGCCGAGGTTGGCGAGTGATCGGTAATCGCCATGTACTCGTATCCCAGCGCGCAACAGGCCTTGACCATCCCTTCGACCGTATCGCGCCCATCGCTCCACGAGGTGTGCATGTGGAGATCGCCGCGGATATCCTGGCGGGACAGCAGCGTGGGGAGACTGCCCGCTGCGGCCGCGCCCACCTCGTCTTCGCCGTGGCGAATTTCAGGCGGGATGAACGGCAGGCCGAGCGCCGCGTAGATCTCCTCTTCCGTCTCTGACGGCCCCATCGAGCCGTCCGGCCGCCGCAGGCCGCTGGCGGTCAGCCGCCACCCGACACTCGTGGCGTGCGTGCGCAAGGCGGTGAGATGGCCCATCGAACCGGTGCCGTGCAGGAGCGCGAGGCCGGCGGCGGACGGCTCAGGCAGTCTGACGCCGACCTGCAGCCGTTCGAACAGCAGACACACGCGACGCTCGCCCCGATGGAGACGCCGCGCAATGTTGGGCAGCCGGACGAGCTCGTCGATCGCTGCCGATGAATCGTCGCAGGCCGCGACGAGCTCGATGTCGCCGACCGTGTCCTGGCAGCGTCTCAGTGAGCCGGCCGGCAGCGCCCAGCGCACGCCGGGGGTGGCTCCCAGAAGCGCCAGAATCGGATCGGCAATCGCCGAGGCGCGCCCGAGCGGAAGGCGTGGGACCGTCTGTCGAAGGTGAGGCAGCGCTGTCGCGATGGCTGTCTCAATCGATTCGCCCAAGCCGGCGCCGTCGCGGACGGCATGATCCGCTACGGCAGCCGCCAGATCGGCGGCCGACACGACGCCGAGCTCGCGGTGCAGCGTCGCCAGTTCGGGGACCGTGACGGCGCCGGATTCAAACAGCCACCGCAGGTCGATTGGCAGGTCAGCCAAGGCCGACTCCAGCATCACCCATGCCGGGGCGTCGTACATGTGCCGCAACTTCGAGATGACATCGGGGTCGGCCTCGGCCGGCGGCGCCTGGAGAAGTGGGCCCAGATCGGTATCCGATCCGATGCCGTGCAGACGAACCAGGGCTGCGGCGCGCGTGAAGAGGGACTGGTCAGCCGCGTCGCCTCGAATGCCGGCGATGAGCGCCAGTTCATCGAGTGTGCGAGGGAGGGGTGCGGCAGGCGGTCCGGACAAGTCAGGAAGAAGGCGGTCTAGCCTTTCAGCGCGCCGGGCTCTGGCGGGGCCTGTCGCGGTGCCTCTTTGGTTTCGGTCGGCAGATTCGCCGAGAGCCAGTCGCTGATGCCGCCCTTGAGTGCGGCGGCGCGGTAGCCCTTGCGAATCAGCTCCGCCGTTAGGTGCGAGCTGGCCAGCTCGTTTGGATCCGAATCGTAGACGACGATCTCGCGGTCGTGCGGGAGTGTGGGTGGGAGGTCGCCGGCCGCGCAGCGTATGGCGCCTGGCAGCCGGACCGTGCTGTGTTCGTAGGGGTACTTCAACCGCGCGTCCAGCAGCACGGGTGGCGTCCCGCTGTCGAGCCGCTGCTTCAGATCTTCCTTGGTGATTCGAGGGACGGGCACGCGCAGGTATTGTGATCGGCCCGGACGGAAACTGTCAAATCCGCTACCGGGCGGCTGCGCGCCGGTGGAGACGAGGGGCGCCCGACGCGGGTACTTTATGAACCACCGGGGGAGGGGCCTGGCGTGCGGCCGGTCCGTACGACTTCCCGCTGAGCGACCACCCTTGCGATCGGCGACCGCAATGCATACAGCGAAGGAAGATGGCACCCGGCTCGCAGGAAACGCCGTATCGGTGGCGACCCGAGAGAAAACAATTGAACCAATTCCACATCCCGCCACCCCTCCACTAGCTGAGGTTGCCTACCCTATGGCAATAGAGGTGCCGGTCACAAGACGCTTTCTTCGTCTGGCCAGAAGTTGTGTGAAACCACCCGAATTGGGGCCCTTTGCCCTCTAAACCGATGTTCAAAACCGCCACATGACGTGCGGTTTCGTGCACAGGTTTGTAACAGGATCTAACAGAATTAGGTGGGTCATGGCGCGTGACATCGAGATCAATGGACGCCGCTACTGGGTGCTTTCAGAGCCGCAGGGGAGTGTCTGGAAGGCTCGTGTCGTCGAGGTGCACGACGATGGGTCGAGCGAGGAACTGGGTATCGATGCGAGCGCTGAAACACGCAGCGCAGCCGACGATGCGGCCGAGCGCAAGCTCCGTCGACTGCTGCAGGCCTAGTGCGACATCGCGTACACGATCGCGTTGATCCCGAACGCATAGGCGTCAGCTGCGAACTGGAGGAAGTACTGATGGCTGTCGCCCTCACGCTCGAACGCGTCGCCGAAATCCGTGTTGTGTGAGATCAACACCATGACGCGGCCACGGTCGTCGCTGATCGCGCGGATGTGTGGCTCTGCGCTGTCGAAGCCTTGCTCCGACGTGGCGCCGCCAGTTGAGGTCCAGAAGCCGGCATTGGGAATCTGCGTTTTGTGGCGTATCTCGTACAGGGAATGAAACACTTGATGGCTCAGGGGGAGCTCGACGATCGGAAATTGGCCGGGGGGAAGCACCGCCGCCATCTGGTCTGCGAAATTCTCCCAGGCAAAGGTGCCCCAGAAATCATCGACCCACAGGAACCCGCCCTTGAGCAGATAGTCGCGGAGGCCAACAGCTTCATCCGGGCTGAAGTCCAGACGACCAGGCTCGGTCATCATCACGAACGGGCAGTGGTAGATGAGGGGATCGGTCGCCCTCACGACAACGTGATTGAACTCCTCCCTGGGGTGGCGCATCACGGAAGTCGTGGTCAGTTCCGAAAGACGGAAGGTGAGGTTGATGTCGGCGCGGGGGTAGTCGACGCGCCAGTTGCCGCCGTTCCCCCAGTTTCCGATGTCGAAGTACAAGCGGCAGACAATAAAGGAGCCGTCGAAGTCGTCAAACCGCGCCCACTTGATGCCGCTGCTCACTCTGCCGCCGGGCCGTTGGCCGCCGCGCAACTGCGGGAGCTGCGCCGCGCTGATGGATGCCGCGAATAACAGGCCTCCGGCGACCATGCCGAGCCGTCTGAGATTCACCGGGCTAGTCTACGCTAAGGCGCGCACATGCGCGAAGTGCGAGGTGCAGGGGGCGAGGGTGCGGGAGGTGCGAGCGTGTCCTTACGCGCCGCCCCAAACGAAGTTCTTCTTGATGTACATGTCGCTCGAGCGGAGCAACCGCCGTACCCGGGACGGCGGGCTGAGAAGCCGGGGAAAACTGAGCAGTTCTGTGCGCCCGGGAGTGTGCGCCTGGGCGCCGCAGGCGCACACTCTGTGCGGCCACGGCGGGACTTCGAGTGGATCCAAAGCCGTCGCGATTGTCCGACGCTTGGTGAGAGAGCGGCGTATGCTTCGGACCGGAGGCGGACCATGAAGCGAATGATTGCCGCTGTGGCGGCTGGTTGCGTCCTTGTGCTCTGCGTCCCAACGTCGGCCAAGGCCCAGCCGACTGCCAGCCTGTTCGCCGGTGCGGCGTTCACGACGATTCCGGCTTTTGAGGATTTTGGTGCGGCCAGCCACTCGACGGCCGGGTTCCTTCTCGGCGTCGCGACCGTATTTCCCGTCGCACCGACGGCTGGCATTCAAGTGGAGACGGCCTACACCCGGAAGAGCGCGGAACAAGCCGCGAGCGGCGGTGGGGTCACCGTGACGGCCAATCAAGACCTGGATTACCTGGAGAGCGCAGTCTTGGCTCGAATCGGCCCTCGGATACGCAGCCGGCCACAGAGTGGTTACTTTCTGACCGGCCTCGGTTTCAGCCTTCTGTTGCGTGCGCGCGGGAAGATCACGATATCTGGTGGGGGCACATCCGACTCAGCCGAGGAAGACATCAAGGACGACACCACGAGCGGCGACGTGAATTTCATCATCGGCGGCGGCGCGATGATCGGCCGTCTGGGTATTGAAGCACGCTACGACTGGGGCTTCCTTGATATCGACAAGAATCCAGCCGCCGGCGACCCCGCTTTGAAGACCAGAACATTCAGCGTCATCGCGAGCGTGCATTTTCAACGCTGATGCGACGTGATTCTCCCGGCGCACCTCACGTGCGCGGGACTGTTCCGTGCTCCAACGCGGTGCTGTGCAGCATCCCTATGCCGCGCTCGTTCCGGAGCGTTCGTTTCCTGACGCACGGCCCTGAGACACGCCCGCCTAATGCACCATAGATATCAAAGTACAGCGACGCGGTCTTCTTGTCGGCATTTTCGCCGGTCAGGAGATCGAATGGACTCAATGACGGTCCCGAGACCAACGCCTGCATGGACACTTGATAACCAAGCGCGCCCATGACGGCGTATTCCTCCCTAAGCGCTCACCGCTGGCGCGGCGGTTCGGGGCTGAAGCCCGGCTCGAAGCCGCGCGCGCGCTCGCGACGCTGCAGCGGATCGGCCGTGGGAGTGGGCGGCAGGATGCCGAGCCTGACGAGTTGCGGACGGAATTCGTAGCGGATGTCGATTGTCTGCGCCGGCGCGTCTTCGAGGTCCAGCCAGACCTGCGTGACGGCGTGACCGGTCCGGCGGCCCATGCCAGTGGCGGCGAACTCGTCGCGGGCTTTTCTGTCGCTCTCCGCGGCTGCTTCCGGCGCTGCCGACGCCGCCGGCGCCGGTGACTGGGCGGCCGGGGCCCGCGGGCCCGCGCTATCGTTCGGCGTGTGGGGCATGATCGTGGACACGCGCTCCTTGAAGAAAACGGCGGAAATCACGCCCAGGTTGGCCGTCTTCCCGAGGGCCTGACCGTACGAGCGCTCCTCGGTCGTGAACTCGAAGCGGCGCGCCTCCGTCCGGCTCGTCTGCCACCCGCTGATGGTGACGGTCTCGTACGGGCCAAGCACCCATTTGCGCGCGTCTTTCGCGGTCGTCTCGCGCGCGTCGATGGTGTTGAGCCCATCGACCGCCAACGCCACGGCCACACGGACGCCGTAGGGGTTACGCAACCGAATGGCATACTCTCGCCCCTTCTGCGCCTCGACGTACCAGCGGCCGTCATGCGCGTACCGGGGTTGCGGGGCGCCGCCAACGAGGATCTCCACGCCTCCAACTGGCTGGCGTACAGGTGAAGCGGACATCACGGTGCGTGGGGTGGCGGCAAGTGCGAGGCCGGCGGCCATCAGATAAGCGATGCGGTCGTTCATAAGTCCTCCTGCCCTTAGAACGGGGGAGGTTGAAAATCTTGCACCGCAGCGGTATCTGGCTTGGGGAGTCACCCCATCGGACCTTCCGGGGCCGGCACACACCGGCGATGCCGTTGGCGGTCAACGGCCAGAGAAATCGCGAAGTGCTGAGGGAAAATTGGTGGACGGCGCGAGGATCGAACTCGCGGCCTCCGCGTTGCGAACGCGGCGCTCTCCCAGCTGAGCTAGCCGCCCACGTCGAGAAGCGGAAATTGTACCACGCGCCTTTCACGGGCCGCAACGCGGTCGTCGCATATTCCTGATATATAGTCGGCCGCATGGCTCACGTGAAACGTCTCGGCGTGCTCACCGGCGGCGGTGATGCACCCGGTCTCAACGCCGTCATTCGTGCGGTCGTCAAGACCGCGTGGAGTGCCGGGATCGAGTGCGTCGGGCTCGAAGACAGCTTCGACGGGCTGATTGAGCCGGGCCGGGCGCGGGTCCTGACGCCGCGCGACGTCACGGGCATCTTGCGGCTCGGCGGGACGATTCTCGGCACGGTCAACCGCGGCAATCCCTTCGCGTACCCGATCGCCACGTCCGGAGGCACGGTCGACTACTCCGACCGCGTCGTCGAGATGTTCGACAAGATGGGGCTGCTTGCGCTCGTTGTCATCGGCGGCGACGGCACGCTCGCCATCGCGCACCAATTTGGGGCGCGCGGGATCCCGATTGTCGGCGTGCCGAAGACGATCGACAACGACATCGTCGGCACGACCAACTGCTTCGGATTCGATACCGCGGTGGCGTTTGCGACGGACGCGATTGACCGGCTGCACACCACGGCCGAGGCGCATCACCGGATCATGGTGGTCGAGGTCATGGGCCGCTACGCCGGCTGGATCGCGTTGTACGCCGGCGTGGCGGGCGGCGCCGACGCGATTCTGATTCCGGAGATTCCGTTCGATATCTCGATGGTTGCGGCGCGTCTGCGCGAGCGCGAGAAGTGGGGCGCGCGTTTCAGCATTGTCGTCGTGGCAGAAGGCGCGTTTCCCAAAGGCGGCAAACAGTCGCTCGTCGAAGCGGCAGCCGGCGGGAAAGCGGAACGGTTGGGCGGCATCGGCGCCGTCGTGGCTGGAGCGCTGGAGAAGGAGACCGGCAAGGAAACGCGGTCCGTGGTCTTGGGTCATCTGCAGCGGGGCGGCGCCCCGACGAGCTTCGATCGGGCGCTGGCGACACGCTTCGGCGGCAAGGCGGTGGAGCTTGTCAGGCGTGGCGAGTTTGGCACGATGGTGGCGTTCGCGCCGCCCGACATCGTGGCTCGACGGCTCGAGGACGTGGTGGGGAAGATGAGAACCGTGCCGAGGGATTTCGATGTGGTGCTGACCGCGAAGGCGCTCGGCGTCACCTTTGGGGACTGAGGCTATTTTCCCAGCAGGTCCGCGTCCTTCTTCTTCTGCGCGTCGTCAATCAGTTTGATCTGATTGTCGGTCAGCCTCTGGACTTCCTCGAGGCCCTTCTTCTCGTCGTCTTCCGAAATCTTGTGGTCCTTGAGCAGCTTCTTGAGCCGGTCGTTGGCGTCGCGGCGCACCTGCCGCACGCTGTTGCGGCCTTCTTCGGCGAGCTTGTGCACGTGGCGCGAGAGTTCCTTGCGCCGCTCCTCGGTGAGCGCGGGAATCGGGATACGAACGACCTTGCCGTCATTCGCAGGGTTCAGGCCGAGGTCTGAAGCCCGGATGGCCTTCTCGACGGCGCCCAGCTGCGACGGATCGAAGGGCTGCGCCACGATGAGCGTCGGCTCGGGCACCGAGAGGCCGGCGACCTGATTGAGCGGCAGGCGCGATCCGTACGCCTCGACGTGCACACTATCGAGAATCGACACCGACGCCCGGCCGGTCCTGACGCCCGCGAGCTCGTGCTTGACGTGCTCGAGCACCACGGCCATGCGTTTGTTCGCTTCGGCGTACAGTCCTTTCAGATCACTGACGTCCATAGTCCTATGCCGTGACGAGCGAGCCGATTGGCTCGCCGATGATTGCCCGTTTGATGTTGCCGGGCGTCCGCAGGCTGAACACCACGATCGGAAGCCGGTTGTCCATGCAGAGCGAAATGGCCGTCGCGTCCATCACCTGAAGGCCCTGCTCGAGGACCTGCAGGTAGGAGATGCGATCGAACCGGTTGGCGTTGGGCTTGATCATCGGGTCGGCGTCGTAGATGCCGTCCACCTTGGTGGCCTTCAGGATGACCTCGGCTTTGATCTCCATGGCCCGGAGCGCCGCCGCCGTATCGGTACTGAAGTACGGGTTGCCCGTGCCGGCGCCAAAGACGACGACGCGGCCTTTTTCGAGGTGTCGGATGGCGCGGCGGCGGATGAATGGCTCCGCGACGGCGCGCATTTCGATGGCCGTCACCACGCGGGTGACGACACCCTGCTGCTCGAGTGCGTCCTGCAGCGCGAGTGCATTGATCACCGTCGCCAGCATGCCCATGTAGTCGGCCGTCGCACGATCCATCCCCCGGGCGCTCGCGGCCACGCCACGAAAAATGTTGCCGCCGCCGATGACGATGGCGGTTTCGACGCCCATGAGCTGAATCTCGGCCACGTCGCGCGCAATCTGCGTCGCGACCGCCGGGTCGATGCCGTAGGTTTGCTCGCCCATCAGGGCTTCGCCGGACAGCTTGAGGAGGACCCGCTTGTAGGCGGGGACGGGGGCGACAGTCACGAAGCCAGATTATAGACTTGTTTCGCCCACCTTCAGCCGGGCGAACCGCGTGATCGTCACGTTGCCGCCGAGCGCCTTGGCCGCTGAGGCGAGGACATCGGCCACGGTCATCTTCGGATCGCGAATCGAGGGCTGATCGGGCAGCACGACCTGCGAGTAGAAGCTGCCGAGCTTGCCCTCGACGATCTTCTCGATGACCGGAGCGGGCTTGCCCGAGTTTTCCATCTGCGCCCGGTAGATGCCCCGTTCCCGGTCGAGGACGTCGGCCGGAACGGCCGCGCGTGACACGTACGTCGGGCTCGCGGCGGCGATCTGCATGGCGATTTCCCTCACGAGCGTGGTGAACGCTTCGCGGGCGGCGAGGTCGGGCGTGACGCCGCCGAACTCGACCTGCACGCCGAGCTTGCCGCCCTGGTGAATGTACTGACCGACGTAGCCCTTGCCTGCGTACCGGACGAAGCGGGAAACTGCCATGTTCTCGCCGAGCTTGGCAATGGTGGGCGTCAGGCGCTTGATGATCGGCTCCTGCGGATCCTTCAGCCAGAGATCGTTTGCGGCGTCGCCCGCCTGCTCGATGGCGGTGAGGACGTCCTTGACGACCTGTTGAAAGTCGTCGGTCTTGGCGACGAAATCGGACTCGCAGTTGATCTCGACGAGCGTGCCGCTGGCATGGTCAGCCGAGAGCCGGTATCCAATGAGCCCTTCGCTCGTGGTGCGCCCCGCCTTCTTCGCGGCGGTCGCCAGCCCGCGCTTGCGCAGGACGGTGTTGGCCTCCTCGAAGTCGCCGTTGGCCTGGGTCAGTGCCGCCTTGCACTCCATCATCCCCGCGCCGGTCTGGTCGCGCAGCTTCTTGACCATTGCGGCCGTAATCTCGGGTGCCATGTCGATCTCCGTGGCGGGCCGGGGTCAACACGACCGGCCTGCAAATTGAAAACGCCGGCCCGCGGCCGGCGAAGGGAAGGCTCACGACTCAAGGTTCAGGGCGTCACACTCGGGTGGAGCCGGCTTCAGGCTTGAGCCGTGAAGCTCCGGTTACGCTGAGGCCGGGGCGGCTTCGCGGACCCGCCGGGTCGGACGTCCGGGCTGCCGGCGCGCGCCGTCCTCGCTGGCGGCGTCGTCTCGGCCCGAACCGGAGGTCGCCTCGCGCGCCGTCTCGGCGTCGACCGACTGCTTCAGGTCCTTACCGTCAATCACGGCGTCGGCGATCCGCGAGGCGAGCAGCCGCAGGGCGCGCAAGGCGTCGTCGTTGCCCGGGATGACGAAGTCCACCTCGTCGGGATCGCAGTTGGTGTCCACGATGCCAATCACGGGAATCTTCAGCTTGCGGGCCTCGTCGACGGCAATCTTCTCTTTCTTGGTATCGACGACGAAGACCGCGTCCGGCAGCCGCGACATACCGCGAATGCCATCGAGGTTCTTGGCCAGCTTGCGGCGCTCCTTCTCGTTGCGCGCGATTTCTTTCTTCGAGAGGGTATCGAAGCGACCATCGACGGCCATCGCTTCCAAATCGCGCAGCCGTCCGAGGCTGCGCTGAATGGTCGCGAAGTTCGTGAGCAGGCCGCCGAGCCAGCGCTCGTTCACGAAGAACATGCCGCAACGCTGCGCTTCTTCGGCGATCACATCCTGGGCCTGTCGCTTGGTCCCGACAAACAGGATCGTCCGGCCCTGGGCCGCCAGCTTGCTGACGAAGTCCTGGGCTTCGGTGAAGAGCCTGACCGTCTTTCCCAGGTCGATGATGTAAATGCCATTGCGCTCGCCGAAGATGTACTCTTTCATCTTCGGGTTCCAGCGCTTCGTCTGGTGCCCGAAGTGGACGCCGGCCTCCAGTAGATCCTGCATCGATATCGCGGCCAAACTCCCCCCTACCGTTTACTGAACTGGAAGCGCTTGCGCGCTCCCGCCATCCCGTACTTCTTGCGTTCCTTGGCTCGGGCGTCCCTAGTCAGCAGCCCCTCGTCCTTCAGCCGCTTGCGCAACTCGAGGTTGTACTCGACCAGCGCCCGTGCGATACCGAGTCGTACCGCGCCAGCCTGACCGGACACGCCGCCGCCGGCGACCGTTGCCAGGATGTCGAACTTGTCGGCCGTCTCAGTGAGCAGGAGCGGCTGTCTGATTTGCGTGCGAAGCGCTTCGGTCGTGAAGAACGCGTCGAAGTTTCGATGGTTGATGCTGATGGCGCCCGTGCCGGGCCGTAGGAACACACGGGCGGTCGAGGTTTTGCGGCGCCCGGTTGCGTAGTATTGAACGGCGGCCACGCTAGGCGACCTCGCGCTTGGCCGGCTTCTGCGCCGCGTGCGGGTGATCCGAACCCGCGTACACCTTCAGCTTGCGGTACATCGCCGCGCCGAGCTTCGTCTTGGGCAACATGCCGTGGACGGCGTCTTCAACGAGCCGCTCGGGCTTGTGCTGGCGCACCAGCCGCGCGCGCCGCTCACGGAGTCCGCCTTCGTAGCCGCTGTGCTGACGATAAATCTTCTGGTCTTCCTTGCGGCCGGTCAGCTTCACTTTAGCTGCGTTAACGACGACGACGTGGTCGCCGGTGTCGATGAAGGGGGTGTAAGTGGGCTTGTGCTTGCCTTGAAGGAGCCGCGCGACGACGGTCGCGATGCGCCCGAGCACGCGTCCGTCGGCGTCGATCAGGTGCCAGCCGCGCTGTCGGGCGGCCTGCTCAGTCCCTGCTATGAACGTAGACATTCCTCGAAAAGCGCCCTTTCTTGCTCATTTTCGCAGACATTGTTCCGCCTGCATTTGACCGATGTTCGGGGGATTTTCCCGCCCGGACGCAGTCGGTCGGGCAGGTCCAGGCAACGGTAAACGCAAAGCATACGTGCCCTTCTGAGCACTGTCAAGGGGGCTTGGAGCTCGCAGCTGCACGTCTTCGCATCGGCTCTCAAGCCGGCTTGCGCTGGTGCCGATATACTGCGGCAAGGCCAGTTTGTCGCCATCTTTTGGACTAGAATCACCTGGCTGGGCGACATTGACCTGGATGGCCCGGAGGGGTCGCCCGGGGATAGAAGTCTGGGACTCAAAATTGTGTTTGGCATAAATAAGCCGAAAGCCGCTGTGGGCCTTGACATCGGGTCGAGCGCCGTCAAAGCGATCGAGCTGCGGGCGTCCGGCAAGGGTTACAGGGTCGCGGCCTTCGCCGTCCAGCCCGTGCCGCCTGACAGTATTGTCGATGGCGCGATTATCGACGGCTCGGCGGTGGCCGAGGCCATTCGCCGCGTGTTCGAGAACAAGGCGTTCAAGTCGAAAGAAGTCGCTGTCTCGCTCTCGGGCAACGCGGTTATCGTCAAGAAGATCACCCTGCCGGTGATGAGCGAAACCGAGCTGGCCGAGTCGATTTACTGGGAAGCCGAACAGTATGTGCCGTTCGACATCCAGGACGTCAGCCTCGACTACCAGATTCTCGATCCCGGCACCGGGGCGAACTCCAAAGGGACGATGGACGTGCTGCTGGTCGCCGCCAAGAAGGAGAAGATCGCCGACTACACCGGCGTCATCTCGCAGGCGGGACGTGTTCCGGTGGTCGTCGACGTGGACGCGTTCGCGCTGCAGAATGCCTATGAGCTCAACTACGGCCTCGAGCGCGACTCGGTGATTGTGCTGCTGAATGCAGGCGCGAGCGCCATGAACATCAACATCCTGAGCGGCGAGCATTCGCTGTTCACGCGGGACATCTCGATCGGGGGCAATGCCTACACGGAAGCGGTCCAAAAGGAGCTGAGCGTGTCGTTCGAGACGGCCGAGCAGGCCAAGAAGGGCGAGTCGGTCGACGGCATCAGCTTCGAGGATGTCAAGCCGGCGCTGCACGCGATCACCGAAAACGTGCTTCTCGAGATTGAAAAGACATTCGATTTCTACAAGGCCACGGCGTCCTCCGACCGCATCGATCGGATTGTGGTCAGCGGCGGATCGTCGCGCATCAACGGCCTGCTCCGCTCACTCGAGGACCGCTTTGGCTCGCCCGTGGAACCGTTCGATCCCTTCCGGAAGATCGCGTTCGATCCCGGCAAGCTGGGGATTACTGACGTTGACGCCATTGCGCAGACGGCAGCTGTTGCCGTTGGTCTCGCGCTCAGAAAGGCGGGTGACCGATGATTCGCATCAATCTCCTCGCGGCCGAGCGCGGCAAGGCCAAGAAGAAGGTCACCTTCGACGCCGGTCAAAAGGCCGTCCTTGGTGGCAGCGTGATCGTCGTGCTGGCGGCCGTCGCGCTAGGCTGGCGGTTCTGGAGCCTCTCGAGCCAATCGACTCAGCTCGACACCCAGATTGCGGCCGAGCAGCGGGAGAAGACGCGACTCGCTGCGCTCATCCAGGAAGTCGCACGCGTCGAGGAGCAACGACGGCTGTTCACGCAGCGTGTCACACTCATCGAGGAGCTCAAGGGCCAGCAGACCGGGCCGGTGCACATGTTGGACGAGATCAGTCGCGCGCTGCCTGATCGGCTGTGGCTGTCTTCCGTCAAGCAGGGGGCCAACGGCGAGGTCGCGATGGAAGGGAACGTCACCATCCTGACGCGGCTGCCGGATTTCATCAACAACCTCGAAGCCTCGGGTTACTTCAAGCGTGAGATCGACATCGTCAGCACCCAGACGGGACCGCCGCCGGCGGGGTATGCGAGCGACTTGGACGTGACCAAGTTCGTCATCAAGGCGCAGTTCCAGCCGCCGGGCGTTGCTCAGCCCGCTCCGGCGCCGACGGCACCACCGCCGGCAGGGCGGTAGGGTCGGATGGAAGTCAGTCCCCAGCGAGTGATAAAGACAACGGGAAGAGACCCCGATACAGGTAGAGAACGGATCGTCAAATGGATCTGAAACTTACAAAACTACCGTGGTATGCGCAGCTCGGCATCTTCGTCGGGATCGCAGCTGTCGCTGGCGGTCTATTTTTCTACTACTACGACACGCCGAAGCGCGCCGAGTTGGCCACCAGGCAGCGTCAGCTGGCCACGCTCCAGGCTGACAACGCGAAAGGGAGGGCGACTGCGGCAAAGCTGCCCGAGTTCCGCGCGGATGTCGCCGAGCTCGAGTCACGCCTGAGCACGCTCAAGACGATCCTTCCGGAAGAGAAGGACGCCGCAGAACTCCTGCGAGGCCTGCAGGGCATCGCCGTCCAGTCCAATCTGACGATCAAGGCATTCAAGCCGGCGGCGACCGTGACCAAGCAGCTGCATTCCGAGTGGCCGATCTCGCTGGATCTCGAGGGCACGTACCACAACCTCGCACTGTTCTACGACCGCGTGGGCAAGATGGCCCGCATCATCAATATCTCCGGGCTGGACATGAGAACGCATCCGATGCCCGATACCAACTCGACGATCACCGCGACGTGTACCGCGACGACCTTCGTCCTGCTCGACAATCCGCCGGCCCCGCCCGCACCGGCCGGGCGCGGTGGGAGGGGAGCCTAGCCTTGCGAACCTTCCAGATGGGAGTGGTGATCGGGATGCTCGCCGCGCCGGTGGGCGCGCAGACCCCGGCTCCGCAGCCGCCGGCGACAGCAACGACCCCGGCGCAGGCTCCGGC
>JBAUGX010000071.1:0-3790 GCA_049679965.1 Vicinamibacterales bacterium
GGCGCCGGCGTCGGCGCCGGCCGGCTGACCGGCCGCGGCGGGCGCCCCGGACGTCAGCGGCGTCTTCGCGATTCCGTGCGAGATGTAGTTGAGGATGTCCAGGCGGGTGATGCCCTGGCTGGTCAGCAGCTGGGCCGCGTGGCTCTTGGGCTGCTGCAGGATCGCCGCGAGGATGTCGCCGGCGTTCGCTTCGTCGCGCTGCGCGCTCTGGACGTGCAGAATCGCGGTCTGCAGAACGTGGCGGAACGCCAGCGTCTGCTCCGGCTCCTGTTTGGCGCCGCGGCGCAGGCGCTCGATGGACTCGTCCAAGTACGTCCCGAGCGCCTGCCGCAGCGCCGGCAGGTCCGCGCCGCAGGCCGCGAGGATCCGCTCGCCCTCCGGATCGTGCGCGAGGGCATAGAGCAGGTGCTCGAGCGTGAGATACGCATGTCGCCGCGAGATCGCTTCGCGCAGCGAGATATTGAGGACGATTTCAAGCGCGGCTGAAAACACGGGCGTTCATTCCCTCACGCGTCTTCGATGGTCGCCTGCAGCGGGAACCCGGCCTCGCGCGCCTGCGACATCAGCGTGTCGACTTTGGTTTCCGCCACTTCCCACGGGTAGATGCCGGCCAGGCCGCGGCCGTTCACGTGCACCTGCATCATGATGCGGTACGCCTCGGCCGGCGATTTCTGGAACACCGCCTCGAGAACGTCGACGACGAACTGCATGGGCGTGTAGTCGTCATTGAGCAGGACGACGCCGTAGAGCGCCGGTTCCTTGGTCTTCCCCTGGACGCGCTCCTTGACCGCACCCCCGGTCTGGTTCTGGTCGCCCACCCTGTCGGCCATACGTAACAGAGTAGCGCATGTGCGGCCGCGCGCTACGATTGGTCTTGTGACGGACTTTGCCACGACACCGCAGCCGGTCGAGCCGAGCCGCTGGCGTTTTCCGCCGCCGTCGGCTCTGCCCGAGGGCGACCTCGTCAGCGTGGGAGGCGATCTCGAGCCCTCGACGATCGTGAGCGCCTACCGCCATGGCATCTTCCCGATGGAGACGACCGCGCTGCCGGGCTCGCTCTGCTGGTGGTCGCCCGATCCGCGGGGCATCGTGCCGCTCGACGCGCTGCGCGTCACGCAGTCCATGCGGCGAAGCGCAAGGCGATACGAGATCCGGATCGACACCTGTTTCGCGCAGGTCATTCGCGGCTGTGCCGATCCGTCCCGGGAGGACGGCTGGATCACCGAAGATTTCATCGCGGCCTACACGAGGTTGCACCAGCTGGGATGGGCGCACAGCGTCGAGGTCTTTGATGGCGACGGCCAACTGGCTGGGGGGCTGTACGGCGTCCGCGTGGAGCGTCTCTTCGCCGGCGAGTCGATGTTCCACCGAAAGCGGGACGCGTCGAAGGTCGCGCTGATGGCGCTCCTCGACGTGATGCGGGCGAGCGGCATGCGGCTGCTCGACGTGCAGTGGTGCACCGAGCATCTTGCCTCGCTTGGCGCCGTCGCCATCGCGCGCCAGGAGTATTTTGCGCGTCTGGCGGACGCCGTCGCGCCGAGCGGCGCTCGAGGCTGGTGACGTCTACTTCTCCCCGAAGCTCCCGCACTCGATCTTGCCGTGGACCAGGGCGCCGGTCGCGAGCCGCAGCCGCGGCGCGCTGATGTTGCCGTCGACTGATCCGGTGGCGCGCAAGTCGACGCGTTCGGTTGCCTGAACGTTGCCCGTGACAGCCCCGTTGATGACGACAATCCGCGCCAGCAGATCGGCCTTGATACCCGCGCCAAGGCCGATCGTGAGGGAGTGGTCCCCCAATTCGATCGAGCCATTCACGCCGCCTTCGATCGTCAGGTCCTCGGTGCCGATCACTTTCCCCTCGACGCGTACCGCTTTGCCGATCCACCCGGTGACCCGCCGCTCCAGTCGCTGCTCGGGCTCGCCTGACTGCACCGCTTTGGTTGCGTCTGCCGTGTCGACGTTCATCATCGCTTGTCCCTCTTCGGAATGCGCAGCCGGGCGTGCTGCCGGGGAATCTTGCCACAGCTCACGACCGTCCGACAGACTTTGCCCGGAACTTCCTGTTGTTGCACTCAGGGTCACCCTGATTGCGGCGTGTTGGGGGGATACGCGGCCAGGAACCCGGGGCCGATATGTATTTGGGAGGAGGGAAGATCAGGATGCTTCGTTGCCAGCGTGCGGTTCCGTCGCCGAGGTCCTCACGATGATGCGTCAACGGGACGATTCTGCCGCGATTGTAGAGTTGGTGCGTCCGGCGGCAGTGCCGGCTCCCACCGAGCAGTTGGCGGGTCCCGATGACGAGCGGTTCGATGGATCGGCCTTTGAAGCACGTTTCCAGTCCCTGCTCGAAAGCTTCGATGATCTACCCGAGACATCTGTGCCGGAAGCTCCGCCGCTGGTACCGGCCCCTGACCCACCGTCCATTCAGCTCATTCAGACCGAAGAGGTCCAGGTCGAAGATGTAGTGAAGGGGGGAGCCTTCTCGACAGGCCTTGATGCTCTCCTCGACGGCCTGGATGGTCTGGCCGAGAAACACGCGCCCGAAGCTCGGCCGGTGGTCCCGGCGCCTGAGCCACCGTCCCTGCAGACCGAAGACGTGCTGGAGCAAAGCGGTGTACACCTTGCGGACGAACGCCCGTCGCGGAGTCTCGGGGAGTCGCTCCACGCACGGTCCCATGCGCCAGTCGTGTCGCTCCGCGCGGACCTGGGCGCGCCAGAGATTGGCGCGATGGTCGCAGTCGCGCTGATCACCACGGGGCTGTGGCCGCTGCTCCATCAAGCCGCGCTCGTCGTGCCGGGTGGCGTGCTGCTGTGGTTTACGCTGCCGGCGCGCGCACCGTTCTTTCGCCGGGCGTCTTCGAATCAAAGCCCCCGCTGACGGGTCCCACCGCCGTTTCGCGCCAATTCCCCCCGCAACGTTCTCGCCAACGCGACCGCTTTGGGTCCTCTGCTGCCGGAGAGTGAAAAGGTTCACTTGACAACAACTCGGTCCAGCGGGATCTTCGCCGCGTATACAATGCCCTGCGTGAGACGTCACGATCGCCTGAAGGAGGCACGATGAGATCCGAACAGAACACGACGAATGTCGGGAGGCCGGCGAGAAACCTGCTGTCTGCGCTGGCAGCAGTAGCCGTCTTCGTCAGCATGGCGGCGACGGTGCAGGCGGAATGGCCGGCCAATGTCGAGGCCGAGCTCAGGAAGCTGGGGCGTGTGGTCGAGCCGGGCTGCACGGCGAAGCTCGTGCGGCCGTTCTTTCCGAAGAACGACTACAACACGTACTGGCCGGTGGATGCGGCCGCGCCGAACAAGGGCTTGAAGCTGTATCCGGGGATCACACTGGATCGTGACGTCAATTTCGGGCCGATGCCGAGAGACCTCGCGGACATCTTCACCTCCGACAAGGGTGGTTCGAACCGCACGGTGATCATCTACGTCCCCGGGGGCGGCGGGAACAAGATCGAGCAGCAGGCGGTCGAGGCCAACGAGTTCTACGACAACATCGGGCGCTGGGCGACCGAGAACGGCATGGTCGGCGTCACGCTGCAGCGAAGCGCGACCAACATCCCGGTTCTCATCGACTGGCTCAAAGCCAACGTGACCAAGTACAAGGGCAATCCCGAGAGCATGTTTATCTGGGCGCACTCGGCGGGAAACGGTCCGTTGGGTCAGTACATCGGGCGGCCTGATCTCTACGGCATCGGCGTCAAGGGCGCGATCTTCATGTCCGGCAACCCGGTGAACTTCGGTCCGCCGGCGGCAGGGCGCGGCGGCGCGGGCGCCCCGGGCGGCGCAC